>JBFWUJ010000127.1:0-2501 GCA_050247295.1 Sphingomonas sp. | reverse complement strand
GTAATCAACCCGTCATGTCAGAGCGCGCCGAAGTCGCCGCCGCGTCCCTTGCCGGCCGCGAACCGCGACGCGCCCTCCTGCGCGCCTGCCGCGATCGGCGCGACTCCGGCGTGCGCCTCCGCCCGCAGCGCGGCGCCAAGAGAGGCATCGAACGCCGCATAGACCGAATCGCGGTCCGTCCTGAGGCAAAGCTGTGGAAACCTGGCAATTTCCGCGGCGAGGATTTCCGCCGATCCGCGCGCTTCTCCGGCGGGCGCGATGCGGTTCGCAAGGCCCATCGACAGTGCTTCCGCGGCGGCGACCGGGCGGCCGGTAAGGATCATCTCGAGCGCCCGGCCCTGGCCGACGATCCGCGGCAGCCGGACGGTGCCGCCGTCGATCAGCGGCACGCCCCAGCGACGGCAGAACACCCCGAAGACCGCGCTCTGCGATGCAACGCGCAGATCGCACCAGAGCGCCAGCTCCAGGCCGCCCGCGACGGCATAGCCTTCAACCGCTGCGATCACCGGCTTCGACGACTGCCGCCGGGTGGGGCCCATCGGACCTTCGCCTTCCGGATCGTAATGAGCGCCGGATTCGGCGAAGCTCTTGAGATCGTAACCGGCGCAGAAATGGCCGCCGGCGCCGGTCAGCACCGCGGCATCTGCGTCCGGATCGGCATCGAAGGCGTCGAAGGCCGCGCGCAGCGCTTCGGCGGTCGCGGGATCGACGGCGTTGCGCCGTTCGGGTCGATCGATGATGATTGTGGTGACCGGGCCGGCACGTTCGACGATCACGCTCATATCCGCCGCTCCCGCCCGCTCCAGAACGGCTCGCGCAGGGCGCGACGGAGCGGCTTGCCGACCGCACTCAGCGGGATCGCTTCGACGAAGCGCACCGCTTTCGGCGCCTTGTAGCCGGCAAGGCTCCGGTGAGCGAAGGCGATCAGCCCTGCCTCGTCTTCCTGCTGCCCGTCGCGCAGCACTGCGAAGGCGGTGACGGCTTCGCCCCAGGTTTCGTCGGGCAGCCCGACGACCGCAACCTGCGCGACCGACGGGTGGCCGGCCAGTACGTCCTCCACCTCGCGCGGGTAGACGTTGTAGCCGCCGGTCACGATCATGTCCGAAGTGCGATCGACGAGCGTGAGATAGCCCTCATCGTCAAACCGGCCGATGTCGCGGGTGCGCAGCCAACGGGTGCCGGGAAGGAAGGCCTCGATCGCCGGGTCGCTATAGCCCTTCATCACAAAGGGCGCGCGCAGCACGATCTCTCCCGGCTCGCCCGGCGGCGCGTCGTTGCCGTCCTCGCCGACCAGCCGGACCTCGCATTCGATGCTCGGCCGGCCGCAGGACAGCAACCGCCCGGGCGTCGCATCGACATGGTCCTGCTTGCCCAGCGCGCAGATGGCGAGCGGTGCTTCGGTCTGCCCGTAATATTGGACGAAGACCGGACCCCAGCGCCTGATCCCCTCCTCCAGCACCGGCCGCGGCATCGGAGAGGCGCCGTAGAGAATGGTCGAGACGGAGGAGAAATCCGCATCGTCGATACCCGGCGCCTGGAACAGCATCTGAAGCATCGTCGGCACCAGATTGAGCGCCGTCGGCCGCGACCGCTCGATCGCCTCGATATAGGACGCCGGCGTGAAGCCCGGCAGGATCGCCGCCGCGCCGCCGCGCAGCCAATAAGGCAGGACGAACGTGCCGCTCGCATGGATCATCGACGCGGCGTGCAGCATCGCGTCGCCAGGCGCCGGATCGATGAGGTTCGACAACACGTTGTGGACGACCGCGGCATAGGTTGCCTGGGTATGTTCCGCAGCCTTGAGCGCGCCGCTGGTTCCGGACGTGAACAGGCGCAACAGCACATCGTCGGGCGCCACGTCCAGGCGCGGATCGGCGTCCGATGCGCCCTCGGCGAGTTCTAGCATATCCGGCCCCAGCGAAGCGTCGCCGAGCCCATAGAGGCGGAGCTGCGGCATCGCGGCCTGAAGCTCGGCCGCGCGCTCGATCTGGGAGGCGCCGTAAACCAGGGTTCGCCCGCCGGTCAGCGCCAGCATCTGCAGATGTTCTTCGCGTGACAGCCGGCCGTTCAGCGGCGTACGCGTCAGGCCCGCTTTAATCCCGCCAAAATCGCACGGCACCGAATAGAGGCCATTGTCGAGCAACAGCGCCAGGGGATCGCCCTTTTCGAGACCGAGGCCGGAATAGACATGGGCAATCCGGTTCGAGAGCCGATCGACCGCGCGGAAGGTCATCGCCTGATCGCCGAAAAGGATCGCCTTCCTGTCGCCATGCCAGGTCGCGCCGCGCCGGATCATTTCGGTGACGAGCATCGCGCCCTCCCTCGCCGTCCTTTGACCAAGCCAGCGCCCGGCTTGCAAGCGGCACCGCGTCCAGCCAGAAAAGCGTATGGCGCGCAGGACGAAATTCTCTCCGATCGGGATCTGGCTGCTGTGCGCGGCGGCGGCACCGCCGCTTTCGTTCACGCCGATCGAGCCGGAGTTCGCCGAGTCGGCCGCGACC
>JBFWUJ010000126.1:0-2588 GCA_050247295.1 Sphingomonas sp. | reverse complement strand
GGGCCGAGCAGCCGATCAGCCTCGCGCAGGACAGCGTCTCCGGCCGCGCCGAGGCCGAGCTGGTCGACATCGGCGCGGGGACCAATGAGAGCGACTATGCCGGGCGGGAGATGCGCGGCCGCCTCGTCCTCACCTCCTCACAGCCCGAGGCGGTCGCCGATCTCGCCATCGGCCGCTTGGGCGCGGCGGGGATCGTCTCCTGGGCGCAGAACCAGCGCACCGCCTGGTGGGGCGAGGACGAGAGCCTGGTCCGCTGGGGTCATCTCGATACCTTCGGCCGGTATCCGACCTTCGCCTTCATGGTCTCGCCCGCCCGCGCGCGGGCATGGCAGGAGCGGCTGCGGCGCGGCGAGACGGTGCGGCTTCGGGCCGAGGTCGATGCCGCCCGGACGCCCAGCGCCTATCTGATCCCGACCGCGATCATCCCCGGCCGCCGCCGCGACCGCGAGATCGTCTATTCCTGCCATCTCGATCATCCATCACCGGGCGCCAACGACAATGCCAGCGGCTGCGCCGGCATCCTCGAAATCGCGCGCACGCTGCAGCGACTGATCGCCGCCGGCACGCTGCCGCGCCCGGAACGCACGATCCGCTTCATCTGGCCGAGCGAGATCGAGGGCACGATCGCGCTCCTGAACGCCCGTCCCGAGTTCGCCCGGCGGACGCTGGCCACCATCCATCTCGACATGATCGGCGGCCGCCACGAGACAACCGGATCGATCCTGCGGGTGCACGGCTCGCCGCCCAGCCTGCCGAGCTTCGTCTCCGATGTCGGCTTCGCCTTCGCCGATTATGTCAACGCCCAGTCGCTGCGTTTTGCGAGCACCGGTACGGCGCAGATGCCGCTGGTCGATCCGCAGGGCGGCCGTGACGCGCTGCAGGCCGAGGTCGGCGGCTTCAACATGGGCAGCGACCATCAGGTGTGGGCGGAGGGGAGCTTCCGCGTACCGGTCATCTATATCGCCGACTGGCCGGATCGCTACATCCACACCCAGCGCGACCTCCCCGACAATCTCGATCCGACGAAGATGCGCCGGGCGATCTTCATCGCGGCGGCCTCGGGTTACTATCTCGCGAGTGTGGTGAGGGATCAAGATGACGCATTGGCGGCGGCCATTGTTAGACAGCTGTCGCTCCGGACAGCAGGGCTGGCGCCAAATGTCGTGTCACCACCTCCGATAGGCGGGAGCTTTCCGGTTTTCGCGGTGTCGAATGCGCTACGGCACTACGTGAGTCATTCAACTGCCTTAGGCGCTTCCACGCAGCCCTTTGGGTTCGAACTCAACAATGAGATATTTGGGGTATCGACCGTCCCCAGCAGAGAAACTGGGTCCGGCCCGGTCTATCGCCGCATCCTCCGCCAAGGGCCGATGGACGGTTTCGGCTATAGCTGGTTCGACGATCGCCTCGCCCGCGCCGGCCTCGCCCGCCCGCGCCTGCTTGCCCGCCAGCCGGACGGGGAGGGGCCGAGCTTCGGCTATGAGGCGCTCAATCTCGTTGACGGGCGGCGCAGCGTCGGGGAGATCCGCGAAGATCTGGCCGCGACGGTCGGCGATGCGCCGATCGATGAGGTTGCCGAATATCTCGATACGCTTCGCCAGCTCGGCGTGCTGGCGGTGGAGAGACCATGATCGTAAAACGACTGGCGGCCCTTGCCGCCCTGCTTTTCGCCGGCGGCTGCGCCACCATGCCGGAGCCCATCGGCGTTCGTGCGCTCGCCTGGTGGGCGGATGTCGAGGCGCTGTCGGGCGATGCGATGGAAGGCCGCGCCGCTGGCTCGGCAGGTTACGACCGGGCGGCCGGTTACGTCGCGGAACAATTCCGCTCGCTCGGCCTCGAACCGGCGGGCACCGAGGGATATTACCAGCCCGTCTCGTTTGAGGAGCGCCGCATCCTGCTCGATCGCTCCTCCGCGGCCTTGGTCGCGGATGGGGCCGCGACGCCGCTGGCGATGCCGGACGACATCTATTTCCGGGTCCGCGGCAGCCCGCCGCCGGAGCGCGTCGAAGGCCGCCTGGTCTTCCTCGGCTATGGTCTTCACCTTCCGGAGGCCGGGCATGACGATTTCGCCGGCGTCGACCTGCGCGGCGCGATCGCGGTCGTCATCGGCGGCGGCCCGCCCAACATCTCCGGCGCGCTGAAGAGCCATGCGCGCGATCGGCGCGCCGGCCTGCTGGTCGAACGCGGCGCCGTCGGCATGATCGCGATCACCACGACGGGGCAGGCTGAGGCGCCGTACGAGCGCACCGCGCCGGTCTATTCGCGGCAGCCCGGCATGTACTTCACCGATCCTGCCTTGCGCGATCCCGGCCCCCTGCTCGGCGGCACCGTCAGCCCGGCGACGGCCGAGCGGCTGTTCGCGCGCTCCGGCCATTCATATGCGGAAATCGCGGCGGCGGCCGACGCCTCCCGACCCGTGCCGGGTTTCGCGCTCAACCAGTCGCTCCGCGCGACGATCGCGACCGAGGGGCGCACCCTGGTCTCGTCGAACGTCGTCGCCCGCCTGCCGGGCAGCGGCCGGGCCCTCGCCGCCGAGCATGTCGTGCTCACCGCCCATCTCGACGGGCTGGGCATCGGCCGGCCGCAGG
>JBFWUJ010000125.1:0-2669 GCA_050247295.1 Sphingomonas sp. | reverse complement strand
CGCCGCCTCGAACAGCTCATCCAGGAAGCTGTCGTCACCGTCCCCCGCGCGCTGATCGCCGAGACCGTCGATCTCGTCGCGGTGCTCAGCGGCCGCGGCTCCACCCGCCGCCTCGCCGAACTCGCCCGCGTCGAGGGTCTCAAGCCGGACGGCGACTACCGCGTCACCCCCACAACCCAGCCCCTCTCAGGAGATGTTCCATGAATCGTCGTTGCCTGCGCCTCCGTCGCCATATCTCGACGGCGGCGGCCGTCGCCTTCGTCAGCATGATGATGGCGCCCGCCGCCCACGCTTCCGGATCGTCCATGCCATGGGAAGCGCCGCTCCAGTCCATCCTCGAATCCATCGAGGGGCCAGTCGCCAAGATCATCGCGGTGATCATCATCATCGTCACCGGCCTGACGCTCGCGTTCGGCGACACGAGCGGCGGATTCCGGCGCCTGATCCAGATCGTGTTCGGCCTCTCGATCGCCTTCGCAGCGTCGAGCTTCTTCCTGTCGTTCTTCTCCTTCGGCGGCGGAGCGCTCGTCTGATGATGGGCGTGGCCGACAACGCCGGCGAGGTGCCGGGCTTCACGGTGCCGGTCCACCGGGCGCTGACCGAGCACATCCTGCTCGGCGGCGCTCCGCGTTCGATCGCCATCCTCAACGGCACGCTGGCGGCCGCGCTCGGCCTCGGCCTGCGCCTCTGGCTCGTCGGTCTCGGGCTCTGGGCGATCGGACACTTCGCCGCCGTGTGGGCGGCCAAACGCGATCCGCAATTCGTGGACGTGGTGCGGCGTCACCTGCGCATCCCCGGCCACCTGAGCGTCTGAGGCCCGCCCATGATGAACCTCGCCGAATATCGCCGGTCCTCGACCCGCCTCGCGGATTTCCTGCCCTGGGCCGCGCTTGCCGGCGAAGGCGTCGTGCTCAACAAGGACGGCAGCTTCCAGCGCACCGCGCGTTTTCGCGGACCTGATCTCGACTCCGCGGTGCCTGCCGAACTGGTCGCTGTCGCCGGCCGCCTCAACAACGCTTTCCGCCGCCTCGGCTCAGGATGGGCGATCTTCGTGGAAGCCCAGCGCCACGGCGTCGGGGCCTATCCGACGAGCCGATTCCTCGATGCCGCGTCCGCCCTGGTCGATGCCGAACGCAAGGCCGACTTCGAGGAAGACGCCGCGCACTTCGAGTCCAGCTACTTTCTGACTTTCGTCTATCTGCCGCCGGTCGAGGACGCCGCTCGCGCGGAAAGCTGGCTCTATGAAGGCAAGGCCGACAAGGGTGTCGATCCTCAAGAAGCGCTGCGCGGCTTCGTCGACCGCACCGATCGCGTGCTCCAGCTCGTCGAAAGCTTCATGCCGGAATGCGGCTGGCTCGATGATGGCGAGACGCTGACCTATCTCCATTCGACCGTCTCGACGAAACGCCATCGCGTCCGCGTGCCCGAGACGCCGATGTATCTGGACGCGCTGCTCGCCGATCAGGCGCTGACCGGCGGGCTCGAACCACGCCTCGGCGACGCGCACCTGCGCATCCTGACGATTGTCGGCTTCCCGACCGCGACGACGCCGGGTTTGCTCGACGACCTCAATCGGCTTGCCTTTCCCTATCGCTGGTCGACCCGCGCCGTCCTTCTCGACAAGACTGACGCCACCAAGCTGCTGACCAAGATCCGGCGGCAATGGTTCTCCAAGCGCAAGTCGATCGCCGCGATCCTCAAGGAGGTGATGACCAACGAGGCCTCGGTGCTGGTCGATACCGACGCGGCGAACAAGGCGGCCGATGCCGATCTCGCGCTTCAGGAACTCGGCGCCGACTACGCCGGTCAGGCTTACGTCACCGTCACGGTCGCCGTCTGGGACGCCGATCCGCGCGTCGCCGCGGAGAAGCTGCGTCTTGTCGAGAAGGTCGTTCAAGGGCGCGACTTCACCGCGATGCCCGAGACGATCAACGCGGTCGATGCCTGGCTCGGCTCGCTGCCCGGCCACGTCTACGCCAACGTCCGGCAACCGCCGATCTCGACGCTCAATCTCGCCCACATGATCCCGCTGTCAGCGGTGTGGGCGGGGCCGGAACGGGATGAGCATTTCGGTGCGCCCCCCTTGCTGTTCGGCAAGACCGAAGGGTCAACCCCGTTCCGGTTTTCCCTTCATGTCGGCGACGTCGGCCACACGCTCGTCGTCGGGCCGACCGGCGCCGGCAAGTCCGTGCTGCTGGCGCTGATGGCGCTTCAGTTCCGGCGTTATTCGGGCTCGCAGGTTTTCGCCTTCGATTTTGGCGGCTCGATCCGCGCGGCGGCGCTCGCCATGGGCGGCGATTGGCACGATCTCGGCGGCGGACTGACCGAAGGCGCGGACGACAGCGTGTCGCTGCAACCGCTTAGCCGTATCCACGACGTGCCGGAACGCGCCTGGGCCGCCGACTGGATCGTCGCGATCCTGATGCGCGAGGGCGTGACGATCTCGCCGGAGGTGAAGGAATATATCTGGACGGCGCTGACCTCGCTCGCGAGCGCGCCTGTTGGCGAGCGCACCATCACTGGGCTTGCCGTCCTCCTTCAGTCGAACGACCTCAAGCAGGCGCTACGACCATATTGCGTCGGCGGCGCCTATGGCCGGCTGCTCGACGCCGAAAGCGAGCACCTCGGCGCAGCCTCGGTCCAGGCGTTCGAGACCGAGGGCCTGATCG
>JBFWUJ010000124.1:0-2739 GCA_050247295.1 Sphingomonas sp. | reverse complement strand
CCCCGCACCTTGACGCCCGCGTCCTCCAGCGCCTGCACGATGGCGATCGAGGGCGCATCGCGCATGTCGTCGGTGTTTGGCTTGAAGGTGAGGCCGAGCAGCGCCACCGTCTTGCCACGCGGTTCCGCGCCCAGCGCCTGGATGACCTTGCGCCCCATCGCCCGCTTGCGCGCATCGTTGACCTTCACGACGGCCTCGACGATCCGCAGCGGCGCGCCATTGTCCTCGGCTGTTTTCAGCAGCGCCAGCGTGTCCTTCGGAAAACAGGATCCGCCATAGCCCGGTCCGGCATGAAGGAACTTGGGCCCGATCCGCCGGTCGAGCCCGATCCCGCGCGCGACGTCCTGAACGTCGCCGCCGACCGATTCGCACAGGTCGGCCATCTCGTTGATGAAGGTGATCTTGGTCGCCAGGAAGGCGTTGGCGGCATATTTGATAAGCTCGGCGGTGCGCCGCGAGGTGATCAGCAGCGGCGCCTTGTTCAGATAGAGCGGGCGATAGATCTCACGCATTACCCCGGCGGCATGATCATCCTCGGCGCCGATTACGATCCGATCGGGGTGCTTGAAATCCTCGATGGCAGCGCCTTCGCGCAGGAATTCGGGATTTGAAACGACCCAGACGGCAGCCGCAGGCGCGGTTTCAAGCATGATCCGCTCGACATCGTCGCCAGTGCCTACCGGCACGGTCGATTTTGTCACCACGACCGCCGGCCCGGTCAACGCTCCGGCAATCTCCCGCGCGGCGTCATGGACATAAGACAGGTCGGCATGACCGTCGCCGCGGCGGGAGGGCGTGCCGACAGCGATGAAGATCGCTTCGGCGCCATCCACTGCGGTTGCAAGATCGGTCGAGAAAGAGAGCCGCTGGCCGGCCACATTGCGCGCGACGAGATTGTCCAGGCCGGGCTCGAAGATCGGCATCACTCCCTGGCGCAGCGCCTCGACCTTCGCCGCATCCTTGTCGACACAGATCACTTCATGGCCGAAGTCCGAGAAACAGGCTCCGGAGACCAGGCCCACATAGCCCGTTCCGATGATCGCGATCCGCATCCCAGCGTCCCCATTGGTAGTCGGTGGGACCGCCTATCAAAGCATTGCACCCGCGAACAGGAGATTTGGCTGGTCGACCATCGCGTCGACCGCCGCCGCCCTGGCAATCGGCGTTACGCAAAAGAAAGGGGCCGACCCGAAGGCCGGCCCCAAGTCTTTCGACAATCCGCCGAAGCGGAAGGTCTGGCTTACCAGCCCGATCCCGGACCCATGGAGATTTCCACGCGCCGGTTCTGCGGCTCGCGGACACCATCGGCGGTCTCGACCAGCGGACGGCTTTCGCCGAACGCTTCGGTGGAGATCGAAGACCGCGGCACGCCACGACCCTCGAGATAGACCGCCACGTTGTTAGCGCGACGCTGCGACAGGTCGACGTTATAGTCGGCCGGGCCGGAGCGATCGGCGTGACCTGCCAGAACCACGCGGGCCTGACCCGTCGACGTGTACGCGGCAGCCGCGTTGTCGAGGATCGCCGCAGCCTGGGGAGTAATTTCATCCATGTCCCAATCGAAGAACACGATGAACGGCCCCGGAATGGGCGGAGGCGGCGGAGGCGGCGGAGGCGGCGGAGGCGGCGGAGGCGGCGGAGGCGGCGGAGGCGGGGGCGGCGGCGGCGGAGTGCCGAAGTTGAACGTAATGCCGCCGAGCAGCGAGTGCGACCGGAACCGCGACTGCGATTCCTGACCGCGCCAGTTCACCGTCCGGACGTCGTCGACATTGAACCAGCGATAACGCAGGGTCACGTCGATATTGTCGCTGATCGCCTGCCGAACGCCGGCGACCACCTGCCACGCGAAACCGGTGTCGGAATCGTCGAGGAACGGCGGCTGGTTCGAGAAGGCGCGCTGGTTGTTGTAGCTCACCCGAGCGATACCGACACCACCACCGACGAAGCCGCTGATGCCGTCTTCGTCGCCGAAGTCGAACATGCCGTTGATCATGAAGCTCAGTGCTGAGGTCGAGCCGCCGCCAATGTCGGCGACGCGCGCCGGAATAGCAGCACCCGAGCCGGCCGCCGTAAAGATGCCCGGAAGGGCAATGACGGTCTCGTACTGATCCAGCTGAGCGCGACGATAACCGACTTCGGCTTCGAGCCTGACGGCACCAAGATCGTAGCCAACGAACAGCGCGCCGTCGTAGCCGTAATCATGGTCGATATCGATCTGGCTCGTTCCCGTCGGAATGATCGGGCCGGCGCCAAAGTCGAAATCGATGTCCTCGACGATCATCGCACCGAAATCGCCGCCGACATACCAGGCGCCATTCCGCGCAAGGGCCGGGCTGGCGATTGCCGTGGACGTCAGCGCCACAACAATGGCGAGCTTCCGCATAAATCTTCCCCTTTTCTGTTCGCGTCCCAACCGGGAACGACGGGTCATCCTTACGGGAAGCCAGCAAGAGGCGCAAGCGCGCTGAGTCCCCGTTCTGTTGCCCAAATGCCGCAGTCGGTAATGAAGACGCCGCCCCGGATTGGACGGCTACCTGACGCTCATACACGCCCTTGGTTCCCGATCCTAGATCGGCGTCGTCATTCAATCAGGCCATGCGACTTTAATGTCACGATCAGCAGGTCGATGGCAGATCGCGCCTCCAGGTCGATTGTGCTTCCGCCTGAAGGACTTGGTATATCTGGTTGCCGAGGCCCGACGACCTGCTCACCATCGATGATCAGGGTCGCGACGGGCCA
>JBFWUJ010000123.1:0-2892 GCA_050247295.1 Sphingomonas sp. | reverse complement strand
CGGATGTCTATGAGGGCGCGCCGTTTTCCGCAAGCCTGTCCTGCTCGTTGTCAAAGGACGGGACAAGCTTGCCGGGGTTCATGATGCCCTTGGGATCGAGCGCCCGCTTGATCGCGCCGAGCGCCCCCATCCGTGCATCGCCGCCCAGCCGGGCGAGCTCGTCCCGCTTCATCTGGCCGATGCCGTGCTCGGCCGAGATCGAACCGCCCGCCTCGGTGACGAGATCGTGGACGAAGCGGCTCACCGTCGCCCCATCGCCCTCGACCCAGTCCGGGCCGACCCCTTCGGGCGCGCGAACGTTGAAATGGATATTGCCGTCGCCGAGATGGCCGAACGCGTTCATCGCGGTTCCCGGAAAGCGTTCCTCGACCGCCGCGCCGCCATCGACCAGGAAGCGCGGCATATCGGCGACGGCGACCGAAATGTCGTGCTTCGCCGCCGGGCCGTCCGCTTTCTCGGCCTCGGCGATCGATTCCCGCAGCCGCCAGAATGTCTCCGCCTGCACCTCGCTGGCCGCGATCGCCGCGTCGAGAATGACGCCCGCTTCATGGGCCGAGCGCAGCCCCTCATAGAGCAAGGGCTCCGGGCCGGGGGTCGCCATCGGCGAGATCGTCTCGATCAGCACGTTCCACGGCGCCGGCCCGGCAAGCGGTGGCCTGGTTCCCGGAATATGGGCCAGCACCAGATCGAGGGCGCTGCGGGGAATGAGCTCGAAGCTCTCGATCGCCTCCCGCTGCGTCGCCTCAAGGCGATGGAGCAGCTCGAGCGCGGTCGCCGGCGTCTCGACACCGACCCAGGCGACGGCCCGCGATCCGATCGCCGGAACGAGCTTCAGGCTGGCGGCCGTCACGACGCCCAGCGTCCCCTCCGCCCCGATCAGCAACTGCGTCAGATCGTAGCCGCGATTGTCCTTCTTGAGCGCGGCCAATCCATCGAACACGCTGCCGTCGGGAAGAACCGCCTCCAGCCCAAGGACCAGCCGTCGCATCGTGCCGTGGCGCAGCACCTGGGTGCCACCGGCATTGGTCGATACCAGCCCGCCGATCGTCGCCGATCCCTTGGCCCCCAGGGTCAGCGGAAACCGCCAGCCCGCCGCCTGTGCCGCCGCATGCAGATCGGCAAGGATCACCCCGGCTTCGCAGATCGCAAGATCGGCCTGCGCGTCCAGCGCGCGAATCCGGTTCATCCGCCGCAGCGACAGCAGCAGCGAATCGCCCGATCCGTCCGGCGTCGCGCCACCGACCATCGAAGTGTTGCCGCCCTGCGGCACCAGCGGCACGCCGGCTTCGGAGCACAGCCGGAGAGCCGCCGCGACCTCTCCGGTCGATGCCGGCGACAGCATCGCCGCGGCGCGCCCGTGCCAGCGCCCGCGCCAATCCGCGAGCCATGGCGCCATATCGTCGGCATCGCTGGTGAAGCCCTTCGGCCCGAGCAGATCGAGCAACGACGCAAGCAGCGAGGACGAGGGGGCGGCCATGGCGCAGACTTAGGCGCACCGCCAGCGCCCGGCAATTCATCCGCCGTTCAAGCGCCCGCGGGGAAAGCCGGTCGCGATGAAGGATCGCCCATGAGCGTCGTCGCCGGCGCCGCCGCCGCATTGTTTCTGCTCGTCTTCGGCGGCCAGGACAATCAGCGTCCGCTCCGGGCGCCACAGGCGGGCAACATGACGGTGCGCTACCAGATTCTCGTCCGGGTGCCGCGTGGCGTCCGCGAGATCGCCCCGGCCGGCAGGTCGCTGATCCGCTGGCGCGAGCGGCGGGGTCCGCGTTGCATTGCCGCCGGCCAGATCGTCGGCGCCACGCTGCTCGGCCAGAACAGCGTCGACCTGCTGATGCGCGACCGGAGCCGGTTGCGGGCGCGTCTGGAAAGTCGCTGCCCGGCGCTCGATTATTATCGCGGCTTCTATCTCGATGCGGCCGCCGACGGCCAGGTCTGCGCGGATCGCGATTCCGTCCGCAGCCGCGCCGGCGGTTCCTGCCAGATCGACGCCTTCCGCACCCTGACGCCGCAGCGGCGCTGACGTCAGGCCGGCCGCCGGCCCCGGCGGCGCCCGCGGTCCATCCGCTGCGCCCGCAGGTCGGCGAGGCTGAGCCGGCCGCTGCCGGTCGGATCGAGCAGGCCGAAGCGACGCATCGCCGCGCCCGCGAATTCCTCCCGGCTGACCCCGCCGTTGAAGTTGACGTCCGCGTCCATGATCGGGTGGGAGATCGGCAACAGCCCGAAGCGGGCCGCGCCGGCCATCATCATCGTCGCCCCGATCGGGCGTCCGCCGCGCCGCATAGCGCGATCCCGCTGCATGCCGCCCATCGCCGAGCGCCTCGCCCCGCCACCGCCGCGCATCGCCGGGCCGCCGCCCCTCATCTCCGGCAATATCTCAAGCTCGTAGCGGGCGACCTCGGTCGGCTCGATCTCGCCATCGCCGTCGCTGTCGAAGGCAGCGAAGGCGCGAGCGAAGTCGGCGCTGAACTCGGGCCTTGTCAGCACGCCGTCGCGATCCGCATCGGCGCCGGCGAACCAGGCCTCGATCGGCGCCGGGCCGCCGCGCGTCGGCCGGAACGGCTCACCCGCCGGGCTGACGAACAGCCGCGGGCCGACCGGGCCGGCCGGGGCAAGGCGGCCGCGCGGACCTCGCTCCGTCGCGCAGGCTCCAAGCGCCAGCAGGACGAGCGCCGCCGAAAGTCCTCTTCGCATCATCTCTCTCCTCCCGCCGCCCGAAGGCTGCGGTCAAGCAGCCAAATGTCGCAGCATGATGGCGCAAGCCGTGGATTGTGTCGCCAAGTGTCGCCGCGGAGCGGGAACTGAGCGGCGGCGCGCGGGACCCTCGCCTTGACAAGGCTTCCGCCCGCGCCCAATCGCCGGGGACACGCGCGAGCCCGGTGAGGGGCGCGCCAA
>JBFWUJ010000122.1:0-2955 GCA_050247295.1 Sphingomonas sp. | reverse complement strand
ATTCGCGACCGCGCGGCATCGATTCTCACGGAAGCCGGCTACGTCGCCGCGGTTGAGGTACCGGAGCAGCGAATCGCCGAGGGGCGTGTGCGATTCAATGTCGTCATGGCGCGGCTGACGGCCTTGCGGGTGCGGGGCGACGCCGGTCGCGCCGAGCGGCTGATCGCGTCCTATCTCCAGCATCTGACCGAGCCCGAGGTCTTCAATCGCTACCAGGCTGAGCGGTATCTCCTGCTGGCCGGCGACCTGCCTGGCTACAACGTACGCTTGGCGTTGCGCAGCGCCGGGACGGTCCGCGGCGAGGTCGTCGGCGAAGTGGTCGTCCAGCGGCTGCCGGCGTTGGTCGATCTTACGGTACAGAATCTCGGCTCGTCCGAACTGGGGCGCTGGGGAGCGCTTGCCCGTGCGCAGTTCTTCGGGTTGACCGGCCTTGGCGATCGCACCTTGATCGCCGCCTTCACGACGCCCGATCTGGACGAGCAGCAGACGTTGCAGCTCGCGCATGACTTCCGGGTCGGCGGAGAGGGATTAAGGTTCGGCGGGCAGATGACCTTCGCCTGGGCTCGTCCCGATCTTGGCGATCCGGCACTCGACATTCGATCCCATACAATCTTCGCCAATGTCGAGATGAGCTATCCGTTCATCCGCCGCCAGACCCGCAACCTGCTTGGCACCATCGGCTTGGACTATGTCGATCAGGACATCGACTTCGGCGCCCTGCCGCTCAACCGGGACCGCTTGCGCGTTGCATTCGCCCGGGTGGCCGTCGAGGCGATCGGCTTGCCGCGCGCCGATCCCCGGCTCGCTGCGGCCGAACCCTTTTGGCGCCTCGGTGCGACGGTTGAGGTGCGTCAGGGGCTTGATATCCTTGGCGCCACGCAGCCGTGCGGGCCGCTGTTCGCGGCGTGTCTCGGTCCGGGACTGGTGCCGCCCACCCGGCTGGAGGGCGATCCGACGGCGCTTGTCTTCCGGAGCGGTGTCGATTTCGAACTGCGGCCGGCGCATCTGATCAGCTTTGCCGGCTCGATGCGGGCCCAATATAGCGGCCACCCGCTGCTGAGCTTCGAGGAGTTTTCCGCCGGCAATTATACGGTGGGTCGGGGCTATGATCCGGGCGCGATCCTTGGCGACCGGGGCGTCGCGGTGCGCGGCGAGCTGCGGTTCGGCACTGCCGTGGCACGACAGCGCGATGCCTTCGCGGTCCAGCCCTTCATCTTCGTAGATCAGGCCTGGACCTGGAACGAGGAACGGCTTTTCTTCACCCCGCGGCAGGAACTGACGTCGATCGGTGGCGGCATACGCGCCGCCTACGGCGATCAGATGAGACTTGAGTTGCTGGTCGCTGCGCCGCTCGACCGGACGGCGTTTCAGCCGAACCGCAACCCGCGCATCCTGCTCTCGATCACCACCCGGCTGTGGCCATGGAGCTTCCGATGAAGATCGCACGACGTACCTTCGCCACAAGGCACGGGCGCTTGCTCCTGGGTGTGGCGCTTGGCGCCGTCGCGGCTGCGGCCGTGCAGCCGGCTCCGGCGCATGCGCAGGCCTATAACGCCAATCCGACCGTGGTGGGCGGAAATGCGACGATCACCAACGGGTCGGGAACGAGCACGATCACCGTGAACACGCCGCAGGCGATCATAGATTGGCAGTCGATCTCGGTGCCCACCAACCCGTTCCTGTTTCTGCCCGCCGGCAATGTGGCGACCTATCAAAACGGGACGCTCGGGGCCAATTTCGCGGTGCTGAATCGTATTCTGGTCAGCGTGCCGTCGCAGTTCGACGGCCGCGTGGTCAGCCAGCTGCGGGACCTCGCCGGCGTCGCCTCGCCCGGCGGGACGGTGGCTTTCCAGAGTACCGGCGGCATCATCGTCGGGGCTGGCGCAACGTTCGACGTCGGCAATCTCCTCCTCACGACGCTGACCGTGGGGACGAATGCGAATGCCGGCACGTTCGTCGAGCCCGACGGCACGATCCAGTTCGCCGGCGCGCCAACGGCCAACTCTTCGATCACGACCATCGGTGAATCCCGGGTAACCGCCGATCGCGAAGGCAGCTGGGCGGCCTTCGTCGCGCCGAGCATCACCCATAGCGGCCTGGTCTCGGTGAACGGGTCCACCGCTTATGTCGCGATGCGGGCGGGGTCGATCCGGGTCGACCAGGGCCTTTTCGACATCATCGTCACGACCGGCACTGCGCAGGCCAGCGCGATCACGCACAACGGTGAAACCGGTGGCCCGTCGAGCACCGGGGCGGCGGGCGACAATCATCGAATTTATCTCGTTGCCGCTGCCCAGGGGGCGACGACGCAATTGCTGCTGGGCGGGAATGTCGGCTTCGACGACGCCGCCAGTGCGTCCGTTGAGAACGGCGTCATCTACCTTTCATCGGGGCGGACGACGCCGCAGGTGACGGATTACAGCCAGACGCCCGGCGTTCCGATCCCGACCGGAACCGGAACCGGAACGATCACCTTGCAGGACCTCGATATCCGTTCGCGGCTACAGGGATTTGCGACGGGCGGCATTTCGTCAAATCCGTCCGTGTTCAACGCGCGGGAAATCGTCGGCGTGAATCTGTACGCCGGCGGCGGCATCACCATTGGCGCCACCGGCGGCGATGTCTTCGTCGGCAATCTTGGTGCCAATCAGCAGATCACCGTGACCGGGCCAAATGGCAATATCAGGACGGCCAATGTGCTTTCCGGTGGAAATGTCCTGATCGACGCGGGTGGGTCGCTGATCGTCGGCGACGTGACCGGCCTGGAAACGATTTTGGAGGCCGGCTCGACGATCACCGGCGGCACGATCCGCGCGACAGGCAACCGGGGCGGCGGCGGCAATGACGATGTCGAGCTGACCGCGCCGGGCGCGATCGTGATCGGAAGCGCGAGCACGGTGAGCGAGGACATCATCGTCAACGCCGGCACGTTCACCGCGACGACGTTGAACTCGA
>JBFWUJ010000121.1:0-2979 GCA_050247295.1 Sphingomonas sp. | reverse complement strand
GCGGGCGTGCGATCGGGCGGGTGGAAATAGTCGGCCGCCTCCAGCGCCGCATAGACCTGCTGGATCAGACCCTCGAGATGCTCGTGCTCGGCCCGTGGCTCCGCTTCGTCGCCGAGCGTCGGCACCGCCATCGCCTCATGCTTCGACCATTCGTAGGCCAGCAGCATCACCGCCTGGGCAAGGTTGAGCGAACGGAAGTCCGGATTGACCGGCACCGTGACGATCTTGCCCGCGATCGCCACCTCTTCCGTCTCCAGTCCGGACCGCTCGGCGCCGAACAGGATCGCGGAGCGGCCGCTGTTCGCGTGGATTTCCCGCGCCGTCTCCTCGGGCGATACCACCGGCACCACCAGCCCGCGCTTCCGGACCGTGGTTGCATAGACGAACGGGCAATCCGCCACCGCCTCTGCGACACTATCGAAGACCTGTGCTTGCTCCAGCACCACGTCCGCGCCCGATGCCGCTGGCCCGGCGCTCGGATTGGGCCAGCCGTCACGCGGGGTGACGAGGCGCATGTCGGTGAGCCCGAAGTTCAGCATCGCCCGCGCAGCCTTGCCGATGTTCTCGCCGAGTTGCGGGCGGACCAGCACGATGGCTGGCGGTGGCCCGTTCATTCCTTCCCCGCTTCGCTCACGCTGCCGGCAAAATCCTCGAAATCCTTGGCCTCCCGGAAATCCTTATAGACGCTGGCGAAGCGGATATAGGCGACCGGATCGAGACTCTTCAGACCCTCCATCACCATCCCACCGATCCGGGCCGATGGCATTTCGCTCTCGCCGGATGTTTCGATCTGCCGCTGGATCGAGGAGGCCAGCCGCTCCATCCGTTCGCGCGGCACCGGCCGCTTGCGGCAGGCGATCTCGATCGATCGCTCCAGCTTGGCGCGGTCAAACGGCTCGCGCTTGTCCTCGGACTTGAGCACCGTGAGTTCGCGCAACTGAATGCGCTCGAAGGTCGTGAAGCGCGCGCCGCAATCCTCGCACTGCCGCCGCCGCCGGATCGCCGCACCGTCCTCGGTCGGTCGGCTGTCCTTAACCTGGCTGTTTTCATGGGCGCAGAAGGGGCAGCGCAATTACGGCTCCTGACAGCGTTCGTGCGTGCGGGCCATCATTGCTCCGGATAGATGGGAAAGCGGGCGCACAATTCGCGGACCCGGGCCTTCACTCCGGCCTCGACCGCTCCATTGCCGTCCTCGCCATTCGCTTTCAAACCGTCGAGCACATCGGCCACCATGTCGGCGATGTCACGGAATTCGGCGACGCCGAACCCGCGGGTCGTGCCGGCCGGCGAGCCGACCCGGATACCGCTGGTCTTGACCGGCGGCAGCGGATCGAATGGAACGCCGTTCTTGTTGCAGGTGATCGCCGAACGCTCCAGCGCTTCGTCGGCGTCCTTGCCGGTGACCCCGATGGGCCGCAGGTCGACCAATGCGAGATGGGTGTCCGTGCCGCCCGAAACCAAGTCCGCACCGCGTTCCTTGAGGCGGCTGGCGAGCGCCTTCGCGTTGACGATGACGTCTTTCGCATAGGCTTTGAATTCCGGCCGCAAGGCCTCCCCGAAGGCCACGGCCTTGGCGGCGATGACATGCATCAGCGGACCGCCCTGCAGCCCTGGGAAGACCGCCGAATTGATCTTCTTGGCTATCCCCTCGTCGTCGGTCAGCACCATGCCGCCGCGCGGCCCGCGCAGGGTCTTGTGGGTGGTCGTCGTGACAACATGGGCGTGACCGAAGGGAGACGGGTGCTCGCCCGCTGCGACCAGGCCGGCGAAATGGGCCATATCGACCATGAACAGCGCGCCGACCTCGTCCGCGATGGCCCGGAAGCGGGCGAAATCGATGTGGCGCGGATAGGCGGAACCGCCGGCGATGATGAGACGCGGCTTCGTCTCCTTCGCCAGCCGCTCGACCTGCTCGAAGTCGATCAGGTCATCGTCGCGACGCACGCCATATTGGACGGCGTTGAACCATTTGCCGCTCATCGCCGGCTTCGCGCCGTGAGTGAGGTGTCCGCCGGCGTCCAGGCTCATCCCCATGATCGTGTCGCCGGGCTGGGTCAGCGCCAGCATCACCGCGCCGTTCGCCTGCGCGCCGCTATGTGGCTGGACGTTGGCGAAGGCGCAGCCGAACAGTTGCTTCGCCCGCTCGATCGCCAGCGTTTCGGCTGAATCCGACGGGCCGCAGCCCTGATAATAACGCCGGCCCGGATAACCTTCCGCATATTTGTTGGTGAGGACCGAGCCCTGTGCCTCCAGCACCGCCCGGCTGACGATATTTTCCGAAGCGATCAGCTCGATCTGATTCTGCTGCCGGTCGAGCTCGGCGCGAATTGCCTCGGCGACGGCGCTGTCGGCTTGCCCGAGCGTATCGGTGAAGAAGCCGTCGGGCTCGGAAACAGGGCGACTGCTCATGCATGCTCCTTGGCGAAATACGGGTGGGACAGCTTGTCGACCCGGCGCTGGTGGCGACCACCGGCAAAAGCAGTGGCGAGGAAGACATCGACACAAGCCTTGGCCATTTCCGGACCGATAAGCCGGGCACCAAGCGCGATCACGTTGGCGTCATTATGTTCCCGGGCGAGCCGGGCCGACAGCGGTTCGTCGACGCGGGCGCAACGGGCGGCGGGATGGCGGTTGACCGAGATGGAGATGCCGATGCCCGAGCCGCACAGGGCGACACCGAAGCTGGCGGCAGCGGCCGCGATCTCTTCGGCGATCTTGTAGCCGTAATCGGGATAATCGACCGAATCGACGCGGTCCGGCCCAAGGTCCGTCACCTCGTGCCCGGCAGCGCGCAGATGCTCGACGAGCAGAGCCTTCAGCTCGATCGCCGCATGATCGGAAGCGATGACGATCCTCTCGCCCACCTTCTACTCCGTCCGGTTCCGGATGGCGCCGTATCTAGGCTCGCCGCGCCGGATTCGCCACCACCGATTGCGTCAAAGCTTCTCGATCCTCGCAAGGCCGAAGCGGGCGAAGCCG
>JBFWUJ010000120.1:0-3021 GCA_050247295.1 Sphingomonas sp. | reverse complement strand
GATGCCATAGCGACGCCAAGGGAGTGGATCGAATGCGTGTAGAGCCGAGCTGGCGGCAGCCTTTCGGGATCGCGCTCATCCTTTTCCTGATCGTCGGCTGGTCGGTGCTGGTGGTCAGCGTCGCGCCGCTGCTCGATAGCCTGCCGCGCTGGGTGCAGATCGTCTATTATGTGATCGCCGGCCTGGTCTGGATCCCGCCGCTCAGGCCGCTGCTGCGCTGGATGGAAACCGGAAGGTTCAAGGGGCCGTCACGGGATTGAATCCCGCGGCGCTTGCCGACCATTGGCCTCGGGCTTTGCCTGACCGGCAAATGGCGCGAGTGACGGGGCTCGAACCCGCGACCTCCGGCGTGACAGGCCGGCGCTCTAACCAACTGAGCTACACCCGCTTGGGAAGGCGCGCCGTTAGGGTAAGGCCCCGGCTGCTGTCAAGCAAAGCGGCGCACTGGTTTTCACGTCTCGCGCGGCGCCGCCTTCGGTTCGTCGGAATCGTGGATCAGCGTCCCTTCCTCGAACAGGAAGCCGGCGATGTCGGGCCGGCCCGCCGCATCCATCACCGTCCGGATGATGATCAGCAGCGGCACGGCAAGGAGCGCCCCGGTCGTCCCCCAAACCCAGGCCCAGAAGCTCAGCGACAGCAGGATGAGAAGCGGATTGATGGTCAGCCGCCGGCCGACCACCGCCGGCGTGACCAGGTTCGCCTCGACGAGATGGATTGCGACGAAGATCAAGGCCGGCAACAGCGCGAACCAGACATCCTGAAAGGTCATCAGCCCGCCCAAGGCGAGCAGCAGCGCGGCGGCGATCGGCCCGATATAGGGAATGTAGTTGAGCAGCGCCGCGATTCCGCCCCACATCAGCGGCGTCGGCATACCGATCAGCCACAGGATGAACGCGAGAACGAGGCCCATGCCGATGTTCACGATCGTGATCGTGCCCAAATAGGCCGAGGTCGCGTCCACCACCTGCTGGATCACCCGCGCCGTGGTCATCGCTCCATCGAAGCTGGCCCGGGTCGTGATCGTCCGCTGCCGCATGCGGGTCCAGCCGGCGAGGAAGAAGAAGATCACGAGGATCGCAAAGAACATCTGGATGACCGCGAACGGGGCCGAGGCGGCGAGAATCTGGATCAGCGAATTGGGCGTTTCGACCCGCACCGCCTGCACCGCCGCCGCCGGTTCGCCAACGCCGAGCTGGTTGACGATTCCCTCCACGAACTGCTCGAGATTGGCGTAAAGCGCGACGATCGGCGCCAGTGTCTCGCGCAACTGGCCGATCCGCTCCGGCAGCAGCTGAAACCATTCCGACGCCGGGATGACGATCGCGGCCACCGCGACATTGGCGAGCGCCAGGAACAGGATGATGCACAGCAGGGCGGCGAGCGCCGAGGGGATCCGGTGCCGCTCCAGCCACTCGAGCATCGGCACCAGCGCCACCGCGATGACGAGCGCGGCGGTGACCGGAAGGAAGAATTCCGCCCCCGCCCGCAGCGCGAAGGGAAGCGCGAGCACCAGCGCGGCGCCGAACATCAGAACCAGCGAAGCAAGCAGCCGGTCGCGCCGGTAGGCGACTGCCTCCAGCTCCATCTCAAGCGCCGATTCGGGCGTTCGCTCGTCCTTGGCCTTTTGCTCATCCATCCGCGCGACCATGCCGCAGCCGAGGGCCGCTGAGAAGGGAAATGCGCGAAGCGATGGTGCCCCTGGCCCGACTCGAACGGGCACTCCTTGCGGAACTCGATTTTGAGTCGAGCGCGTCTACCAATTCCGCCACAGGGGCACGGGCAGCGATCTAGGGCGGCGGCGACGCCGCCGCAACCTGTTGCTCAGGCGAAGACACTGCCGGCGTCGGCACGGCCCTTCGGATCCGGGCCATAGGCGTTCGGCCCCGGCGTGCCGTCGAGGAACATGAACACGAGCAGCACCAGGCAACCGAGGAACCAGATGCCGCTGAGCGCCAGCGACGCACCGCCGAGCGCCGCCATCGTGTCGGTGTTGCTTCCCATCGTCACGAAGCTCGGGGCGGTGAAGATGCTTAGCAGATAGGGGCCCCAATAGAGCATCATCCACCAACCGCTGCGGTTCGTGTCATGCAACCGGCGCACCGTGACCGCGAGGTTCGGGATGAAGAAAGCCAGCGATACGAGGACCCATATCAGGACCAGCACGATGACGGATCCGCCGCTCGCCAGCGCCTGGTTGGCGTCGCCGGCGAGCAGGGCGGACCCGGCCATGCTGACGATTGCGATCAGGAAGGCGCAGCCGAGCAGGACCTGGAAGAGCACCCACATCCAGTATTCCATCCGGCGGGACCGGCCGGAAAACTCCGCATAGCGCTTCAGCGGCATGAACATCCATTCCATGGCCTGCGCCTCCCTGTATCGTCGTGTCGTCGTGTCGTCGTCCCGATCTAGTTGAACGCCTGCGCCTGATCGCCGCTGCCGCCCTTCGGATCGGGGCCGAAGCGGTTCGGGCCGCGGGTTCCTTCCAGGAACCAGACGATGATGAGGCCATAGATCGGGATCAGGATGAACCAGCCCGATTTGTCGTTGTCGTGGGCGCGGCGAACCGCCACCGCGATATTGGGAATGAGGAAGCCCAGCATGACGATCAGTGTCAGCATGCCGCCTTGCATGTTGTAGCTCGCCGAAACTCCGCCATCAGTGAACTCGGAGCTGCTCGTCGCCGTCGCGAAGCCGAGCTGGACGTCGAGGACGCTCGCCACGATGTAACAGCCCAGATAGAGCAGGAAGAACATCCAATATTCCTTGCGCCGCGAACGGCCCGAAAAATCGAAATAGCGCTTCAGCGGCATGAACATATAATCCATCGCGAATCCCCCCTCCAGGGCCGCCCGGCGGAGCCCGGCCGACAGGGCAACGTCTGCCATTTCGCCTCTGTAATCAACCCGTCATGTCAGAGCGCGCCGAAGTCGCCGCCGCGTCCCTTGCCGGCCGCGAACCGCGACGCGCCCTCCTGCGCGCCTGCCGCGATCGGCGCGACTCCGGCGTGCGCCTCCGCCCGCA
>JBFWUJ010000119.1:0-3095 GCA_050247295.1 Sphingomonas sp. | reverse complement strand
GCATTTCGGGCCGCCGCAATGGTCCCATCTCGGCATGTTCATCCAGACCCTCATGCTGCTCGCGGCCGAACGCGGCCTCGCCACCTGCCCGCAGGAGGCCTGGGCGATCGTTCACAAGACGGTGGGGGAGGCGCTGAACCTACCGCCGGAGCGGATGCTGACCTGCGGCATCGCTCTCGGCCATCCGGATGAGGCGCATCCGATCAACCAGTGGCGGACGGAACGCGAACCGCTCGACATATTCGCGACCTTCGCCGGCTTTCAGGAATAGGCGCGCCAAAAGAAGATCAGCGTCGTCACCCCCGTGACAACGAGCGTGATCGCGCGGATCGTGCCGGGCGAGAGGAGCAGGCCGACCCGCGCGCCATAATGGCCGCCCAGCACCGCGCCGGCGAGCATCGGCAGCGCGAAGCGCCAGTCCACCATCGCCATGACGATGAAGATGGCGGCGGCAATCGCATTGGCGACGGCGAGAAGCAGGGTGCGGTGCGCGGCCAGCTCGTGCGGGGCGTGGCCAGCGAGCAGGCCCCAGGCGGCCATCATCATCAGCCCGACACCGCCGCCGAAATAGCCGCCGTAGATGCCGAGGAGGAACTGGGCCGCCACGAGCGTCGGCGCGCCGATCGTGACTCGCGCATGCAGCGCTTCGGAGGCGCGCTTGCCGGTCAGCATGACGAGAAAGGCGGCGAGCAGTAGCCAGGGGATGAGACGATCGAAGGTCGCCACCGGCGTCGCGACCAACAGGAGCGCACCAAGCGCCGCACCGACGAGGGTGATCGCGACGAGCGCGCGGACGCTGATCCCCGCGAGCGGGCCCAGCCCGCGCCGATAGGCCCAGGCGCTGGCGATGGCGCCGGGCTGCAACGCCACATTGCTGGTTGCGTTGGCGATCGTCGACGGCAGGCCGAGCGTGACGAGCGCCGGCATGGAGACGAACGTCCCTCCACCGGCCAACGCGTTCATCGACCCGGCGATGGCGCCGGCGAGGAAGGCAATGGTCGTGGCGGCAGGATCAATCACCCGGCTCTATTCGGCATCGCGCCACCGCTTGTCGAGCCGTTCGCTGGGTCAGGAGAGGAGCGGGGCGACGAGATAATGGTCGTGACTGATCGGCGCTCCGTCGCGCGAAACGCTGACCTCGCGCCGGGCGGCATGATCGGTCCGTTCGATCTCGATCGCCTTGGGCACGATCGCTCGCGCGGCGTGAAGGGAAGCGTTCAAGGTCAGGCCGTCCACCGTGAATCGGGCGATGACCGGCACGTCGAGACCATTGGCCAGCCGCAGATCGCGAAAGGGCCAGACGACGGTGGCATCGAGGCCGAGCGGCGTGAAGCGCTCCTCCTCGCTGTAGAGATCGTGCGAATGGGCGTGGCGCTCCAGCACATCGAGGCCGGCGCGCAGGAACAGTTCATAGGCGATGCCGCTCAACTGGCAGAGGCCGCCGCCAATCTCGCCGCCGACCGCGCCGCCCCGGATCGAGCGTCCCAGCGCGAAGCCGGCCTCCGGCGACGGGCGTCCGATCAGTGTCCAGAACGAGAAAATCTCACCGGGCGCGATGACGATGCCGTCGAGGCGGCTCACGCCAAGGCGAATGTTGGCGAGCTTGCCTCCGAGGAAGGCGGTGTTGCGGATCGGCTGGCTGATCTCGACGATTCGATGGGGGAGCGGCGCGGCGGCTGTGCACCGGCGGACCAGCCGCCGCCCGTCGCCGCTCACGCGATCCCGAAGCCGGCGCCGCGCGGCGGCCACGGCCAGCCGCGGCGCTTCCGGAACATAAGCGCGCGCCAGGCGGCGCAGCGCGGTGAGCATGGCTGATCCCCCCGGCCGATGACGCCGGCAGGCTAGAGCAATCAGCCCAAAGCGGCGAGCTTTTCCTCGGCGATTCGATCGAGCTCCGCCCGGCTCTTCTTCTCCGCCGCGCTCTTCAGCTGGCCGCAGGCGGCCATGATGTCGCGGCCGCGGGGGCGGCGGATCGGGGCGGATATGCCGGCCTCGAACACGATATCGGAAAAGCGCCGGACCCGTTCATCGTCCGAACATTCATAATCCGCGCCCGGCCAGGGGTTGAACGGGATGAGGTTCACCTTGGCGGGCAGCTTGTACTTGCGGATCAACCGCACCAGCTCGCGCGCATCATCGTCGCTGTCATTCTTCCCTTTAAGCATCACATATTCGAAGGTGATGCGCCGGGCATTGTTGGCGCCGGGATAGGCGGCACAGGCGGCGAGCAGCTCCTCGATCCCGAACTTGCGGTTCAAGGGCACGATCTCGTCGCGCACGTCCTTGGTCACCGCGTGCAGCGAAACCGCGAGATTGACCCCGATCTCCTCCCCCGCCCGCGCCATCATCGGCACCACGCCGGAGGTCGAAAGGGTGATCCGGCGGCGGGAGAGGCCGAGGCCGTCGCCGTCCATGACGATCTTCAGCGCGTCGCGGACATTGTCGAAATTGTAGAGCGGCTCGCCCATCCCCATCATCACGATGTTGGAGAGCATCCGCCCCTCCGGCTGGCTCGGCCATTCACCCAGCGCATCGCGGGCGAGCATCACCTGGCCCACGATCTCGCCGGCCGTCAGGTTGCGGACCAGCCGCATCGTGCCGGTGTAGCAGAAACGGCAATTGAGGGTGCAGCCGACCTGCGAGGAGACGCAGAGCGTTCCCCGATCGGCGTCGGGGATGAAGACCATCTCGAAATCGTGACCATCCGGCGTCTTCAGCAACCACTTGCGGGTGCCGTCGGTCGAGACCTGTTCGACCACCACGGCCGGCCGGCCGATGTGGAAGCGTTCGGCGAGCCAGGCGCGCTGCGGCTTGGCGATGTCGCTCATCGCCGCAAAATCGGTGGCACCGCGATTGTAGATCTGATGCCACAATTGCTTGGCGCGCAGCTTCGCCTGCTTCTCGTCCAGCCCGGCCGCGGCCAGAGCGGCACGAATCTCCGCCTTCGACAGCCCGACCAGATCGACGTGCGCGTCACCGTCGCCGGGCACCGGGCGCGGCACGGGGACCGGATCGATCAGGCCGGGAATGGACATCGCCGCTGTCATGAGGCGGCCCATGTAGGCGCGCCGGAGCCCGATTGCTAGCGCGGGCGG
>JBFWUJ010000118.1:1996-3213 GCA_050247295.1 Sphingomonas sp. | reverse complement strand
GAGGCGCATGTGGCGATCCGCGCCGGCCATCATTGCGCCCAGCCCTTGATGGCGGCGCTGGGCGTCGACGCGACGGCACGGGCGAGCTTCGGCGTCTACAATGGCCGCCGCGACATCGAAGCACTGGTCGGCGGCATCGAACGGGTAACGAGGATCTTCGGGTGAACGAACAGCGCAAGATCGAGACCGAGGAGGTGGAGGGCGTCGCCCCGCCGGCCAGGGCGCGCGTCGGCGAGGTCCGGGAGGGATATGAGCGCAAGCGCGACTATCTCGAAGGATTCCTGAGCCAGAAGCCGGCCGAGGCGGCGGGCGAGGAGCCGGGAGGGATGGGGCCGCAGGTTCTTCCCCCGGACGAACCCAAGAGCGGCGCCAACCTGTACGAAGCGGTGGTCGAGGCGCTGAAGGACATTTACGATCCGGAGATACCGGTGAACATCTACGATCTCGGCCTGATCTACGATGTCGAGATCACGCCGGAGCATCATGCGAAGGTGAAGATGACGCTGACCACCCCGCATTGCCCGGTGGCGGAATCGATGCCCGGCGAAGTCGAGCTTCGGGTCGGCGCGGTGCCGGGGATCGGCGATGCGGAAGTGGAGCTGGTCTGGGATCCGCCGTGGGATCCGTCCAAGATGACCGACGAAGCGCGGCTCGAACTGGGAATGCTGTGATGACGGACGTGACGACCCGGACGCGGCCTGCCGCCATTATCCTGACCCCCGCCGCCGAGGCGCGGATCGCCGCGCTGATGGCGAAGGCGCCGCAGGACGCGATCGGGGTGAAGCTTTCGACGCCGCGGCGCGGCTGTTCGGGCCTCGCTTATTCGGTCGATTATGTGACCGAGGAGGCGACGTTCGACGAGAAGATCGAAACGCCGGGCGGCCTCTTCTACATCGACGGCGGCTCGGTTCTCTATCTGGTCGGCTCGACGATGGACTGGAAGGAAGACGATTTCGCCGCCGGCTTCGTCTTCGACAATCCGAACGCCAAGGGCGCCTGCGGCTGCGGCGAGAGCTTTACCGTCTGACCGGCTTCGCCTTAAGGGCAAGGACCATGCTGCCCGCGCTTGCCCATGTCGACGAGTGGATCTTCGATCTCGACAACTGCCTGTATCCGGCTTCGAGCGACCTGTTCGGGCTGATCGACATCCGGATGGGCGAATATATCCAGCGGCTGCTCGCCTGCGATCCGGAAGAGGCGCGGCGGGTGCAGAAGCG
>JBFWUJ010000118.1:0-1896 GCA_050247295.1 Sphingomonas sp. | reverse complement strand
GGCGGACCGGGTGGCGCGCACTGGTGGGACAAGGTGCCGAGCAAGTTCGCCGGCTGGCGCGAGGCCGAGTTCGCGGCGGCGGGCTTTCGCGCCGTTCCGGGCGCGATCGTCCGGCGCGGCGCCTTCATCGCGAAAGGCGCGGTGTTGATGCCGAGCTTCGTCAATATCGGCGCCTATGTCGGCGAGGGAACGATGATCGACACCTGGGCGACGGTGGGGAGCTGCGCCCAGATCGGGCGGAACGTCCATATCAGCGGCGGCACCGGGATCGGCGGGGTGCTGGAGCCGCTGCAGGCCGGGCCGGTGATCATCGAGGACGATTGCTTCATCGGCGCGCGTTCGGAGGTCGCCGAGGGCGTCGTGGTCGAGCAGGGCGCGGTGATCTCGATGGGCGTGTTCCTCGGCGCTTCGACCAAGATCGTGGACCGGGCGAGCGGCGAGGTCATCTACGGCCGGGTGCCGGCTTATTCGGTGGTGGTGCCGGGAACGCTGCCCGGCAAGGACGGCGGCCCCGGCCTCGCCTGCGCGGTGATCGTCAAGCGGGTGGACGCGAAGACCCGGAGCAAGACCGGGATCAACGAGCTGCTGCGGGACTGACGGCGAGAACGCCCGCGCGACCCAAGTTCGGGGAAGTTCGGGCGAAAACGAAAAGTTTCGGCGCTTCAAAGTCCAAAAAGCGCGGAAATCCGCCGATTCGCAACCCAGGACCGGTTCGGGCTTTGGCCGGTCAGGTTCGGACCGCGGCGACGGGACGCCACTATCTGTCCGCCGGTCGCCCGATGAAGGAGGTGGACGGTGCAAAGAGCCGCGCCGCCGTCGCGACGCAACCGGATCCATAAGGCAAGCGGCCTGATGTAGGAAAATCCCGCCGGCCCCGGAATGGATGGCGAAGGCCGCCTCGGCATGAGGCGCCCGGCGCCTTCGATCCAGGCGCAGCCATAAGCCGAGCTTATCACTTTGAGCGCAGCTTTCGTGACGTTGCGAAGGACGGGGGGCCTATATCGGGCCGATGAACCCGCCCGCGCCCGCGATGAGCCGCCAGGACTGGACGATCCTGCTCGCCCTCTCCGTGATCTGGGGCGGATCGTTCTTCTTCATCGAGGTGGCGTTGGGCTCGTTCGGGCCGCTCAGCCTCGTGCTGGTGCGGGTGGCGATGGCGGCGGCGTTCCTGTGGATTTTCCTCGCCATCAAGCGGGAGCGGATGAGCCTGCCCGCCGGCGCGGCAACGGCGCTGCTCATCCTCGCCCTCTTCAACAACGTGATCCCGTTCATCCTGTTCGCCGAGGCGCAGCGGGAGATCACCGGCGGGCTGGGATCGATCCTCAACGCGACGACGCCGATCTGGGGGGTGATCGTCGCCCATGTGCTGACCGCCGACGAGAAGGCGACGCCGGGCAAGGTGGCCGGCGTGGCGCTGGGCTTCGCCGGGGTGGCGGTGACGATGGGCGTCGGCTCGCTCGGCGGCATCGGCGCGCACTGGCTGGCGCAGCTCGAATGCCTCGCCGCGACGCTCTGCTACGCGCTGGCCGGCGTCTATGCACGGCGGTTCAAGGCGATGGGCGTGCCGCCGGTGGCGGTGGCGACCGGGCAATTGACCGCCGCGACGATCGTGATGCTGCCGCTCGTCCTGCTGTTCGAGCCGCCCTGGCAGGCGGTAATGCCGACGGCGCAGGCCTGGGCGGCGCTGGCCGGGCTGGCGCTCGTCTGCACCAGCTTCGCCTATATCCTCTATTTCCGCCTGCTCGCCTCGGCCGGCGCGACCAACTCGCTGCTCGTCACCTTCCTGATCCCGATCAGCGCGATCCTGCTTGGCGCGTTGTTGCTCGGCGAGCAACTGGAACCCCGGCACTTCGCCGGCATGGCGCTGATCGGGTTGGGGCTGGCGGCGATCGACGG
>JBFWUJ010000117.1:0-3284 GCA_050247295.1 Sphingomonas sp. | reverse complement strand
GGGTCCGCCGCGGTCGCCGAGAGCTGGCGGCGGAGCGCGATCGCATCGACCCGGGTGCCGTTCCAATAGGTCTGCCCGGCGGCATCGATCGCCAGCCGGTGGACCGGCCGCTGGTCGGGCCGCGCCGGCCCCGGCTGCGGCAGATCGAGCGGCAGTTCGTGGGTGGTGATCGGGATCGCGACGATGAACATGATCAGCAGCACCAGCATCATGTCGATCAGCGGCGTCGTGTTGATGGCGAAGATCGGTTCGAACCCGGCGGCGGTGGCGGGTCGCCGGAACGGGCTTTTCCGGGAGCGGCTGCGGGATCGGATCATGACTTCCCTCCTGCTGATGTTGCTAGATGTTATAACATTGCATCATCATTGGGGAAAGCGAATATTGGCGTTGAGAGCGGGCCGCTTTCGCCGCAGTGCAAAAAAGAAGGCCGGCCCCGAGGGACCGGCCAAGTTTTAGGAGAGGATGCCTGAAAGGCAGCCTGTTGTTCGCACTTGCGGAAAAATTGTGCAAATGCGAAGAACGGCACATGGGATGCAAAATGTGCATCGATCCCGCGCCGGGAGGACGGGGATGAAGCGGTTGCCTTCGCTGACCGCGGTGGAGGCGTTCGTGCAGACCGCGCGGCTGGGCTCGGTCCGCGCCGCCGCCGAGGCGCTGGCACTCTCCTCGCCGGCCATCACCCGGCGGGTACAGGCGATGGAGCGGCATGTCGGCCGGGCCCTGTTTCAGCGCCGGCAGCGCGCCGTCCGCCTCAATGTGGACGGGGAAAGGCTGTTGGCCGAGCTTGGACCGGCGCTGGACGAACTCGGCCTGGCCGTCGAGCGGGCGACCGGCGGGGCAGGGGTGCAGCGGCTCAGGATCGGCGTGCCGCCGCTCTTCGCCTCGCACTGGCTGATGCCCAGCCTCGGCGCGCTGCGGGCGCTTCATCCGGACCTTCACCTCGATATCGACACGCAGCCGCACGGTCTGGCCCGGCTCGACGAAGGGCTGGACGCCGCGATCGTTTTGGCCCGCCAGGTCGAGCCGCCCTTTTACGCGCTTCGCCTGACCCGCAACCGGGTGGTCGCGGTGGCCGGACGCGATCTCATCGACGGGCCGCGGGCGCTCGCGGCGCCGGCCGACATCGCCGGGCATAATGTATTGTTGCACCGCGATATGCCGGGCGCCTTCGATCATTGGCGCGAGGCGGTCGGCCTGCCCGATCTGGAACCGGCTGCGATCGATCATTTCGATTCCGGTCAATTGATCCTGGACGCGGCGGCGCAGGGGCTGGGCGTCGCCTTCATGTTCGATACCCATGTCGACGGCGCGCAGGATCCGAGGATCGCCAAGCTGTTCGATCTCGAGATCGACAGCCCCTATTCCTACTGGTTCGCCTGCCGCCGCTCGGCCCTTGGCCGGACGCCGGTTCGCATCTTCCACGATTGGCTGACGGCGACGCCGGAGCGCGCAGCCGCCTGAGCGGTCAGTCGCGCAAACTCGCCTTCACGATCTTGCCCGGCTCGCGGGGCGGCTCGCCTGTGGGTAGCGCGTCCACATGCTCCATGCCTTCGATCACTTCGCCCCAAACGGTATACTGGCCGTCGAGGAAGCGGCAATCGTCAAAGCAGATGAAGAACTGGCTGTTGGCGCTGTCCGGATCGCTGGTACGGGCCATTGAGGCGGTGCCGCGGACATGCGGCTCGCGGCTGAACTCGGCTGGAACGTCGGGCTTGTCCGAGCCGCCGGCGCCGGAGCCGGTGGGATCGCCTCCCTGGGCCATGAAGCCCGGGATCACCCGGTGGAAGGTCACACCGTCGTAAAAGCCCTCGCCGGCCAGTTCGCTGATCCGCGCCACGTGCTGGGGCGCGAGATCGGGGCGCAGACGGATGACGACGTCGCCGCCGCTGTCGAGGTTGAGGACGAGATTCTGGGCCACGATCTTCTCCTGCCGAAAAGGGGTGTGGCAGGCATGTAGGGGGCGCGGCCGTGCGCCGCCACCCATATCGACAGCGCCCGCCCGCCGGCCTAGGAAGCGCGCGGCTTCGACGTGTCGGCAGGGAGGGCGAGATGAGCGACAGCGACCTCGATTCCCAGGCTGGCGCGGATATCGCCGTGCCGCCCGCCATGGATGAGCGGATGGATGCCGACGATCGGCTGCGGCCGGAATTCGTCAACGATGTCATCGAGCGGATCGAGGCGGAAGACGCCGAAGGCGCCCGGGCGCTGATCGAGCCACTCCATCCGGCCGACGTCGCCGATCTGCTGGAGCTGGTCGGCGGCGATCATCGACGCGCCCTCGCCGCCGCGCTCGCCGATCTGCTCGACGGCGAGGTTCTCGCCGAAATGAACGACTGGGTGCGCGAGGAGCTGCTCGACGCGCTTGAACCGCACCAGGTCGCCGAGATCGCCGGCGAGCTCGAGACCGACGATGCGGTCGCGATCATCGAGGATCTGGAGGAGGAGGAGCAGCGCGCGGTGCTGCGCGCCCTCGATCCGGACGACCGCGCCGCGATCGAGGAGGCGCTCAGCTTTCCCGAGGAATCCGCCGGCCGCCTGATGCGCCGCGACGCGGTCGCGGTGCCGGAGCATTGGACGGTCGGGCAAGTCATCGATTTCTGCCGCGCCGGTACCGAGCTCGCGACCGACTTCTTCGAAATCTTCGTCGTCGATCCGGCCCACCGCCCGGTCGGCACCTGCCTGCTCTCGTGGATCCTGCGCACCCCGCGGCGGATCGCGGTCGCCGATGTGATGCAGCGCGAGCAGACCCTGGTCCCGGTCGACATGGATCAGGAGGAAGTGGCGCTTCGCTTCCAGAAATATGCGCTCGTCTCGGCCGCGGTGGTCGATCCGGCCGGGCGGCTGGTCGGCATGATCACCGCCGACGACGTCGTCCATATCGTCCAGGAGGAAGCAAGCGAGGACGCGCTGCTGATGTCCGGCGCTGGCGTTGAGGGCGACATCAACGAGCCGGTGCGCGACAGTTACAAGGCGCGGGCCCGCTGGCTGATCGCCAATCTCGCCACCGCCCTGGTCGGCTCGACGATCATCGCCATTTTCGGCGGCGCGATCGAGCAGATGGTGGCGCTGGCGGTGCTGATGCCGATCGTCGCCTCCATCGGCGGCAATGCGGGCACTCAGACGATGGCGGTGGCGGTGCGGGCGCTGGCGATGAATCAGCTCACCCGATCGAACACCTGGCGGACGATCCGGCGCGAGATCGTCGTCGCGCTGCTGAACGGGCTGACGATCGCGGTGCTGCTCGGCATCGGTGCCGGCCTGGTCTTCGCCAGTCCGCACCTCGG
>JBFWUJ010000116.1:0-3335 GCA_050247295.1 Sphingomonas sp. | reverse complement strand
CGGGCACGTTATCGTTCACGGGAGCCTTGTTGTCTTCGTCTGGTGGGACGGGTCTGGTTTTTGACAATGCGGACGGGACCTATGGTTTTGGTTCGTTTGCGCTGGGCGGCGGGGCGGCCGGGATCGACATACTGAACGGTTCGGCGGGCGGGTTCGTGTTCGGCGATATCGACATCGTCGGGGTCGGCGCCAACCAGACCGGTGTCGATCTTCGCGGCGCGACCGGGGCGGTGACCTTCGCGACGCTCGACATCACCGGCGCGTCGGCGAGCGGCTCGCGCGGCATCGATCTTCGCGGCTCGACGACGGCGGCGGCGATCGTGACCAGCGAGAGCGGGACGATCAGCGGCGTCGGCATCGGCGTCGACCTCAGCAATGCGGCGATCACCGGCAGCTTCCGCTATGGCGACGGTTCGAACAGCGACGCCGACGGCGCCGCCTCGGCGATCGACGCCACCACGCCGATCGTCATCGCCGGCCTCAACGCGGCCAGCGGCAGCTACAACTTCGCCGACGTGGTGCTGACCGGCGATGTCAGCGCGCTGGCGACCGATGTGACCACCTTCTGGGTCCGCGAGGGTGCGAGCGGGGCGGGCACCCGGGCCGATCCGGGCAGCCTGGCGGGGGCAGAGGCTTCGGGCGCCGGGGCGATCATCCTGCTCGACGATCTGAGTGGCGGCCAGGACGTGCTCGATGCGGCGGGCGCCGGCGGCAGCCTCGACCTGGCGGTCGGCCAGCAGCTGCTCAGCTTCCTCAATGGCGACACGATCACGCTGGGCGGCGGGGCGCCGGCCAACGTGATCCTGTTCGGGATCGCGCCCGGCATCGTCACCAACCCGTTCGCCGGCTCCGGGGCGCCGATCCTGACCACCAGCGCCGGCGGCGGCGCGGCGAGCGTGATCCTGGCCGGCGGCAACCGGCTCGACGGGCTGGTGATCGCCAATGGCGGCACCGGCGCCGGGGTGTTCGGCGACGGGGCCGGCGGCCTGATCGAGATCGCCGGCAGCCGGATCAGCGGCAATGGCGGCGCGATCAGCATCACCGACGGCGCCGCCAATGCGGTGCTGGCGCTGCGCGACCTCACCTTGGGTTCCGGCGCGACGACGGTGAGCCTGCTGGGCACCGGGGCCGGCACGCTGCGGATCGCGGCCTTCTCGAACCTCGCCATCGAGAGCGCCGGCGCCGGGGCGATCAACCTCAACGACGTGACGTTCGATGCCGACGGGCTGGGCGGCACGGTCGATGGCGGCATGCTGACGATCGGCGCCGCCGGCACCCCGGTCACCGGCAACGGCCTGTTCGGGATCGCCGCGATCGACGGCGCGCTCTCGTTCAGCGCGGTCTCGATCAGCAGCACCGGCCGCGCCCTCACCCTGCAGGGCGGCACCCTCGACCTCACCCTGGGCAGCCTGGCGGTGGACGGCGCCACCACCGGCCTGCGCACCACCGGCACCTATGGCGGCAACATCACCGTCACCGGCAATGCGACGTTCGCCAACACCAGTTCCGAGGCGATCATCCTGATCGGCGGCACCGGCGGCACCGTCGATCTCCAGGGCACGACCACCGTCACCGGCTCCAACGTCCGGGTCGCCGGCTTTGCCGGCGCGGTCCTGTTCAGCGATCTCGACATCGACGGCCAGGGCAGTGTCGGCACCGGCCTTACGGTGCTCAATACGACCGGCCCGTTCACCCTCGCCGGCGGCACCATCACCGCCGTCACCGGCGACGGCATCAACATCGAGAATGCCAGCGCCACGATCAGCAACGTCACTGTCACCGGCGGCGCCGGCGGCGAGGCGATCGACTTCGACGCCGGCGCCAGCAACGTCACCTTCGCGCTCAGCAACGCCACCCTGGCGAGCGCCGGCGGCAACGTGGTCGATATCGCCCGCGCCGCCGGCAGCGGCACGGTCACCATCACCGCCCTCGCCGGCAACACCGTGCTCGGCGGCAATGGCGAGACCGGCGGCATCGTCATCGCCGGCGCCGACGGCGCCACCGAGATCCTGTTCGACGCCACCCCCGGCGGCGCCGTCAACCCGGTCGCCGGCGGCAACACCACCATCGGCATCCTCGCCAATCCGGTCACCGGCGCCGGCCTCTCGCTGGTCAACGTCGCCGGTCAGCTCGACTTCGGCATCCTCGACATCGCCACCAGCGGCGGCGCCGGCCTCAACGTCAACAACAGCCAGCTCAAGACCGTCCAGCCAGCCCTCAGCCTCACCCTCACCACCACCGGCGGAACCATCAACGCCGTCGCCGCTCCCGCCCTCGTCCTCGACCCCCTCAACACCGACCTCAACTTCTCCACCGTCACATCCACCAACTCAACCGGCGCCGGCATCATCATCGATGGCGTCACCGGAACAGGAAACGCCAACAACGCACTCAACATCAATAACCTCAATATCAGCAATCCGGGCACGGCGGGCATCGCCGCCATGGGCGTGAACAGCGGCTCGATCACCTTCGGAACCGTCCAGATCTCGCTGGCCACCGCGAACTCAACCGGCGTCGATCTATCCGGGGCGGTGCTCAACGGCGATTTCACCGCCTCCGCATTCGACCTGAGCTCGAGCACCGCGACCGGCACGATCGGCATCGACCTGCGGGGAGCGACCGGCACAGGCACGATCCTGTTCGGCGATACGACGCCGCCCTTCGGCGGCGGTACCGCACCCGCCATCGCCGGGGTCCTCACCGGCGTCATCCTCAACGACGCGAGCAACCTGAATTTCACCTTCGGCGACGGCGAGGGAGCGACCGACACGGGATCATCGATCGCGGCGGTCACGGCGATCGACTTCACCGATGCGACCGGCGCGAACGGCACCTTCAACTTCCTGGACGTCACCTTCCCGACCGCCGGCAGCACGGCCAATCTCGAATCATCGCTGAGCGTCTATTGGGTTGACGAAGACGCAGACGGCAACGGTTCGCGCGGCGATCCTGGATCGCTCGGCGGCGCCGCCGCCGGGACGGCCGACGTCATCGTCTTCGTCAACCGGGCCGACAGCGGCAATGGCGATCCCGCGGACATCATCGATCTGAATCTCGCGAGCCAGGGATCGATCGGCAGCTACATGCCGGCAGACGGCCAGGTGCTGGTCTCGTTCCGTACCGGCGATTCAATCGACCTCGCTGCCTTCGGCCTCAGTGCCGGTGGTCCCCCGGCCAACCTCTTGCTCACCGGCATCCCGGTCGGCAGCACCGTCATTACCAATCCGGGGCCGGCTGGTTCGGGCGCGCCCGTCCTGACGACCAGCCTTGCGGCGACCGATACGATTATCCTCGGCGCCGGCCGAACCAATGTGTTCAGTGGCCTTTCCATC
>JBFWUJ010000115.1:0-3605 GCA_050247295.1 Sphingomonas sp. | reverse complement strand
CGACGTCGTCATCGCTGCTGCGGGCCACCGCCGGGGCTGCGATGACCTTCGCCAATCTGAGCGGTCGGGAAGCGATTCTGACCGCCGGAACGACGATCACCGGCGGCATCGTCCGGGCGCTCGGCAACACCGGTGGCGGCGGCAATGACGATGTCGAACTGCGTGCCCCAGGCGCGATCACGATCGTCAGTGCTAGTACCGTGAGTGAGGACATCATCGTTGACGGCGGTCCGTTCACCGCGACGTCGCTCGATTCAAACGACGACATCAACATCCAGTCCACCGGTGCCGTTAATATCGGCACAGCCCGATCCGGTTCCTTGATGACGATCAGAGGCACCGTGCTGGACTTGGACAGCGGCGACTCGGGCGCGTCGATGGACCTGGCGGCGACCGGCGGCGGCCTGACCGCGTCCCTGCTGACCGCCGGCGGGCCGATGACGCTTGCCGCCAACCAGGCATTGGTGCTGGGCGATGCGACGTCGTCATCGCTGCTGCGGGCCACCGCCGGGGCTGCGATGACCTTCGCCAATCTGAGCGGTCGGGAAGCGATTCTGACCGCCGGAACGACGATCACCGGCGGCATCGTCCGGGCGCTCGGCAATACCGGTGGCGCCGACAATGACGATGTCGAACTGCGTGCCCCAGGCGCGATCACGATCGTCAGTGCCAGTACCGTGAGTGAGGACATCATCGTTGACGGCGGTCCGTTCACCGCGACGTCGCTCGATTCGGCGAGCGGTATCGACGTCCAGGCGACGGGCGCGGTCAATCTCGGCTCGGCCAGTTCGCCCAGACGCGTCAGCGTGACTGCCGCCGGCGGCATCACGGTCACCGGTGCCCTGCTGGTGAACGGGGCCACTTCAAACGGCAACGGGGTGTTCCTCAACAGCCAGGAATTCATCAATGTCGTGACGCCTGAGGGAAGCATCGATGTCCGCAATGCGCAGGGCAATCGCGCCGGATCGATCGAGCTCAGGGCTGGGGAGGTCGCGGTCGGTTCGCAGGAGACGCTCGATGCGCTTGCCGCTTCGACCACGATCGCCCAGCGGCACTTCATCCTCAGCGCGAACGCCGGGCCCGAGAGCGATGCCGGCTACCTCCAGGCGAACCGTATTCTCCTTGCCGGCGCCGGCGGGATCTATGTCCAGAATAGCGGCATCGACAATGGCCAGCCGGACCAGCGTCGCGGCTTCACCGCCAGCAACCTCGAACTGGAAACCGCCGCCGCCAACGGCCCGCCAACGGAAATTATCGTCAATGGTCGCCTTGTCGCCTCAACCGGAGCATTCATCACCGGCTTCGCGGTGATCGAATCGGCCACCATCCGCGGATCGGGAACGTCGCCGGTCAGCTTCGACCCGCAATCGGCGATCAACAATTGCCTGATTGCCGCGCAAACGTGCACGCCACCGGTGGCGACGCAACCGCCGCCTCCACCGCCGCCGCCTCCTCCACCACCGCCGCCGCCGCCACCGCCACCGCCGCCGCCGCCGCCTCCACCTCCACCTCCACCTCCACCGCCACCGCCGCCACCGCCACCGCCACCGCCGCCACCACCGCCGCCGACTGAGGAGGAGCCGCCGCTCGTGACGCCGGCGGAGGGGTCCGATCCGGTTGAAGGACCGGTCGACACGACTGTTCCGGCGCGCCAGCCGATCGCGGTCAACGACGATTTCATCGACACAAGCTTCTCGACCGAAACGTTGCTCGAAGAGCCGATCACCAGCGGCTCGGATCCCGGGCTGTGGGAATGCGACCCCGCCGATGGGCAATGCGGTCCGAATGACGGGAGCCGTTGAGATGCATGTTCGCACGATTGCGCGATGGTTCTTGTTGATCGCTACCCTCGCCTCGACCCCGGCGCTGGCGCAATCCGTCGAGGGCCGGCCCCTCAACGAACAGGACAGTTTCCGCATCGGGACGGCTGGCTTGGCTCTTTGCACCGCCCAGTTGAGCGCCACGGATCGCGCCCTGATCGACATGTTCGACCGCGCCTACGCGATCGTATGCCGGGACGCGGCGACCAGCGTGGGACAGGTTTTTGCGCTGCGAACGCGCGGCGGCGATCCATTGGGCCGGCTGACCGCGCTCCGTGAGGGGCGGGTGCGCTGTGGAGCATCGAGGCAAAGCGAGATCGAGGATCTCGGCGAAACCGAAACGGTCGATTGCCAGCTCGTCGACGCCAATGTCGGCTACCGGGTCTACGTTCGCCGCGCTGGCGATACCGTCTACGTCGCCGAAGGGCTGGCGGGTTATGACGATGCCCTGAGGCTCGCCTTGCGCAGCGTCGTGGCCAATCGCATCGTGCCGGGAGAGGTCGCGATCGCGCTTACCGGCGCCGGCGATCGCGTCGCATTCGCCCGCGTCCAGGCCGGTGCGCTCGACCGGCGCCGCGCGCTCGCGGAAGCCTATCGCCGCAACAATGCCGGCAACTTCGCCGAATCGGCGGAATATTTCGCTGTTCTGACCGAAGGGCGGGATGCGGCGACGGGGCGGGGCGAAGCTCTGGTCAACGAGGCGCTGCAGCGGTCGAACCTTGGCCAATTCGTGGAAGCCGAGGCCTTGTTCGACAGGGCTCAGGTGCTGGCGGGGGCGAGCCCGGTCGCGGCTCGCCGGTATCGCAATTATCGCGCCATGCATCTGCTGAATCAGGGCCGGACGGCGGAGGCGATGTCGGAGCTTGATCGAGCGCTTCCCGAGGCCGGTCCATCGGCAGGATTGCGAGAGGGCATGATCGATTCCGCGATCGCGGCGCGGCTCAGCGCCGAATCGCCGGGGGCGCAGCGGCTCGCGGGATTGGACGGACTGACCGATCAGGACAGGGCGAGGGTGCTCGACGGCCAGGGACGGCAGGTTCGTGCCGCGGTGCTGCGTCAGCAGGGCAACGACAGCGAGGCGGAAGCGGCGCTGGTTCGCGCGCTCGACGAGCTGATCGCGATCAGGGGCGGCCGTATCGCCGCCACCATCTGGCTGCGCGCGCAGATTTTCGGTGATCTTGCCGGCATCGCCGAAACGCGCGGCGATCGGGCCGGAGCGGAAAGCCGCCATCGCGCGGCGGTGGCGCTGCTGGAGGCGAGCTATCCCGGCTCGGGCGCGCTGGTCAGCGCAAGAGGAAGGCTGGCGGCCTTTCTGCTGCGTATCGGGCGCGTGGAAGACGCGACCACGCTCTATCGCGAGATCGTGGCGGCCGGCGTTCAGGACGGCGGTACGTCGCTCTCGTTCGGCCGCGTCCTGGCGCCTTACCTCGCGCTGCTGGCTCAGAGAGGGGCCGATCCCAATGCGGTCGCGGAATTGTTCGTTGCCTCCCAGGCGCTGGCGCGTCCCGGCGTCGCGCAGACGCAGGCGGTGCTGGCTCGCAGCCTGTCCGAAGGCAGCGATGAGGCCGCCCGGCTTTTCCGTCAGGCGACGGACCTTACCCGATCGATCGAGCAGGAGCGGGCGGCGCTCGCCCGTCTTGAATCGTCGGGCCAGGCATCCGAACGCGCGGCCGAAATGCGCGATGCGCTTCAGCGCATGCGGCAGGATCAGGTCGCAACCCAGGCGCGGCTGGTGCAATTTCCGCGCTATCGCGTCGTCGCCGAAACCGCCCTGACCTTGGCGGA
>JBFWUJ010000114.1:0-3612 GCA_050247295.1 Sphingomonas sp. | reverse complement strand
AGTGACGCCAGCACGCGGGTGACGGTTTCCTTGAGGTTCGCCTGGATCGCGGCATCGACCGGGATCACCGCATTCTTGTCCTCGATGAAATCGCCCAGATGGCTGTCCTCCTCGTCGCCGATCGGCGTTTCGAGGCTGATCGGCTCCTTGGCGATCTTCATCACCTTGCGGACCTTCTCCAGCGGCATGGAGAGGCGCTCGGCGAGGTCTTCGGGCGTCGCCTCGCGGCCATGTTCGTGCAGGAACTGGCGGCCGGTGCGGACCAGCTTGTTGATCGTCTCGATCATGTGGACCGGGATGCGGATCGTCCGCGCCTGATCGGCGATCGAGCGGGTGATCGCCTGCCGAATCCACCAGGTGGCGTAGGTGCTGAACTTGTAGCCGCGGCGATATTCGAACTTGTCGACCGCCTTCATCAGGCCGATATTGCCCTCCTGGATCAGATCCAGGAACTGCAGCCCGCGATTGGTGTATTTCTTGGCGATCGAGATGACGAGGCGCAGGTTCGCCTCGACCATCTCCTTCTTGGCGATCCGCGCCTCGCGCTCGCCCTTCTGAACCTGGTTCACGATCCGGCGGAACTCGCCGAGGCTCATGCCGGTGGCCTGCGCGATGTCGGCGATCTCGGTGCGGATGCGCTCGATCGCCGGCCCCTCCGCCTCGCAAAAGGCGGCGAACTTCTTGTCGATGGTGCAGACCCGCTCGGCCCAGCCCTCGTCCAGCTCGTGGCCCATATAGGCATCGAGGAAGGCCCGGCGCGGCACCTTGTGACGCTCGGCGAGGCGCAGCATCTGGCCGCCCAGAGCGGTCAGCCGGCGGTTGTAGCTGTACAGCTGATCGACCAGATATTCGATCTTCGCGCCGTGGAACTGGACGCTCTCCACCTCGGCGGTGAGCTGTTCACTCAGCTTCTGATATTTCTTCTCTTCGTTCGGCGGGAAGGCCTCGCCGACCCCCATCGCCTCCATCCGCGCGCCCTGCAGCTTCGCGAACCTCTTGTAGAGCGAGGTGATGCTGGCGAATTTCTCCAGCGCCGCCGGCTTCAGCGTCTCTTCCATCTGGGCGAGCGAGAGGGTGTTGTCCTCGTCATCCTCCTCGACCGGGCGCTGGGTGCGCCGCTCGACCATATCCTCGTCGTCCTCGTCCTTCTCGGGCGGGGCGTCCTCGACTTCCTCTTCTTCCTTGAAGCTCGGGCCGGCGACCGATTCGCTGATCGTGCCGTCCTCCTTCTCATTCTCGACGCTCGCCACCTGTTCGGCGGTCGGGCCCTTGGAGAGCATCGCCTCGAGATCGAGAATCTCGCGCAGCTGCATGACGCCGTGGTTGAGCAGGGTCGACCAGTCGATGATCGCGTTGAAGGTGATCGGGCTTTCGCACAGCCCCCAGATCATCGTGTCGCGGCCCGCCTCGATCCGCTTGGCGATCGCGATCTCGCCCTCGCGCGACAGCAATTCCACCGCGCCCATCTCGCGCAAATACATGCGGACCGGATCGTCGGTGCGATCGACGGTCTCCTTCTTCTTCTCGACGACGAAGGTCTCGCCGGCGCCGTCGACCTCCTCGACGCCGTCGTCGGCCTCCTTCTCCTCCTCGTCACCCTCCTCGGACTCGACGATGTTGACGCCCATGTCGTTCAGCGCCGACATGATGTCCTCGATCTGCTCGGAGGACATCTGGTCCTGCGGCAGCGCCTCGTTGAGCTCGTCATAGGTGATGACGCCGCGCTTCTTGGCGCGGGCGATCAGCTTCTTGATATTGGCTTCGTTGAGGTCGATCAGCGGCGCATCGCCGCTGTCCTGCTTGTCCTCGGCTTCCGCCGTATTCGTCTTCGCCATTCCCACGCCTTATGCCTGTTTCGAGCGCTTAGTCCGTCCCGCCCTCGAACAATGTCGCCAATTTCCGATCCGCCTCGTGCCGCGCCAGCAGCAGGTTCTTCTGTTCCTCGAACGCCGCGTCGTCCTCTCCCTGCTTCACCCTCGCCGTCGCCGCCGCCAGCGCCGCGTCAAGGCCGGGCCGCGCCGCCAGCGCCTCGATCGCCAGAACGAGATCGCGCCGCGCCCGTTCCGGCTCCGCATCCCGGCGCGTGAAGGAGAAGACTAGCCCGCGCTTGAGCCGCGCCGTCTCGACCAGAGGCGACGCGTCCCGTCCCGCCAATATGGCATCGAGCGTCGCGCAATCAAGCGTGGCGTGGGTGAGAGCGGCCTCAACGAGGATATCGCGCAGCCGCACGGCGTCGCGATCGGTGATCTGCAGCCGATCGAGCGCCTCGGCATGGGCGCCGATCAGGTCCGGGAAACGGGAGAGGCCGAGGAGCACGGCGCGGACGAGCTGGCCGTCGAGGCCGACCCGGCCGACCGACTTCGCCTCGGCCGACAGCGGCCGCGACGGCGCGAAGGCGCGGCGCCCGTCGAACGGCCGGCGTTGCGGCGACAGCGAAGCGAAACGCTCCATGAAGGCGGCGCGATATTGATCGCGGGTGTCCGGATCGGCGATTGCCGAGACATGGTCGAGCAACCGGCGGCGAAGGCCGGCCCGCTGCTCCGGCGTCGCCAGCGGCCCGGCGTGGCGCTCGTGCCGCCAGAGCCGGTCGACCAGCGGCTCGGGCGAGGCCAGCAGCGCCTCCAGCGCGTCACGGCCGCGGGCGCGGATCAGATCGTCCGGATCCTCGCCGGCGGGCAGGCTCGCGAAACCGAGCGAGCGGCCGGGGCCGACCTGAGGCAGGGCGCGCAAGGCGGCGCGTACCGCCGCCTTCTGGCCCGCCGAATCGCCGTCGAAGCAAAGGATCGGCGCGTCCGAAAGCCGCCAGAGCAGGCCCAGCTGCGCCTCGGTGACGGCGGTGCCGAGCGGCGCGACCGTCTCGTCGATGCCGGCCTGCGCCAGCGCGATGGCGTCCATCTGCCCTTCGACGACGATCACCCGATTCGCGGTCCGGCTGGCCGGCGCCGCCTGATCGAAATTGAACAGTGTCCGCCCCTTGTCGAACAAGGGGGTATCCGGCGAGTTGAGATATTTGGGCTCGCCGGCGCCGAGGATGCGGGCGGAGAAGGCGATCACCCGGCCGCGCGGGTCGCGGATCGGGAAGGTGAGGCGGCCGCGGAATCGGTCATAGGCCTCGCGCTCGCCCTCGTCGGGCTGGATCAGCAGCCCGGCCTCGACCAGTTTCTCCTTGCCGAAGCGATCGAGCGCGCCCCGAAGCTTGCCGCGGCTGTCGGGGGCGAAGCCGAAGCCGAAGCGCGTCCGGGTCGCGGGATTGACGCCGCGCCCCTCGAGATAGGCGCGGGCCGCGGCACCCTCGATTCCGTTCAGCTGCTCGACGAACCAGGCCTGGGCCGCCTCCATCACCTCATAGAGGCCGGCCTGCCGCTCGGATCGTTCGCGGGCCCGGGGATCGGGGGCGGGGACGTCCATGCCGGCGGCGTCGGCCAGCTCCTTCACCGCGTCCATGAAGGCGAGGCCCTTGGCGTCGGTCAGCCAGCGGATCGCATCGCCATGCGCCTGGCAGCCGAAGCAGTGATAGAAGCCCTTCTCGTCATTGACGTAAAAGCTCGCCGTCTTCTCATTGTGGAACGGGCAGCAGGCCTTGAACTCGCGCCCCGCCTTGGTGAGCTTCAG
>JBFWUJ010000113.1:0-3677 GCA_050247295.1 Sphingomonas sp. | reverse complement strand
CGGCCCGGAGCGCGGCGAGGCCGCCGCCGGCGTCGCCGATCGTGCCGCTGACCCAGAGCGCGTGGCCGGGCAAGGCGCCGCTGCGCGACGGCGGCGTCCGATCGGCCTTGCCGATCGCGGTGAGGCCGAGGGCGCGCGGGGCGCCGTCGGGCATCGCCACCGTATCGCCGCCGAGCAGCGAGATACCGAAGGCGGAGAGCGCAGTGCCCAGCCCTTTCGCGAAGGCCCGGTCCCATTCGCCCTCGCCCAGGGCATAGCCGAGCAGCACACCGATCGGCCGGGCGCCCTTGGCGGCGAGATCGGACAGGTTCACCGCGACCAGCTTCCAGGCCACGTCCCCGGGCGGATCGGCGGCAAGATAGTGGACGCCCTCGACGATCATGTCGTGGGTGAGGACGAGCGCGCCTTCGCCCATCATCAGCACCGCCGCGTCGTCGATCAGGTCGCGGGCGGCGGGATCGGTCGCCAGCGCCCGAAGCGTATCGATGAAGGCGGATTCGCCGCTCATCTCTCCCTCCCCCTTGATGGGGGAGGGTTGGGGTGGGGGTGACCGTCGCGCAACACGCCATCGAGTGTCGCCCAGACGCCGTCAGGATTGCCGAGCACGTCATGGTTCCAGAAGCGGACGACCCGATATCCCTCGGCCTCGATCAGGCGGGTCCGGGCCTCGTCCCGCTCCGGCCGATGCTGGCCGCCATCGACCTCGACGACGATCCTCGTGCGGTGGCTGGCGAAGTCGGCAATGAACATCCTGAGCGCCACCTGCCTACGGAATCGCGCTTCGGGGAAGCTTTCCCGAAGGAGCAGCCACATCGCGCGCTCGGCGTCCGTCGCGCTCGTCCGCAGCGATCGCGACCGTGCGGTCGCTCCTTCCGAAGGGCGGTGCTTCATCCGCTCCTCCTTACGTCGGACGCCACCCCCACCCAACCCTCCCCCATCGAGGGGGAGGGCTTCAGGACCGAAGCTCCCTGGCCAGCGCGTCGAGCAGGCCGTTGACGAAGCCGCTCTCGCGCGCATCGTAAAAGGCCTTGGCGACGTCGACATATTCGCTGATCACGCTTGGCGTGGGCACGTCCGGGCGGGCGGCAAGCTCATAGGCGCCGGCGCGCAGAATCGCCTTCATCGGCCTGTCGAGCCGGGCCAGCGTCCAGCCTTCGGCCAGCTTCGCTTCGATCAGCCCGTCCAGCTCGTCGCGCCGGGCCAGCGCCCCGGTCACCACATCGTCGAAGAAGTCGATCTCGGCCGCGGCATATTCGACATCCTCGATCGTCGCGCCCAGGCGGTGATGGTGGAATTCGTGCAGGAGCTGGGCGGCCGGCATGCCCTCCATCTCCTGCTGATAGAGCGCCTGCACCGCGGCGAGGCGGGCGGTGGAGCGGGAGAGGGAGCGTTTCGGGATGGTGGCCATGGCGAGCGCCATAGCTAAGGCGTCTCGGCGATGAAATCCCGGATCGCCGCGATCACGAATTCCGGATATTCCCACGGAATGAAATGACCGGCGTCGGGGGTGGCGGCGAGGGCAAGGTCATCGACATGGCCGTGCAGCGCGCCGAGCTGGACCGGCAGCAGCGCCTTGTCCTTGAGTCCCCAGACGACCAGTGTCGGCATCGTGAGGCTCGGAAACGGGCCGGTGACCCATGCGGGAAGTTCCGCCTCCTCGCCGATCGCGGGGACGATGATCTCGCTGGCGCGGTACCAGTTCAGCATCGCGGTCAGCGCGCCGGGGGCGGACCAGTCGGCCAGATAGGCGGCCTTTTCCTCCGGCGGCACGAGAGAGAGATCGGCATGCTTGCCGAACGTCTTCTCGTAGAAGCTTTCCCAGCCCATCGCCTCGATCCCTTGCTCCATCGCGGGATTGCGGAAGGCGCGGATATATTGGGAGGCGGCGCGCTGGTCGGGATCCTCGATCAGCGATTTCTGGAAGACGAGCGGGTGCGGCGAATTGACGATGACCAGCCGCTTGACCCGGTCGGGATGGCGGAGCGCGGCGAGCCAGGCGACCGCGCCGCCCCAATCGTGGCCGGCGACGGTGAATTGCTTCAACCCCAAAACATCCGCGAGCGCGAGCAGGTCCTCGAGGATCCGGTCGGTGCGATAATGTTCCACCCCCTCCGGCTTGTCGGAACCCGCGAAGCCGCGCTGGTCCGGGGCGACGACGAACATCCCTTCCGCCAGCGCCGGCGCGACGGCGCGCCATGTCCGGTGCGATTCGGGAAAGCCGTGCAGCAGGATGATCGCCTCGCCGTCGCGCGGCCCGCCGGACTGGACGTTGAGGGTCACGCCGGTGGGGAGGGCGACGCGGGAGATCGATAGGGCGCTCATGGATAGCTCACCGTCTTGGGCACTTGGGGCAGGGGGATATATTCGTCATGGTCGTCCGGCGGCAGGGCGAAGCGGCCGGCTTTCCAATCCTCCTTCGCCTGGTTGATCCTCTCGCGGCGGGAGGAGACGAAATTCCAGAAGACATGGCGCGGCCCGTCGAGCGGGGCGCCGCCGCAGAGCATGACATGGCCGCCGGTTTCGGAGCGCAGCGTCGCCGCAATTCCGGGGCGGAGCACGTAGAGGGTCGAGCCTTCCAGCGCGGCGCCATCGAGGCTGGCCTCGCCCTCTGCGACATAGAGGCCGCGCTCCTCCGCCTCGGGATCGATCGGCATCGATCCGCCCGGCTCGAGATGGATGTCGGCATAGATGGTCGGGCTGTGGCAGGTGACCGGCGAAGCGGCGCCCCAGAGGCGGCCCATGACGATCCGCGCGCGCGCGCCGCCGCCGTCGATTATGGGGAGGTCGGCCGCGGCGACATGTTCGAAGGCCGGATCGATTTCCTCCCTGGCGGAGGGGAGCGCCAGCCAGGTCTGGATGCCGCTCAGCTCCGGCCCCTCGGCGCGGACGTTGGCGGGCGATCGTTCGCTGTGCGTGATGCCCTTGCCGGCGGTCATCAGATTGACCGCGCCGGGCTCGATCGTCGCGAAGGTGCCGAGCGAATCGCGATGGTCGATCGCGCCGGCGAAAAGATAGGTGACGGTGGCGAGGTTGATGTGCGGGTGCGGCCGCACGTCGATGCCGGTGCCGGGCGCCAGCGTCGCCGGACCCATCTGGTCGAAGAAGATGAACGGCCCGATCGTGGTGCGCTCCCGATGCGGCAGCGTCCGATGCACCTTGAACCCGCCGAGGTCATGGGTGGTGGGGCGCAGGGTCTGAAGGAAGGGATCGTCAGCCATCAGGTCTCTCCCGGCGCCCGCGCCCGGATCGCCAGCGCATGCACCCGTTCCCGCATCAGATCGCCCAGCGCGGCGTTGATGGCGCGCTGGCGGGCCAGGCGGGTCATGCCGGCGAACTGCTCCGCCTCGATCTCGACGGTGAAGTGCGATTCGCCGCTGCCGTCGTCGCCGGCATGGCCATGATGCTTCGCGCTGTCGTTGATCACGGCGAGATGCGACGGAGCGAGCGCATCGCGCAGGCGTTTTTCGATCTCGGCGGCGACGGGGCCGGTGGAGGCGGCGTTCATCGCCCCTATATATGGGGGTTCGCGGAAGAAGGGAGTGCGGTTTGGCGGATGGCGTGAAAAGACAGCGCTTTCACGGGCGGGTCGAGGGCCGGCGGGCGCGGTGCGCGCATCCGGGCTGCGCCGAGCCGGGCGAGTTTCGCGCACCCGGCGGCGAGCGCGCCACGTTCGACGG
>JBFWUJ010000112.1:0-3703 GCA_050247295.1 Sphingomonas sp. | reverse complement strand
GCCGACGATGCCGGACCAGGAGCCGGAAACCATGCGGACCAGCGCCTCGGCCCGGCCCTGGATCGCATAGCCGCCCGCCTTCCCCTGCCATTCGCCGGCGGCGAGATAGGCGTCGAGCTCTTCCGGCGAGAGCCGCTTGAAGGCGACGATCGAGGTGGCGAGACGATGGCGGGCGCGGCCTTGCGCGTCGATCAGGGTGACGGCGCTATGGACGCGATGGCGGCGGCCCGAAAGCAGAGAGAGCGCATCGCGCGCTTCACCTGCGGTCTCGGTCTTCGGCAGGATGCGGCGGCCGGCCGCGACCACCGTATCGGCGGCAAGGATGAGGGCGCCCGGCCCGGCGACCGCCGCCGCCTTGGCCGCCGCCATCCGGCGGGCATAGGGGATCGGCAGTTCGGCCTTGCCCGGCGTCTCGTCGATATCGGCGGGAACGACGGCGTCCGGCGATACCCCGATCCGGGCAAGCAGATCGAGCCGGCGGGGGCTTGCGGAGGCGAGGATGAGGCGGGGAGGCTGGCTCAGGATTGCGGGCCGGGGCCGCCGCGGCCGGGTATGAAGCGGTAGGTGATCCGGCCCTTGGTCAGATCATAGGGGGTCAGCTCGACCAGCACCTCGTCGCCGGTCAGCACGCGGATGCGATTCTTGCGCATCTTGCCGGCCGTATGGCCGAGGATCTCGTGGCCATTCTCCAGTTTCACGCGGAACATGGCGTTCGGCAGCAATTCCACCACCTGCCCGCGCATCTCGAGAAGTTCTTCCTTGGCCATCCCTGTCCTTGCCCCGAAAAAATGCCGCCGCGCCTTAACGGCTGCCCCCGGAAAAGGAAAGCCCGCCGCCCGCGCCGCGCGCCTGGGACGGTGCATCGGCGGGGTTGTGCTGGGCCAGGAAGGCCTCGACCCGGCGCAGATAGTCGATCGACTCCTCCGGGTTCGAGAAGCCGTGCCCGGCCTTCGGATAGAATACCGACGAGACGTAGCGGCCGGCCCGGGTCAGCGCCGCCAGCATGTCGCGCGACTGCGAGGGCGGCACATTGGTGTCGAGCTCGCCATGCGCGATCATCACCGGGATGCGCAGCCGATCAGCGTGCCGCAATGGCGAGATCGCGTCGAGATCGATCCCTTCCTCGCCGCGGACGCGGCGCTGCCAGTCCCGCGCATAACGGGTCGCCGACAGCATCCGCCGATCGTAGCGCAGCATCGCCCTGATATCACCGATCCCGGCCATGCTGATCGCGCAGCGATAGCGGTCCGGGCTGCGGATCGGCGCCATCAGGGCAGCGTAGCCGCCATAAGAGGCGCCCATGATACAGACACGCGCGCGATCGACAACGCCATCGCGGATCAGCCATTCGACGCCATCCTCAACATCGTCGATCATGCCGGCGCCGAACTGGCCGTAGCCGCGCTCCACGAAAGCGCGGCCATAGCCGGTGGAGCCGCGGAAGTTCGGCTGCAGCACGGCATAGCCGCGGCTGGCCAGGAACTGGACCTCGGCGTCGAAGGTCCAGCTGGCGCGCGCGAACGGGCCGCCATGGACCAGCACGACCAGCGGCAGGTTCCGCCCGGTGCCGCCGGGCGGCAATGCGAGATAGCCGTTGATCGTCAGGCCGTCGCGGCTGGGGTAACTGACCGGTCGGACGGCGGCGAAGCGCTGCCCGTTCAGGCGGTCGTGCGGCGCCGCGAAGCGCTCCATCCGCCGCGCCTGCCGATCGAAGACATAATATATGCCGGGATCGTCGGCGGCGCTGCTCCAGATCAGCACCCGGTTGCGGTCGCGGCTGGTGCCGAGGATGCGATTGGTCTTGCCCGGGAAGGTGCGATCGATCTGTGCCTGCAGGGCCCGCATCTCCGGGTTGATCCAGTGCACGCGCGGCCGATCGTCCTCGTAATTGACGCCATCGATCCGTCCGGTGGCGTCCTGGATCATCGACAGCACGTCGACCTCCGGATGTTCGAAGATCGCGGCGCCGCGACTGTCGGCGGCGAAATCATAGTCGTAGAGCGCGAACCGGCCGGTGACCGCATTGGTCAGCACGACACCGCGATCGGCGTCCCCGACGAAGCGGATCATGTCGATCACGCCGTCATCGTCGGGGTAGCGCCGGGTGTCGATCCGCCGCAGCGGATCCGCTGGATTGCGCCGGTAGAAGAGGCGGAAGCGCCGCTCGCCATAATCGACGCCGGCGCGGACCACCCCGTTTTCATCGGCGAACCAGTTCCAGATGCCGCTGCGCGGCGGCTGCACCTCCACGGCCGCCCCGGTCGCAAGGTCGATCCGCTGCACCGCCGGAAAGCTGAGCGGCCGCTCCTGGGCCGAAAGCAGGACGTAGCGGCCGGCCGGATCGATGAAGATGACGTCGTCGCCCATGAAACCGGAAGCGCCGCCGAGCAGGGCGGTCCGGTTGGTCTGCAGATCGTAGGAGACGACACGGCTGACCGGGAAGGCGAAGCCCATCACCGCGACCGAGGTCTGGACGCCGATCAGCAGCCGCTGATCGCCGGCCCAGCGGAACCAGCGCAGAGCGAAATCGCCGGTCGAGATCAGGCGCGGCTGCTGCTCGGCGCCGCCGCCGACGGCCCAGATGCCGATCCGGACCTCGTCCTGGACGGTGACCCGGGCGGCGATCCTGGTGCCGTCGGGCGAAAGCGACGGCTGGGTGAGGAAAGGCAGGTCGCCGAACGCCTCGACCGATATCCGGGCAGCGCCAGACGCAGGCGCCGGTTCCTGGGCATTGACGGCCGGCGTCGCGGCCACCAGCAAGATGCCCGAAAGAATCGCCAAGACAAATCGCATAGAAAAGAATGCCCCGTTTTTCCCGGCTGGCACTTAACCGCAAGATCCGCAAAGAAAAAGCCCCGCCCGGACGAATCCGGACGGGGCCTGATCTTCTGCGCTTGGCTCAGTTCGCGTGGGCGAGCGCCGCGAGCAGCAGCAGGGCGACGATGTTGGTGATCTTGATCATCGGATTGACGGCCGGGCCGGCCGTGTCCTTATAGGGATCGCCGACCGTGTCACCGGTCACCGCGGCCTTATGCGCCTCGGAACCCTTGCCGCCGTAATTGCCGTCCTCGATATATTTCTTCGCATTGTCCCAGGCGCCGCCGCCCGAGGTCATCGAGATGGCGACGAACAGGCCGGAGACGATCACGCCGAGCAGCAGCGCGCCCAGCGCGGCAAAGCCGGCGCCCTGGCCGGCGACCCAGGTGATGACGAAATAGACGGCGACCGGCGCCAGCACCGGCAGCAGCGACGGGACGATCATCTCGCGGATCGCGGCGCGGGTCACGAGATCGACGGTGCGGCCGTAATTCGGCCGCGTCGTCCCCTCCATGATCCCCGGATTGTCGCGGAACTGGGCCCGGACATCCTCGACCACCGAACCGGCGGCCCGGCCCACGGCGGTCATGCCGAACGCGCCGAAGAGGTAGGGCAGCAGGGCGCCGAGCAGCAGGCCGACGATGACATATGGGTTGGAGAGGCTGAAATCGACCGCGACATTCGGGAAGAACAGCGCGAGATCGGTCGTATAGGCGCCGAACAGCACCAGCGCGGCGAGCGCGGCGGAGCCGATCGCATAGCCCTTGGTGACCGCCTTGGTCGTGTTGCCGACCGCGTCGAGCGCGTCGGTGCGGGTCCGCACCTCTTCATCGAGGCCGGCCATTTCGGCGATGCCGCCGGCATTGTCGGTGACCGGGCCATAGGC
>JBFWUJ010000111.1:0-3743 GCA_050247295.1 Sphingomonas sp. | reverse complement strand
AGGCCCGGCTGACGGGATCGCGCGGCGGCGTCGAGCGCGTCGCTCCACGGGTCGCGTCGAACCAGATCGAGCCCCACTCGCCGCGTCAGCTCGTCCCCCTGAAGCCGGCCGAGCCCGGCCAGCGACGCCACCAGCAACTCGCCGCGGCGACGCGGCTGGCCGGAAACATAGTCCTCCACCCGATCGCCATCCGCTGCCGTCCGCTCCGGCGAGGCGACCGTCAGCATCGCCCAGGCGCGTTGATCGCCTGCGTCCTCGACGACCGCGCTCCAGCGTGCGGCCTGCCGGTCGAGCCCGGCCGCGAGCATCGAGGCGATGAGGTTGGCGAGATCGGCCGGATAATCGGCCGAAGGCTCGATCCGGGCCGCGGCGCCGGCGGTCAGCACCAGCCGTCCGTAACGCGCCGGCGCGACTGGCGTCTCTTCCCACAGCCGCCGCATTGCGGCGACCCGCTCGCCGGCATCGCCGGCGATCCAGGCATCGCGCAGCCGTGCCCCGACGCTATCGGCGCGCTCGGCCGGATCGGTGCGGTCGAAGATCAGGCTGTGCAGCTCGACGAGCGAACGTGACGAGAAGACGCCGAGGGTCGCCGCGACCTCGGCGGCCTGCGCCCGCACTTCCGGCGCCATCATCGGCGCCCGTGCGAACCAGGCCTGCATCCGGCTGTCCGCCCGGGCCATGAGCGGCGCCGGGATTTCCGCGCCGGTCGCGCTGGCCAGGCCGAGCCGCCACGCGTCAAGCGACGGTACGCCCTCCCAGACGACGTTGGCGGCGCGCTGCGTTTCGCCGCTCGCACCGATCACCTTTTCGGCAAGTGCAAGGTCGATCCCGCCGGCACCGCGCTGCCGCGCCTGATCGATCAGCGCCGATGCCCTTGCCGGCTCGGCTTCGAGCGCCGCGCACATCGCTTCAGACAGCACCCAGGAAACCGAGCTCGAACCCGCGCGGGCGGGGCCGGTGAGCGGGCACAGTGCGGAGGGATCGGCATTGGCCAAAGCCGCCCGCGCCGCGACGTCGATCATCCGCGGCGTATAATCGTCGGTATCGACCGACTGGACCAGCATCCGGGCGGCGTCCGCCTCGCCCATCCGGAGCAGCAGGTCGGCGCGCTCGGCGACCCAGTTAACCGGCCGGATCCCGGCGGGCGCCGAAAGCCGCGACAGCAGCGCACGGCGAAGCAGGATCGATGCCCAGCGTGACGCCACCGGCGCGTCCAGCCCGCGCATCAGCGCGGCCCGGAATGCGCCGCCATCGCCGCCAAAAGCGTTCGGTGCCAGGCCAAAATTCCCCGGCTGGAGAATACCGACGATATCGGTGGGACGCGAAGCGCCGACCGGGATCGAGAAATAATTTGTCGGCCGCGGCCCGCCAAGCGGATCGATCTCGGCCTCCACCGGCCGATTCAGTTCCTCAATCAACTGGTCTGCGCGCTGTGACTGCGCCGGTGCCGCGCCGGGCCGCGCCGGTCGCGACGGCTGAGTCTGCTTGGGTTCGGGCGGCGGCAGGTTGCCGGGATCGTTGAAGCCTTCGGGAAGAAGCGATTCGGGGGCATCGCGATTCTGGGCGATCGCCGGGATCGTCACCGCCAGCGTCGCTGCGCCGATCAGCAGCAGGGCCCTATTTAAGGACTTCATTGGTCACATCCTGCTCGATCCGCTGCTGGGGCACCGTGGATTCGCGCATTCCCAGATAGAGCATCAGCCCTAGCAGCAGGGCGACAAGGATGATGAGGATCGTCATCACCGGGGAGCGGCGGCGGCGGGAAGCGCCGAAATCGTAGCGGGGCGGAGCCATTGCGCGTCTTTGCCCCAGCGCCGGGCGGCCTGTATAGCCCAAAGCCGCATGGACGAACCGGCGCCAAGACCAATCCGGCCGATCCTGCTGGTCGGCATGCCGGGTTCGGGCAAGTCCACGATCGCCCCGCTCCTCGCCGCTCACCTCGGGCGGCCGGCCCATGACGTCGATGCGTTGGTCGAGACGCGGCTCGGCATGAGCATCGCCCGAATTTTCGCCCGCCACGGCGAGCGCGGGTTCCGCGCCGAAGAGAAAGAGCTGATCGCGGCGTTGCTCGCCGGGCCGGCGGCTGTGATCGCCGCCGGCGGCGGCGCCTTTCTCGATCCGGAAACGCGTGCGCTCGTCCTCGAACGGGGATACGCGATCTGGCTCGACGCCGATCTCGTTACGCTGACGGCGCGGGGACTCGACGGAGCGACCCGCCCGCTGCTCGCCGAACCCGGCCGGCTCGCGGCGCTGAAAGCCTCGCGCGATCCGGTCTACGCCCTCGCTCAGGTCCGGGTGGATGCGGGGCAGCCGCCGGACGCGATCGTCGCGGCCATTGTCACCGCGCTGGCGGAACCCGCTCGATGATCCGGATTGGCGCTGGCACCTATCCGGTGCTTGTCGGCGGCGGCCTGCTCGATCGGGCCGAAACATTGCTGCCGCCGGGCCGGCGATTCCTCGTCACTGATCGGAATGTCGAGAAAGCGGGCTGGCCGCAAAAGCTGGCCAACCTCGCCGGCGGGCACGTCATCGAGCCCGGTGAAGCCAACAAGAACATGGCCACTCTTGAACGCCTGTTGAACGTACTGCTCGACGCGGGGATCGAGCGCGGCGACATCGTGCTGGCGCTGGGCGGCGGGATGGTCGGCGATCTCGCCGGCCTGGCGGCGGCGCTGGTGAAACGCGGCTGCCGCCTCGTCCAGCTGCCGACGACCCTGTTGGCGATGGTCGATGCTTCGGTGGGCGGCAAGACCGGGATCAACACCGGCCATGGCAAAAACCTCGTCGGGACGTTTCACGACCCGGAACTGGTGATCGCCGATGCGGATACACTTGCCACCCTGCCGCCGGTCGCGTTGCGCGGCGGCTATGCCGAGGTCGCCAAATACGGGTTGATCGGCGATTCGGCTTTCTTCGACTGGTGCGAAGCCAATGGGCGGGCGCTGATCGCCGGCGATTCGGAGGCGCGGCTGCACGCAATCGAAACCTGTGCCCGGGCGAAGATCGTGGCGGTGCGGGGCGACGAACGCGACCTCTCCGGCCAGCGAGCCTTGCTCAATTTCGGCCACAGCTTCGGCCACGCGATCGAGACAGAGGCCGGAATTGCCCACGGGCTTGCGGTGGCGATCGGAATGGCAATGGCCTTCCGCCTCTCCCACATGCGCGGACTGTGCCCGGCGGAGGATGTCGCGCGGGTAACCGCCCACCTGACGGAAATCGGCTTGCCGACTCAGCCGAGCGGCCTTGATCCGGACGCCCTGCTGGCGCGGATGCGCCAGGACAAGAAGGCGCTGGGAGGCAAGGTGCGCCTGGTGCTCACCCATGGCATCGGCAAGGCCTTTGTCGATGACGGCATGAGCGCCGACGCGCTGGCGGCGTTCCTCGCCGCGGAGACGGCCTGAACCTCAGGCGCGCTCCTCGTCGGTCAGTCCTTCCGGCTCGGTGACGATGGTCTCGCGCATCGCCGCCATGTCGCCGGCTGCTATCTGCGCCTTCAGCCGCTCGCGGTCGCGGGCCCGGTACAGATTCTCGGTTCGGTCGATCTCCTGCTCGTCGATGCCGGCACTCTCCATCGCGAGGCGCGCCATCTTGATCGCCGATTCGAGCACCTCGCGCACCGTCCCCGCCACCGGCGCGCCCTTGAGCTTGAGGAAGGAGCGGCGGTCATAGGCCCGCACGAAGATGCTGGCCTTGGGAAAAGCAGCGTGGACCGCCTCCGCCAGTTCGCCGTCGAGCTGATCGCC
>JBFWUJ010000110.1:0-3774 GCA_050247295.1 Sphingomonas sp. | reverse complement strand
GAGGCCGAGCTGGAGCATGTCCCAGGTCGCCTCCGGCTGCTCCCATTTCGCCAGCTCGTCGCACCAGGCGAGATGATGTTCGGGGCCGCGCAGCGCCTCCGGGCTGGCGCCGGAAAAGAGCGTCGCCTCGGCGCCGCCCTTGAATTTGAGCTGGCGGAGCGAGGGGTGCCACTCCTCGATCCAGTCGGCGGCGACATTGAGCAACCCGCTCCGCCCCTCCACCATCACCCGCCGCGCTTCGTCCAGCGTCGCGGCGACGAGGGCGATGCGGAGCGCAATCTCCCCTCCCGCTTGCGGGAGGGGGTTAGGGGGTGGGCATTGGGCGGACTCGGCGGGCCCACCGCCAAGGCCCCTTCCGCGGGCGGGAGGGGAGGAACCCCCGCGTACCGCCGCCATCACCCACTCCGCCCCCGCCCGCGTCTTGCCGAAGCCCCGGCCCGCCATGATGACCCAGGTGCGCCAGTCGCCGTCCGGCGGCAGTTGGCCGTGATGCGCCCAGCTCGGCCAGTCGGCGTCGATGCCCTGCGCCTCGTGCAGGCTGAGCGCGCGCAGCAGGTCTTCCTCGCCCGCCTCGTCCAGCCCGTCGATGAGGGAAAGGAACCCGGCCTCGCCCGGCTGGTCACGCATCCTTGCCCGCCGCCCGCGTTCGCTTGATCGCCTCCACCTTGCGCAGGATGCTGGCGCGCACCTCGTCCAGCGTCGGCGGCCGCGCGTGGCGGCCCGGTCCGCGTCCGATCCCGCGCACCTCGCCCCGATGCGCGCGCAGCACGTTCATGGCCTGCTCGACCGTCATTTTCGGAATCGGGCGATCGCCGTCGAACGCCGCGTCGTCCAGGCTGTCGAGCGCCGTTCGCACCAGCGCCATCTCGATCGCATCATAGCCCTGGGTCAGCGCCGCCCGCCATTTCTCCGCGAACTCCGGGCGCAGCCTCTTCTGGCGATAGACGGTGAAGGTCGTGAACCCGGCCGCCGCCGCCGATGCGCGCACGTTGCAGGTCGCGTTCAGCCGGTCGAAGAAGATTTCCTCCGCCTCGTCCGACCATTGATGGCCGCCGGTGCTGATCCGCTGCGCGCGGCCGGTGGGGCCATGGCGCACGCGGCTTCCCGGCGGCCCCGATCCCCGGCCGGCCTTTTTCGTCGATCCCATCGCCCTGCTCCGCTGTTCTTCTTTTGTTCCATATTCGGCCGGCGATGTCAAGAAAATTCGCCTATCTGGTTCGTCTTCCGCGCTTTGCCCGTTGGCGATTATTGCCGAACGTTGGCGGATCGCGCCGGTGCGGCCGCTATCACGACAACACGCGTTTCTTGCTAACCGATTGTAAAACAGTCATTCTGAATTTCTGGCACGCATCCTGCTTAACCATCTGCATCGGAACATGGGCTCGCCCCGTAGATGCAAGGAATATGAATATGCGCTTCCTCGATCAGACCAATCTTCTGACCCGCGACGACACCTTCTTCGGCGTCTGCCAGGGTCTCGGCGAGGATCTGGGGATCAGCGGCAACTGGTTCCGGCTGGCGCTGGCGCTGGCGACCTTCTTCTCGCCGCTCGGCGCGCTGATCGCTTATGCGGCAGGCGGTGTCGTCGTGTTCACCGCCCGCTGGCTCGCGCCGGTGCCGGCGATCGCCGGCGAGCAGGCCGCGCCGGCGACCGCGGCCGCGGCCCAGGACATGCCGCTGCCGCTCGCCGCCTGAACCTTCTCCCCGGGAGGGGCCACGCCCCCGGCCCCTCCCACCCCTGCCGTAAACCTCCTCTTTACGTCGCTGGTGTAGGTCGTTCCCTCAAAGGTCGCCGTGCGCGCGGCGTCTGAGGAGAGCGAGATGGCTTCACGTCTGGTCGATCAGGAAAGCGGCGGTGCGGGCGCACTGATCGCTGCCTGTGTCGCCGAGTCGGGCAGCGGCGCGCATCCCTATTTCACCGGCGGCCCGCTCGCCGGCGGACCGCATGCGGTCCGCAACGTCGCCGACGCGGTGCATTTCCTCTGCGTCCTGCACGGCCGTCATCCCGGCATCGTCGATCTCGCCGCCGGCCGGGTCACCGAGCCGGCGGCGCGCGCCTGGCTGGTCGAGGCCGGCGCCGCGATGGCCGAGGAACGGCGGCTGCTGGCCCGGATCGCGGTCGCCGCCGGCGGTGCGCCCAGCACCCCCGGTCATGCCGCCAGCGAAGCGACCGTCGCCGCCCAGCGCGCCGCGCTCCATACCCTGGCCCAGTCCGATCGCGCCGGCTGCGCGCTCGGCGCCGCCCTGGCCTTCGCCCTCGATTGGCGGCCGGTCCGCGCCTTGCTCGATGTCGCCGCGGCGCGCCTCGGGATCGATGCGCCGGCCTTCCGCCTCGGCGATCCGGACGAGCTGCGGCTGGTCGCGGACGTCGCCGGCGAGAACGCGCTGGTCGAGCGCGCTTTGCTTTTCGGCGCCAGCCAGCTCGCCCACCAGCATCGCGGCCTGTGGGATCTGCTCGAAGCCCGCGAACAGGCCCGCCGCGACGGCTGAGCGCCTTGCGCGGCCGGGGGTCGCGTGCTTATGCCCGCCTGACGTTTACGTTAAGGCTGGCCCATGCGTTTCGAAGGCACCAAATCCTATGTCGCGACCGATGATCTGAAGGTCGCGGTCAACGCCGCGGTGACGCTGCGGCGGCCCTTGCTGGTCAAGGGCGAGCCGGGGACCGGCAAGACGGTGCTGGCGCATGAGATCGCGCAGGCGATTGGGGCCCCGCTCATCGAGTGGCACGTCAAGTCCACGACCAAGGCGCATCAGGGGCTCTACGAATATGACGCGGTGGCGCGGCTGCGCGACGGGCAGCTCGGCGACGAGCGGGTCCACGACATCCGCAACTATATCAAGCGCGGCAAATTGTGGGAGGCGTTCACCGCGCCTGAGCTGCCCGTCCTGCTGATCGACGAGATCGACAAGGCGGACATCGAATTTCCGAACGACCTGCTGCAGGAACTGGATCGGATGTCGTTCGATGTCTACGAGACGCACGAAACGATCGCGGCGAGGGAGCGGCCGATCGTCGTCATCACGTCGAACAACGAAAAGGAGCTGCCCGACGCCTTCCTGCGCCGCTGCTTCTTCCACTATATCAAGTTCCCCGACCGCGAAACGATGCACGCAATCATCGACGTCCACTTCCCCGGTATCCAGAAGCTGCTGGTCAGCAAGGCGATGGATATTTTCTATCAGGTCCGCGAGGTGCCCGGCCTGAAGAAGAAGCCGTCGACGAGCGAGCTGATCGACTGGCTGAAGCTGCTGCTGCACGAGGATATGCCGCTGGACGTGCTGCAGTCCAAGGATCCGTCGAAGGCGATCCCGCCGCTGCACGGCGCCCTACTCAAGAACGAGCAGGACGTGATGCTGTTCGAGCGGCTTGCGTTCATGAGCCGGCGGCAGGGCGGCTGAACAGGTCCTTGCTCCACACCAGATTCGAGCGCGTCCGGCTGGCGCTCGAAACGCGGACGGTTTCGGGCGGCTGGCGCTCCCACCTCTACGAATTCCTGCTATTCGGGCTCAAGCAGGGCTGGGCCTGCCTGTTCGGCGCGCTGATGCTGGCGCTGCTGATCGCGACTCATCTTTTCTATCCGCGCGATTCATGGCTGCCGCGCTACGATTTCCTGACCCTGGCGGCCCTCGCCATCCAGCTCGCCATGCTCCGGTTCAGGCTTGAGACCTGGGATGAGGCGAAGGTCATCCTGCTTTTCCACATCGCCGGCACGGTGATGGAATTGTTCAAGACCGCGTTGGGATCGTGGCTCTATCCGGAAGTCAGCTATCTGA
>JBFWUJ010000109.1:0-3858 GCA_050247295.1 Sphingomonas sp. | reverse complement strand
ATTGTGTCGCCAAGTGTCGCCGCGGAGCGGGAACTGAGCGGCGGCGCGCGGGACCCTCGCCTTGACAAGGCTTCCGCCCGCGCCCAATCGCCGGGGACACGCGCGAGCCCGGTGAGGGGCGCGCCAATCCATGGATTTTCGATGAGCTTCGCCGATCTCGGCCTTTCCGACGAACTTCTCCGCGCCGTGACCGAGGCGGGCTATGACACGCCGACGCCGATCCAGAAGCAGGCGATCCCGTCGGTCCTGATGATGCGCGACCTGATCGGCATCGCCCAGACCGGCACCGGCAAGACCGCCGCCTTCGTGCTGCCGATGATCGACATCCTGGGCCAGGGCCGCAGCCGCGCCCGGATGCCCCGCTCCCTGATCCTTGAGCCGACCCGCGAGCTTGCCATGCAGGTCGCCGAGAATTTCGAGAATTACGGGAAATATCACAAGCTCAACATGGCGCTGCTGATCGGCGGCACCAACATGGCCGATCAGATCAAGAAGCTGGAGAAAGGCGTCGACGTCCTGATCGCGACCCCGGGCCGGCTGATGGACCTGTTCGGGCGCGGGAAGATCCTGCTCACCGGCTGCAGCCTGCTCGTCATCGACGAGGCGGACCGGATGCTCGACATGGGCTTCATCCCGGACATCGAGGATATCTGCTCGAAGCTGCCGAAGAACCGCCAGACGTTGTTGTTCAGCGCGACGATGCCGCCGGTGATCAAGAAACTGGCCGACAAGTTCCTCGAAAATCCGAAGCAGATCGAGGTCGCCCGGCCGGCCCAGACCAACATGCTGATCGATCAGCGCCTGCTGCGCGTCGATTCGCGCAAGAAGCGTGACACGCTGGCCGAGATGCTGCGCTCCGACGAGGTCCGGACCGCGATCGTCTTCTGCAACCGCAAGACCACGGTGCGGGAGCTGTCGACCAGCCTGAAGCGCGGCCATCTGCGGGTGGGCCAGATCCATGGCGACATGGCGCAGCCCGAGCGGATCGCCGAGCTGGAGCGGTTCAAGGCGGAAGAGATCAACATCCTGATCGCATCCGACGTCGCTGCCCGCGGGCTCGACATCAAGGGCGTCAGCCACGTTTTCAACTATGACGTGCCCTGGCACCCGGACGATTATGTCCATCGCATCGGCCGCACCGGCCGCGCCGGCAAGACCGGCACCGCGATCACCCTCGTCACCGGCGCCGACGAAGAGGCGATCGACAATATCCAGAAGCTGACGAAGACGGAGATTCCGCCGCTGGACGATGCGGCGAAACCGGATCGAGAGGCGAAGGCGGAACGCCGCGACGAGCCGAAGCGGGATCACAAGCCGAAGCGCGAGCGCGAAGAGCGCGCCCGCCGCGAGGAGCGCCCGGACGAGCGCCGGCCGCGCCGCGACCCCCCGGTGCGGCAATCCCGGCGCGAGCGCGAAGCAGATCCCGAGGCGGCCGACGAAGGCTGGAACGGCCCCGTCCCCGGCTTCCTCGGCACCGGCTTCGGCGGCTGACGCTCGTTCGCTGGACCACAGGCCGCCGTTCGAACGATCCGATGGCGCTGGAATGGCGCGCCGATCCATGCCAGTCTGGCGCGATGAGGACCTTGCTCCCGATCGCCCTCGCCATGGCCGCGCTCGCCGCGCCGGCGGCCGCCCAGCCGAGCCGCGACGCGGACCTGCACGCTTTCCTGCAGGAGCGGTTTGCCGAGGACCGGGCGAACTTCCCGAACACGCGCTATGCCCATGGCTGGGCGGATCTCGACGCCGACGGCCGGCCGGAGGCCTTCGTCTACATGATGTCGGGCAATTATTGCGGCTCGGGCGGCTGCAGCCTCTACATCTACACACCCGAGCAGAACAGCTTCCTGCAGGCCGCCCGGATGAGCGTCACGCAGACGCCGGTCCTAGCGCTGAACAGCCGCACCGGCGGCTGGCGCGACATCGCGGTCTCCGTCTCCGGCGGCGGCGCCCGTGCCCGCACCGTTCTGCTGGCGCGGCGCGGCGGGACCTATCCCGGCAATCCCACGGTGGCGCCGGCCCGCACGCTGCGCCAGCTGCCGCCCGGCCAGATCGTGATCGCGGCCGAGCCCGAGGCGCGGCCGCTCTTCTAGCGCGCGACGCGGAAACCGAAGCGGTAGGGGCCGGCCGGCGCTTCGCCATGGACGCGCGGCGGCCAGACGTTTTCAAGCACCAGCGTGCCGCCATCCGGCAGCAGCAGCGGCTCGATCGACGATATCAACCTTTCTTCCCGCACTCCGGAAATCGCGATGCGCAGCACAACCCGTCCAGCCCAGACGCAATCCACGTTGACCGGGCAGCGGCTGTCCTCCACCACCGCCCGCGGGCGCACCATCAGGGCGCCGACCCGGATCGTCTCGCCGAGCTGGGCGTAGGCGATGCCCGGAAGGTCCGGCGGACGGCGGGGCGGCTCGGCGCCGCCGGCGGTATTCGGCGCCGCCATGCAGCCGGCAAGCAGGAGCGCCGTGGCCAGGATCGTCGGCTTCATGCCGTCCCTTCGCGCCGCCCGGCATAACGCGCCCTGAACGAAGCGGAGAAATCGGCCAGCCGCCGCTCGGCGATCGCCTCGCGCAGCCCCTGCATCAGCCTTTGGTAGAACCACAGATTATGTTCGGTCATCAGCATCGCGCCGAGTATCTCGTTCGATCGGACGAGATGGTGGAGATAGGCCTTCGACCAGCCCGCTACCGGCGAATCCGGATCGAGCGGCGCGGGATCGTCGGCAAATTTCGCGTTGCGGATGTTGATCGGGCCATCGAGCGTGAACGCCTGCCCGGTGCGCCCGCTGCGGGTGGGCAGCACGCAATCGAACATGTCGATGCCGCGCTCGACGGCGCCGACGATATCGTCCGGCTTGCCGACCCCCATCAGATAGCGGGGCTTGTCGGCGGGGAGCTGGCCGCAGGCGAAATCGAGGCAGCCGAACATCGCCGCCTGCCCCTCCCCGACCGCCAGGCCGCCGACCGCATAGCCGTCGAAGCCGATAGCGATCAGCGCCTCGGCCGAGGCGCGGCGCCGGCCTTCATCGAGACCGCCCTGCTGGATGCCGAACAGCGCTCCCGCATTGCCCAGCGCATCAAATGCGTCGCGCGAGCGCCGCGCCCAGCGCATCGAGCGCTCCATCGCCGCCTTCTGCAGGGCGTCCGCATCGGTCGTCTTCACCAGCTGGTCGAACGCCATAACGATGTCGGAGCCAAGGAGCGTCTGAACCTCCATCGATCGTTCGGGCGTCAGCAGGTGGCGTGAGCCGTCGAGATGGCTGGCGAAGGCAACCCCGTCTTCCGTCACCTTGGTCAGTTCGGACAGGCTCATAACCTGATAGCCGCCGCTGTCGGTCAGGGTCGGCCGGTCCCAGCCCATGAACCGGTGTAGCCCGCCGAGGGCCGCCACCCGCTCCGCCCCGGGGCGGAGCATCAGATGATAGGTATTGCCCAGGATGATGTCGGCGCCAGTGGCGCGCACGTCCGCCGGCTTCATCGCCTTCACCGTCGCCGCGGTGCCCACCGGCATGAAGGCCGGCGTCCTGATCTCGCCGCGCCGCGTTGCGACGACGCCGGTGCGCGCCGCGCCGTCGGTTGCGGACATGGTGAAAGAGAAGCGCGGCGACATCATCGCGGCCCTCTAGGGTCATCCGGGGCAGCGCGTCCATGAATCCCGACGCGAGCGCGGCAAATGCGCCAGCGGGTCCACGACCGCGAACTCGCCCGATTCCCGTGCCAACTGATCGAGCAGATAGCCGTGGCCGGCGCCGTAGATCGCGACGATGCGCTCGCCGGGGCGCGTCGCCAGAGCGCGCAGATTGTTGAGAATGCGCAGGTTACGGCTGTACCACGTGCCGACCCAGGCGGCACCCGGACTGGC
>JBFWUJ010000108.1:0-3926 GCA_050247295.1 Sphingomonas sp. | reverse complement strand
TGGTGCCCAGAAGAGGACTCGAACCTCCACGCCCTTGCGAGCGCCAGCACCTGAAGCTGGTGCGTCTACCAATTCCGCCATCTGGGCACGGGGTAGGCCGGGCGAGTTAGGGGGGCGTCCTCGGCTTGTCAACGGACCCGCCGGTGAACCGTCGTGGCGCCATTTAATTCGCAGCGAGCCCTCAATCCGCACCGTCCGCCAGCATCGGATCGATATCAGCGCGCGCAATCAGCGTTCTCGAGCCACGCTACGTCGCCATGCAGAATCTCCTTCACGCGCTGTTTGCTGAATTCGGTTTGAGCCGATCCTGCGAAATCGCCTTTGAACTGCTCTGAGTCGAAGGCTTCCTCACGCCAAGGCGGTCTCGTTCAACCCGCACCAGACATCAGACAACGTCGGCGCCGTGGCCGCCGCCTTTCTTTGAACTTGAGGATCTGCGCCGTCGGCAACGGCCGCCGAGGCTATTGCGCTAACCCGTCCGGGGCCGCTCAGCGGGTCCTGGGTTCGAGCCCTGGTGCGTCCATCAGCCGTTACGAAAAGACATCCGCGATGATGTCCGCGCTCGCACCTTCTTTCAGGGCGCGCAGTTCGACGTAAAGCGATGCGATCATCACTGCCCCGAGTGCGGCCACGATCATGTCGCCGATCATCCCGCCCAGCGACAGGATGATCCGGTCCGCGGCGGCGTCTCCGAACGATGCCGCGAGCCGGGTGAAGAGCGAACTGAACACGGCCGATACCGCACCGCCAAAGACGAGCAGGATGAAGACAAGCAGCAGGATCATCGACCGCGAGCCCTTGGTCAGGCTGGCGCTCCGGCTCATGCTGTCGAAGATGCCGCGCCGCTCCGCGACCATCGCCGGCACCGCCACGCTGAACATGAGATAGAGAATGACGCCCGGCACGATGAGCGCGAGCAGGCCAAAGCCGACGCACAATGCGACGATCAGCGAGAGGATGATGATCGACAGCGCCCGCGCCAGCGCCGTCGCGACGCTTTGTCCGATCTGGACCTGCCGCCCGCCCAGATGCTGCACGGTGGCGCCGATCAGCGTTCCCTGAAGCACGGCATTGGCGACGAAGCCGATGAGGACACCGCCCAGGATCGGGCCCCAGAACTGCCAGCTGAGCAGGAACTCCAGCGCCGGATTGTCGAATTCGATGCCCAGCAACCAATATTGCGCGACGAAGCTGGGAATGCCGGCCAGCAGGAGCGCCACCGCGAGGAACGGCACCGCATTTTTGAGCAACGCGTTGAACCCCCGGCTGAGCACGCGGCCAAGGTCTATGCTTGTCGACGGTGCGGTGGCCATCATCGTCCCCCAACGATCGGTCCGTCGAACACTCGTGCAATCGTCCGCACATGTCCAGAGCGCGCGGCGACAGCGACGCTTGCGCCTGCCGCGTCTGCACGCCTAGTGTTCGCCTGATGGGGGCGCGGGGAAGATGACCAAGCCGGCCGCTGGGCCGACCGCGCCGCTGGGACCGAGCGATGCCGAGCTTGCCGAAGCGCACCGCCGTCTGCTGGGCGACAGTTCGATTCAGTTCGAGCTGAAGGCGATCGATCCGCCGCAGCCGCCGCCGCAATGGATGTTGTCGCTGGAAGAGCTGCTGCGGTCGCTCTGGCCGGTCATCGAGATCCTGCTATGGGTAGGATTGGGCGCGCTGGTCCTTTGGATTCTCTACCTTCTGGCGATGCGCCTCAAGGACGGAGAATGGCGCTGGCGTCGCCGATCCGGTGGCGTCGAAACGCAGGAAGCCTGGCGCCCGGACGAAGCGCCGGCGCGGCAATTGCTGGCCGATGCCGATGCGCTCGCCGCCGCCGGCCGCTATTCGGAGGCCGCCCATCTCCTGCTCTTCCGCAGCATCGAGGATATCGAGGCGCGCCAGCCGGACCTGCTGCGCCCCGCGCTGACCAGTCGCGACATCGCCGCGCTGGAGGCCGTTCCGGAACGGCCACGCGGTGCCTTCGCGCGGATCGCGGCGCTGGTCGAGCGCGGATTGTTCGCGCGGCAGGCGCTGGCCGAAGCGGATTGGCGCCTCTGTCGATCGGCTTATGAGGAATTCGCGTTTGCTGGCGGATGGCGCGGATGAGCGCGAGCGCCAGCCCCTTCAACCCGCGGCTCGTCATGGCGCTGATCGCCGCGAGCATCGCCGCCTTCGGGGCCCTCCTGCTGCTGCTCGCTTATGCCGAAGAGCCCGGTCCGCCGGGCGCCAGCGGCGGCGCGGCGCCCTCGCGCTCCGCGGTCGGCTATGCCGGGCTGGTCGAGTTGGTCGGCCGATTCCGCAACGCCGAGGTCGTCACGGCCGGCAACGTCCTTACCTCCGACGACCTGCTCGTGGTCGCGGTTACCGGCGCCGGCGGGCGGGAGGCGATCGTCGAGTTGCTGCGCCGGAGGGGACCACGCGCAACCTTGCTGATCATGCCGAAATGGATGACCCGCCCCGATCCGGCCCGCCGCGGATGGGTTCGCGCCGGGGATCCCTTGGCCGGCCAGTTCGCGGCGCGGCTGATCGGCGGCGACGTCGAGGTGCGGATTCTCGACCGCCAGCGGCCGGGACGACCGATCCGGGGCGATCGCTTCGTCAGCGACCTCGTGCTGCCGCTGCCGGCCCAGCCGCAGGTGATCGGCGGCGGCGATCTGACGCCGCTCGTTCATCTGCCGAGCGGCGACGCCCTGCTCGCCCAGATCGGCGCCGGGCCGCATTATGTCCTCGCCGATCCCGACATCCTCAACAATCATGGCCTGCGCTCCGCCGCCAACGCGCGAGCGGCCCTGCGCCTTCTCGACGCCCTCAACACGACCGGATCGAGGACGATCAATTTCGATCTCACGACGGGCGGGCGCGGCGGCCGGCGGCCGGATTCGCCGAGCCTGCTGCGGCTGGCTTTCGAGCCACCGCTGCTGGCGATGACGTTGGCCCTTCTCTTCGCCGCCTTGCTCGCCGGCTATTACGGCATCTTCCGCTTCGGCCCGGTGCGCCGTGAGCGAAGAGCGATCGCGTTCGGCAAGGCAGCATTGGTCGAAAACAGTGCCGGCCTGATCCGCCTTGCACGGCGGGAGGCGCGACTGGGCGCCGCTTATGCCGATGTCGTCCGTTCCGAGGCGGCGAGGCTGGCCAGCACGCCGGCATGGCTCGGCGGCGACAAGCTGGACGCGTATCTCGACCGTGTCGGCCGGCCGGGCGAGGCCCGCTTCACCGAGCTTGCCGGGGCGATGGCGCGAGCCGATGACCGAACGACGCTGATGGATGCGGCGCGCGCGCTGCATCGATGGAAAAGGGGATTGGTGAAGTGAACGCGACCGAGGTGAAGGCGCTGGCGGAGGAAATTCGCCAAGAGGTCAGGCGGGCGATCGTCGGCCAGGACGAAGCGGTGGAGCTGTTGCTCATCGCTCTCTTCTGTTCGGGTCACGTGCTGCTCGAAGGCCCGCCGGGGACGGCAAAGACCTTCCTCACCCAATGTTTTGCGCGGGTATTGGGGCTGGACTTCGGGCGCATCCAGTTCACGCCCGATCTGATGCCGGGCGACATCATCGGCTCCAACCTCTTCAACTTCCAGACCAGCCAGTTCACGCTGACGCGGGGGCCGATCTTTACCGAACTGCTGCTCGCCGACGAGATCAACCGCACCCCGCCCAAGACCCAGGCGGCGTTGCTGGAAGCGATGCAGGAACGAAGCGTCACGATCGATGGCGAGACCCATGCCCTGCCCGGACATTTCATGGTGATCGCGACCCAGAACCCGATCGAACAGCAGGGTGTCTATCCGCTGCCGGAGGCGCAGCTCGACCGCTTTCTGTTCAAGCATCGCATGGGCTACCCTTCGGCCGACGAAGAAAAAAGGATCGTCGCCGCTCACGGCGCCCGTTTCGGTGCGCCCAAGGCCACGGAATGGGGCATCGAGCGCAAGGTCGATAGCAGCC
>JBFWUJ010000107.1:0-3992 GCA_050247295.1 Sphingomonas sp. | reverse complement strand
ATCGCCCCCTCAATCCTCTCCGCCGATTTCGCGCGTCTGGGCGAAGAGGTGAGGGCGATCGACGAGGCGGGGGCTGACTGGATCCATGTCGACGTGATGGACGGCCATTTCGTGCCGAATCTGACGATCGGCCCGGCGGTGGTGAAGGCGATCCGGCCGCACAGCGCCAGGCCCTTCGATGTGCACCTCATGATTTCGCCGGCCGATCCCTATCTGGAGGCGTTCGCGGATGCCGGGGCGGACACGATCACCGTTCATCCCGAGGCCGGCCCGCACCTCCATCGCACGATCCAGACGATCAAGGGGTTGGGCAAGCGCGCCGGTGTATCGCTCAACCCGGCGACACCGGCGAAGGTGCTGGATTATGTGCTGGAGGAGATCGATCTCGTTCTGGTGATGAGCGTCAATCCCGGTTTCGGCGGTCAGGGCTTCATCGACAGCCAGCTGAGGAAGATCGAGGCCATTCGCAAGCGGATCGATCAGATCGGTAAGGCGATCGATCTGGAGGTGGACGGCGGCATCGATCGCGAGACCGCACCGCGCGCCGTCGCCGCCGGCGCCGACGCTTTGGTCGCCGGCACTGCGACTTTTCGCGGTGGACCGGATGCCTATGCCGCCAATATCGCGGCGTTGCGCGGGTCATGACCCGGGCGGAGCGGGTGGAGACGGAAACGGGCGAGACCGAGATCGAGCCCGGCAAGCGGCTGATCCGGATCGACGATGCGGGCGGCTCATGGCTCGGGCGGATGGGCTATCGCCTGCATCGCTTCGTCTGGCGCACCCCGCTGCACCAGATCCGGTTGCGCGGGAAGATGCCGCTGCGCCTGCTCGCCGTACCGAAGGATCCGGTGGCCGGTGACAAGGCGGCGGGCGAGGCGATCCTCGACGGTCGGATCCTCCGGCACGGGCAGGAATTGCGCGTCGATGCAGTGAACTTCGTCAGCGACAAGGTGCCCCGCGCCTTCGCCGATCATCTCCAATGCTTCGCCTGGCTGCGCGACCTCGCCGCCGCGACGACGCGCGAGCGGGGCGCAAAGACCGCCGAAATGCTGATGCGGCGCTGGCTCGCGGCCCATGGCGAAGCCGTGGCGGAGCCGGCTTGGCGCGCCGATCTGTGGGGGCGGCGGATCCTCTTCTGGACCGCCTATGCGCCCTATATCCTCTCGTCGCGCGACCCGATCTACCGTTCCGCAGTCCTCAGGGCATTCGCGCGCGGTGCCCGCCATCTCGATCGCGGTGCCGATCGTGCTCCGCTCGGCCTGGCGCGGATCGCTGCCTGGTCGGGTGTCATCGCCGCGGCTCTGGTGCTGCAGGGCGGGCCGGCGCGGCTGGCTTCGGGTGAGGCCGGGCTCGCGCGGGCGCTGCGTTTGTCGCTGCACGACGATGGCGGCCTGATCAGCCGCTCGCCGATCGAGCAATTGCGGCTGGTTGAAATCCTCGCCCAGCTGCGCGCTGTTTATCTTGCCGCCCGGCGGGACGTGCCGGACTGGCTGATGGAGGCGCTGCCCGCCGCCGCCGCCGCCCTGCTCGCGGTGACGTTGGGCGACGATGCGCTGTCGAGCTGGCAGGGCGGCAATATGGGCGAACGCCGCCGTGTCATCGGCGCGATCGAGGCCGCCGGCAGCGGGCTCGGCGTGCTGCGGCGAGCCCGCGGCTGGGGCTATCAGCGTTTGCAGGCGAAGCAGACTGTGGTCGTCTTCGACGCCGCGCCGCCACCTCCCGCTCGTGCCTTCGCCGGCGGTTGCGCCTCGACGCTGGCGTTCGAGCTCAGCGACGGGGAGCACCGTCTGGTCGTCAATTGCGGCGGCCAGGGCGGGCCCGATGGAAGGCTTTCGCCAGGTCTCGCGCAGGCGCTGCGCACTACCGCCGCCTGTTCGACCTTGACGCTCGGCGACCGCAACTCGACTGCGATTCACGAGGATGGCATGCTCGGCAAGGGCGTCGTCGAGGTCGAGATGACCCGCGACGATACCGGCGGCGCGCCCCGCGCCGAAGCGAGCCATGACGGCTATGCGCGGCGCTTCGGCCTTATCCACGAGCGGCGGCTCGCACTGACCGCCGACGGCCGGCACCTGACCGGCGAGGATCGCCTCTACCCTGCTGCGAAGCGCCGTCGCCGCGCCGAAAACAGTGCGGTGGCCATCCGCTTTCATCTCGGGCCGGCGGTCGAGGCGACGACGACAGCCGATGGCCATGGTGCGCTGCTGCGTGTGCGTGGCGGCGGCGTTTGGCAGTTCCGGTGCCGCGGCGGCCGGCTCGACATTGAGGAAAGCCTCTGGATCGATGGCGAACGGCGTCCGCAGCCGACCCAGATGCTGTCCGTCACCGCCGAAACGCCACCCGACGGCATGACCATTTCATGGGAGCTCGCACGCGCCGGCTGAACCTGCTTCCTCCCCGCCCGCCGCGCCGCTATGCGCGCCCTTTTCCGTACCGGAGCCGCCATGAGTGATGTGAAGATCGAGCGCGCCCTATTGTCCGTCTCCGACAAGGCCGGGCTGGCCGAATTGGGGCAGGCGTTGACGCGGCACGGTGTCGAACTGGTCTCGACGGGCGGCACCGCAAAGACGCTGCGTGACGCTGGGCTCCAGGTGCGCGACATCTCCGATCTGACCGGTTTCCCGGAAATGATGGATGGCCGGGTGAAGACGCTGCACCCAAAGGTGCATGGCGGCCTGCTCGCGGTCCGCGACGATCCGGACCATGCCGCGGCGATGGCGGCGCACGATATCGGCGCGATCGACCTTGTCGTCGTCAATCTCTATCCGTTCGTCGAGACCGTGGCGAAGGGCGCCGGGCGCGATGAGGTCATCGAGAATATCGACATTGGCGGTCCGTCCATGGTCCGCTCGGCAGCGAAGAACCACGCTTATGTGGCGATCGTAACGGATCCGGCTGATTATGGCGCGCTGATCGAGGCGCTGGATGCGAGCGACGGCATGACGTCATTGGGCTTGCGCAAGCGATTGGCCGCAAAGGCTTTTGCCGCGACCGCAACCTATGATTCGATGATCTCAAGCTGGTTCGGCTTCGCCGACCAAGGCCAACGCTTCCCGGAAACCCTGCCGCTTGTGCTGAGGCAGCCCGATGTCCTTCGCTACGGAGAGAACCCGCATCAACATGCGGCCTTCTACGCTCATGCGGGACCTTCCATGCCGGGCATCGGCCAGGCCGAACAGGTTCAGGGCAAGGCGCTGTCCTACAACAATTACAACGATGCCGACGCGGCGCTCGATCTGATCGCGGAGTTCCGCGACGCCGACCCGGCCTGCGTCATCGTCAAGCACGCAAATCCCTGCGGCGTTGCGACCGCGACCACGTTGGCCCAAGCCTATCGGGCGGCGTTTGAATGCGACACGGTTTCGGCCTTCGGCGGCATCATCGCGGTCAACCGGCCGCTCGACGGACCTACAGCCGAGGCGATCGCCGCGATCTTCACGGAGGTGGTGGTGGCACCGGATGCTGATGACGCCGCGAAGGCCGTGTTCGCGGCGAAGAAGAACCTGCGTCTATTGCTCACCGGCGCGCTGCCCGATCCGGCCCGCGGCGGGCTGGCGGTGAAGTCGGTGACCGGGGGCTGGCTGGTGCAGTCGCGCGACAATGGCCGCATGGCTGGCGAGGCGCTTCGGGCCGTGACCAAGCGGGCGCCGAGCGAGCGGGAGCTCAACGATTGCCTGTTCGCCTGGACAGTGGCCAAGCATGTGAAGTCGAATGCCATTGTCTATGCCAGGGATGGCGCGACGGCGGGCATCGGCGCCGGCCAGATGAACCGGCTCGAATCCGCCCGCATCGCCGCCTGGAAGGCGAAGGACGCGGCCGAGAAGGCCGGCTGGCCGGAGCCGCGCACGATCGGTTCCGCAGTGGCGTCCGACGCCTTCTTCCCGTTCGCCGACGGCCTGCTGGCGGCGGCCGAAGCGGGGGCGACGGCAGTGATCCAGCCGGGGGGCTCGATCCGGGACGATGAGGTGATCGCCGCGGCCGATGCGGCGGGC
>JBFWUJ010000106.1:0-4032 GCA_050247295.1 Sphingomonas sp. | reverse complement strand
CGCTGGCCGAACTCGGCCGGCGTCCGATAGGTCAGCATTGCGAGGCCGCGAGCAATGGCGAGCGCTTCGCCCTCCTCGCCCGTCTCGCGGCCCAGAGCGACGATCCGGCGCTGCAGCTCGCGGACTGCCGTGGCGGCGGGGTGCGGTTCGTGGGCGGCGGAGATGATGACGAGCCGATCGACGAGCGCCGATCGCCGGGCCGCCAGCGCCAGCGCGACCATGCCGCCATAGGAAGCACCGATGATGGTCGCCGGCCTGTCGAGAGGTGCGAGGATGGCGGCAAGCGCTTCCGCCTGGTCATCCGTCGTCGGCGCGACACCGCCATTGTCGTCGGCGATGAAATCCATGCCCACTATTCGATGACGCGCCGGATCGATGGCCTTCCCCTTGCCCACCAGCCCGGACCACCATCCCGGCCCCTTCCCCCCATCCTCGGCGACAAAGCGGGTGGCGGAGATGCCGCCCAGCAGGACGACAAGCGGTCCGTCCTCATTGCCGCCGAGCCGCGCCGTGACGGCTGGGCCGAAGCGCCGCAGCGCTTCGGACAGCGGCGCTTCGATGTCGCGCCACGTCTCGCCGGACCGAATGCGATTGAGATCGGCCAGAATCGCCTCCGCTGTCGCCGCGCCGCCCGCTCCGCGTCCCTCACAGGCGAAGATGCGATCGTCCGCCGTAATGATTCGGGCACAAACATGTTCGTCGCGCAAGGCCGGCAGGCCGCCGGCTGCGCCGACCGGCCGAAGAATGATCCGCGCGTGGACCGCATTGTCATCCACCCGCAAATGGGCGCATTGGACCCAGCGTTTCCCGGATGCGGCGATCCGTCGGGCGAGGTCGGCGTCCAGCGTCTCCGTCTCTACCGTCACCTTCGCGGGGTCCAGGTCCCAGGCCTGGTTCGCTATCAGCTTGAGCTTGGCCGCCGCATCGGCGCCGCTCAGATCCTCGGACGGATCCTCCTCGGCAAAGCCGGCAGCGCGGGCGGCAGCCAGCGCGCCATCGAACGAACGGCCTTCGTGCAACCGGTCCAGGACATAGTTGACGGTGCCGTTCAGCACCGCCCGGACTTCGCGCACCGGCCCATGCGTCGCCGCCGCCGCGACCGTCTCCAGCACTGGCGCCGCGCCACCGACGGCGGCCGAATAGAGCAGCCGCGCGCCACCAAGGCGGGCCCGCGTCCGCAGCGTCGCCAGATTGGCGCTGATCACCCTCTTGCTGGCACTGACGACATGGATGCCCCTGTTGAGGCGTGTTTCGCTGACCACCCGGCCGATGCGGGCGCAGGAGAGAACGTCGACCGTTACGTCCGCATCGACGGCGAGGAACCGATCGAGATCGCCGGTGGGCCGGCAGGGCGGCGGTACGGCGCGCGACCGGTGGGGGTCGCGGACCAGTATGGCGACGATCTCGTAATCCGGATCGCCGCGAAGCGCGTCGGCCAGCGCCTGGCCGACGATGCCATAGCCGGCGAGCGCGATCCGCAGCGGCCGGGGCGTCGCGCGCCGGTTGGCACTGGCCTCTCCGGCACCTGGCAGATTGGCGGGGGAGAAGGCTTCGGTGGAGAGAAACATGGCACTTCCTTCGTTCGGACGAAGGCAGCCGGTTGGACCCCGTATCATTGCCGGTCCGGCCGCATCGTCCCTTGCTCTAGGGACCGCCACCTTGCCCGGGAGGGCAGGTTGGCGTGGGCCGGAGACCGGTCCACTCTTGATGCAGAAAGCGCCGCAATGCGGGCTTTCCTGGCCCTGCGTTAGCAGCGGCTCTTCACACGGGTCAAGCACGTGCCGGATCGTGACGGATGTCTGATGGCGCGGCGGGAAATGGACCGGCAGCCCCGGCGATGCGGCAGCACTGGCCCGTTGGCGAAACTCCTCAGGGTCCGGTCGCGCCGATCCGCCGCAGGCTGACAAAGGCCGGCATTTCGAACTTGCCGCGCGCGCTCGGAAAGTTGGCCAGGACGAAGCCGGTCAATCGGTCGTCGGCGCGGCGCAGCCCGAATTCGATCCGGTGCTCGTCGGGCGGCGTCTCCTCGAGCGCCAGCCGGCCCGTCGTGGCGCCGGTGAGCAATCCTTCGCGTAGCGTCGCCCCCTCGATCGCTCTCGGCGGTTGCCCGTCGATCGACGCCTGCAGGCTGTTGTCGGACCGTATCTCAAGGGTCAGCGGTGTTGGGCCGGACGGGGTCTGGATGGTGCCGCTCCACCGGCCGGTCCATTCCGGGCTCGTGGTGAACGGCCTCGAATGCGCTTCGAAAGCCTGGGCCGCCGCCATCGCCCGGGCGGCGAAGCCCGGCGCCACCGCATCGGCGGTGCGGATGGCCAGTTCGTCCGATTGATAGCCGGAGCTGTTGATCAGCACCGCAACGGCGACATTGGCATGAGGCAGCAGGATCAGCGTCGCCTGGGCGCCCATGTCATTGCCGGATCCGATCACCCAGCGGCGACCTTCGCCGATGTCCAGGCTCGCCCAGCCGAGCGCCATATGAGCACCAGGCAGACCGCTCCTCTCCGTTTGCTGGGCCAGCCGCAGGTCATCGGACAGGATGGCCTGCTGCCCGCGCAGCGGCGTGCCGAGATGAAAGGCGCCGAAGCGCAGCAGATCTGTCAGGCTGGAATGAATCTGTCGCGAGCTGCGCGGGAACGGCGCGATCTCACCCATGCGTTCGCCATTTTCCAGATAGCGAACGGCCGCGGCTCCGCTGGCGCCGACAACGCTGTGCGTCATGGCCAGCGGCGCGAAAACCGCATCTCGAAGATAGTCGCCGAACCCGGCGCCCGAGGCGCGCTCGATCTCGGCGTCGACCAGCGCGATCGAGAAGTTGGAATAGTGAAACACTTCGCCGGGCGGAAATACGGTGATGAACCGGCTCGTCTCGATCGCCTGATCGGTGGGCCGCTCGGACGTCCGATAGGTCACCGCGCCGTGCGGGACGCCACCGGTCATGTTGAGCAGCTGACGCAATGTGGGGGCTTGCCCTCCGGCGCTTAGCCGCACGGCATCGGCGCCCAGCACGTCGGTGACCGGACGATCGAGCGCCAATCGGCCGTTCTGGACCAATGTGAGAGCAGCGGTCGCGGTGACCGCCTTGCCGAGCGAGGCGATGGCATAAGGGGTGTCGACGGTCGGTGCGCGACGCGCCTCGCGGTCGGCCCAGCCGAACGACTCCGCCCAGACGACCCGGCCGTCCGCGAGCACGCCGATCGAGACGGACTGCACCGTGCCGGCCTCGGTCAATTGCCGCAGCTCCGCCCGGATCGCGTCGAAGCGGCTGTCCGCCGGCGTCTGCCGCACGTCGGTTGCCGCCGCCGGCGTCAGGGCGGCCGCCGGGCAGATCGCCAGGAACGGCGTGAAAACGAATGCGACCGCGGCGATCGCGCCGGAAATACGAGCCATGGCCCTCCCCTCGAAAGTTCAGGGCCTACCGACATGGCGAGAGCCCATTCGAGCCCTGCCAATTGCGTAGCATGTGCATATGCGGCGCGCCAGCGGTGGCGGACGCGTGGCTGGATGCTGCGGAATGGCGGTGGATTCCCTCATCCGCACATCGCACCGATGCGGGCGCCGCCGACGCGAAGTCGTCATTGAGCCTGGCGAGCATGGCGCTGTCGGACTGCTCCGGCTTTGCCAAAGCGACGGACGAAGCGATTTGTTCAGCGCTCGCAAGCCAGGTTGTTGCTGCGAGGGCGTCCGGACCTTAAGCCCCACATAGGATTTGGCCGGGAGGAGCAGCATGCGACACGTTGTGAACGGGGCGTTGTTTGTCGCCGGGGTGGCGGTCGCGACGACGGCGCTCGCTCCGTCGTCCGCCCAGCCGCCACGTGGCGGCGGTCGCGGGCCAGGGCCGGGCTGCGCCTATTTTCAGGACGCCAATTATCAAGGCGCGCGCGAACGGGTCCGCGACGGCGAGGCGGTGCGCTGGATCGGTGATCAGTGGAACGACCAGATCTCCGCGATCCGCTGCGATCCGGGCTGCGTGCTGGAAGCCTATGAGGACATCGATTATGGCGGCGCGCGCGAGCGCTACCGCGGCGACATTGC
>JBFWUJ010000105.1:0-4135 GCA_050247295.1 Sphingomonas sp. | reverse complement strand
CATGACACCGCGCCTGAAGCGCATGTCGAGCAACTGGTCCGGGAAGAAAGAGCGGAAGAATTCACCGAGGACCTGCTCGACGATCGAAGGCCGGTCGAATGACGAAAGCCGGCTAGGTCATTTCGGGCCACCCCGGGCCGGAAACGGCCACTCGGCAGTCCATGAAAAAGGCCCCGCATCGCTGCGGGGCCTCTTCCGTTCAGCCTGGCGCAGGATCGAGTCCGGGCGCCTTGCCGGATCAATCGTCGTCCCGGGTCAGAAACGCCGGCGCGAACTCGGGCGCGGGGCCGCTCATGCCGCCTTCTTCACCGCCTCGGCCCCAAGCCTGAGCCCAAGCGACTTCATCACCTCCATCAGCGTCGCCAAGGTGGGGTTCCCGTCCTCGCTCAGGGCCGCGTAAAGCGACCCCCGGCTCAGCCCGGCCTCGCGCGCGATCTTCGACATGCCGCGCGCCTTGGCGACCTTGCCGAGGGCTTGGGCGAAATAAGCGGGATCGCCCGAGGCCAGCGCCTCGTCGAGATAGACCGCCACCGCCTCGTCGTCGTGCAGTTCGTCGGCGATGTCGAAAGGCAGGGTCTCAAGCGCCATCATCGTCTCCGTCCAGTTCCCGCGCGAGCCGCTTCGCTTTGGCGATGTCGCGCGCTTGCGTCGATTTGTCGCCGCCGCAGAGCAGCACGATCAGCAGCCCGTCCCGGCGCGTGAAATAGAGCCGGTAGCCGGGGCCGAAATCGAGCCGCAACTCGCTCACGCCGTCGCCGACGGGCTTGACGTCGCCCATATGGCCGAAGGCCAGCCGGTCTATCCGCGCGCCGATCCGCTTCCGCACGATGCCGTCGCGCAAACCGGCCCGCCAGGCGAGGAAGTCGCGCGTCTGCCTCACCTCGAACACCTGTCTCATTTAAAAGACGGTGTGCGCATTGTCAAGTTTAGAAGACAAACGAAAAAGGCCCCGCCATTGCTGGCGGGGCCCTATTGTTCTCCGGTTAGGGCGACGGCTCAGTCGTCATCCCGCGTCAGGAACGCCGGTGCGAACTCGGGCTCGGGGCCGTCGTCATTGCCGCCGCGCTCCCTGCGCGGGCCGCGTCCACGGTCATCCCGATCACGATCCCCACGGCCTTCGCCACGCGGACCGCGATCGTCGCGGTCGCCGCGCGGTCCCCGGTCATCCCGGTCGCCGCGTGGGCCGCGGTCGTCGCGGCGCGGGCCGCGGTCGCGGCCGCCGCGGCCACGGTCGCCGTCCCTACGCGGCCCGCGATCACGATCGCCCCTCGGCTCGCGCGGGGGGCGAGTGTCCTCAAGCTCTTCGCCGGTCTCCTGATCGACCACGCGCATCGACAGGCGGACCTTGCCGCGCGGATCGACCTCGAGCACCTTAACCTTCACGTCCTGGCCTTCGGAGACGACGTCGGTCGGCTTCTCGACCCGCTCGTTCCTCATCTCGGAGACATGAACGAGCCCGTCCTTGCCGCCCATGAAGTTCACGAACGCACCGAAATCGACGATGTTGACCACCTTGCCTTCGTAGATCTTGCCGACCTCCGGCTCCTCGACGATCCCGGCGATCCACTTGCGGGCGGCCTCGATCTGGCTGAGGTCGGAGGAGCTGATCTTGATCACGCCCTCGTCGTCGATATCGACCTTCGCGCCGGTGGTGGCGACGATCTCGCGGATTACCTTGCCGCCGGTGCCGATGACGTCGCGGATCTTCGCCTTGTCGATCTGCATCGTCTCGATCCGCGGCGCGTGGGCGGAAAGCTCCTCGCGCGTGTGATCGAGCGCCTTGGCCATCTCGCCCAGAATATGGGCGCGGCCTTCGCGGGCCTGCATCAGGGCGGTCTTGAAAATCTCCTCGGTGATGCCGGCGATCTTGATGTCCATCTGCATCGTCGTGATGCCTTCGGACGTCCCCGCCACCTTGAAGTCCATGTCGCCGAGATGATCCTCGTCGCCCAGGATGTCGCTGATGACAGCGAAGTCCTTGCCCTCCAGGATCAGGCCCATGGCGATGCCGGAAACCGGCCGCTTCAGCGGCACGCCGGCGTCCATCATCGAGAGCGAGCCACCGCAGACGGTCGCCATCGAGGAGGAGCCGTTGCTCTCCGTGATGTCCGAGAGGACGCGGATCGTATAGGGGAAGTCGTCATGGCTGGGCAGAACCGGGTGCAGCGCCCGCCAGGCCAGCTTGCCATGCCCCACCTCGCGACGGCCAGGGGCGCCGAAACGGCCGACCTCGCCCACCGAATAAGGCGGGAAATTATAGTGCAGCATGAAGCGCTCGTAGGAGAGGCCCACGAGACCGTCGATCATCTGCTCCGACTCTTTGGTGCCGAGCGTCGTGGTGCAGATCGACTGGGTCTCTCCACGGGTGAACAGGGCCGAGCCATGAGTGCGGGGCAGGAAGCCCACGATCGCCTCGATCGGCCGGATCTGGGAGGTCGAACGGCCGTCGATACGGCGCCCGTCCTTCAGGATCGCGGTGCGAACGATGTCCGCCTCGAGCTTCTTCACGAGCTTGAGCGTGCCCAGATATTCCGCCGGATCGCTTTCGGCCATGTCTGCGAGGCTCTCGCGGGCCTTCGTGCGGGCCTCATTGATCGCGTTCTGCCGCTCGGACTTGTTGGTCAGCTTGTAGGCCGCCTCCAGATCCTTGCCGATCAGGTCCTTCAGCCGCTTCTTCGCCGCCGACTGGTCGGCGACGGGAGCAAGCTCCCACGGGTCCTTGGCGGCCTGTTCGGCGAGGTCGATGATCGCATTCACGACCTTGCGGATCTCGTTATGGGCGAACAGGACGGCGCCCAGCATGACGTCTTCCGACAGCTCCTTGGCTTCGGATTCGACCATCATGACGGCATCGCCGGTGGCGGCGACGACCAGGTCCAGCTCGCCTTCCTTCACCTGCTCCATCGACGGGTTGAGCTGATAGTCGCCATCCTGATAGCCGACCCGCGCGGCACCGATCGGACCCATGAAAGGCACGCCCGAAATCGTCAGCGCCGCTGAAGCGGCGATCATCGCCACTATGTCGCTCTCGGTCTCGCCGTCATAGGACAGCACCTGGGCGATGACGTTGATCTCGTTGTAGAACCCTTCCGGGAAGAGCGGCCGGATCGGCCGGTCGATCAGGCGGGAGGTCAGCGTTTCCTTTTCGGTCGCGCCGCGCTCGCGCTTGAAGAAGCCGCCGGGAATGCGTCCGGCGGCCGAGAATTTCTCCTGATAGTGAACGGTCAGCGGGAAGAAGTCCTGCCCTTCCTTGACCGAGCGCGCTGCCGTGACGGCGCACAGGACGACGGTTTCGCCATAGGTCGCGAGCACCGCGCCATCGGCCTGGCGGGCGACGCGGCCCGTCTCCAGAGTGAGGGTCTTTCCGCCCCACTCGATTTCCACTTTCTTCATGTTGAACATTGGTTTTCCTCAAACTCCCGCAGCCCGATGCCGCGGGGGCCTCTTGTCGCGGGCCTCAGGCCCGCATTGTCGGACCCCTATGGTCCGTCCCCGGGCCCGCCGGATTGCGGGCGCCGGATATGCGAAGCGGCCCGAAATGGGCCGCTCCGGAATTACTTGCGAAGGCCGAGCTTGCCGATCAGCGCGGTGTAGCGCGCCTCGTCTTCGCGCTTAAGATAATCGAGCAGCGAACGACGCTTGTTGACCAGCATCAGCAGGCCGCGCCGCGAATGATTGTCCTTCGCGTGGGTCTTGAAATGCTCGGTCAGGTTGACGATCCGTTCGGTGAGGATCGCGACCTGCACCTCGGGGCTGCCCGTATCGCCCTTCGACTGGGCGTTATCCTTGATGATCTTCTGCTTGCGCTCGGCGGTTACCGACATCGTCAACTCCTTCATGACTACAGGTTGAAGCCGCGCACCACCCGAAGTTCGCCTTCGGAGAATTCAACGAGCGCGACGGGCGTGCCGCCCGATATCGCAAGCTGAAGTCCCGGCTGTGCGGCGATCCCGATCAATGTCCGCCCCTGACGGAGCGCCCCTGCCTGATCGGGAGTGACGGGTAGAGCCGGGATGTCGTCCAGCCCCGCCGTCAGCGGCAGGAGGTGTTGTTCAAGGCTGCGCGCCTTAGCGGCATCGGCCAATTTGTCCAGCGAAATCGCCGATTCGAGCCCGAAGGGCCCGGCTCGGGTCCG
>JBFWUJ010000104.1:0-4270 GCA_050247295.1 Sphingomonas sp. | reverse complement strand
CGCCCGGGTGAGCGCCCGTTGCCCGTTCACCGGCATCGCCCCTCGTCCTGCCGGTCGAGCCAGGCGTGGATTCGGGCCGCCGTCTCGCCGCGCGGGCAGCGTCCGTTGCGCAGGTCGAAAACGAAGCGGGGATCGTGCGTCGCCGCCCGGCTGAAGGTGGTCGGCGCGGTGTTGGTACGCGCCAGATAGGTTTCGATTCGCGCCAGCAAGGTCATCGTCGCCCCGAGTCGTTAGAACAGAACATGAACTTGACTAGGAAAAATCCTATATGTAGGAAATCGAAAATGTTGACCGACGACGAAGCGCGGCGGGCGCTGTCCGGGTTGATTGCGGCGCGGCGCAGCGATTGCGCCGCTTTGTCGCGTTTGCTCGGCCGCAATCCGGCCTATGTGCAGCAATATCTGAAGCGCGGAACGCCGCGCCGGCTCGCGGAGCGGGACCGGCGATTGCTGGCGGAATTCTTCGGCGTCGACGAAGCGCGGCTCGGAGCGCCCGGCGGCGGGCGGGCGGCCGACCGGCTGGTCCCGGTCGCCAGGCTGGAGGTACGGGCGGCGGCGGGCGCGGGGGCGCTGGACATGGGCGAGCGGCCGATCGCCCATATCGCTTTCGATCCGGCCTGGCTGCGGCGGGTGGCGCGGGGCCGGCCGGAGGATCTGTCGCTGATCCGGGTCGCCGGCGATTCGATGGCGCCGACGCTGGCCGACGGCGACGACATCCTGGTCGATCGCGGCGACGGCCCGGCCCGGCTGCGCGACGGCGTCTATGTGTTGCGGCTTGACGGCGCGCTGGCGGTGAAGCGGATCGCGGTCGATGCCGCCGCGGCGACGATCCGCAGCGACAATCCGGCATGGGCGGATCTGCCGCCGTGCCCGGCCGCCGCGCTCGACGTTCTCGGCCGGGTGGTGTGGACCGGCCGCCGCCTCGCCTGACCGGCGGCGCCTTCACTTCGCCCCTTTCCTGCCTACATCGCCGCACAGGGAGCCGAGCATGAATGCGATCCGCGAGACTGAGCCGCCGCCGCAGTCGCTGTCGGACCGGGTCTTCCGGATCGGCAAGAAGCTGCGGCACCGGTTCAGCGCCGTCATCGCCCGCTCCTCGAAGGTCGGCGACATGCCGGTTTACGATCCGCGCCTTTTTCCCTGGATCGCCGAACTGGAGCGGCAATGGCCGGCGATCCGCGAGGAATTGCGGGCGGTGCTCGATCTGCAGGAGGCGATTCCGCCGCTCGCCGATATCTCGCCCGATCACCGCCGGATCGCGCCGCCCGGCAAGTGGAAGAGCTTCTTCCTGCACGGCTACGGCTATCGGCTGGAGGAAAATCTGCGCCGCTGTCCGGCCACGGCTGCGGCGGTCGAGAATATTCCGGGCCTCAACAGCGCCTTCTTCTCGATCCTCGCGCCCGGCGCCCACATCCCGCGCCACCGCGGCGTCACCAAGGCGATCCTCACCGCCCATCTCGGCCTCGTCGTCCCGCGCGCCCGCGATCGCTGCCGGATGCAGGTGGCGGATCGGATGCTGATATGGGGCGAGGGCGAGACGCTGGTGTTCGACGACACCTTCCATCACGAGGTCTGGAACGACACCGATGAGCTGCGCGCGATCCTGCTGATCCAGTTCCGCCGTCCCGTCGGGCTGGTCGGCCGGCTCGTCGGCGGCCTGTTCCTCTATGGGATCAAGCGCTCGCGTTTCGTCCAGGATGCGCGGGCCGAGCTCGGCCAGTGGGAAAGCGCGATGCAGCGGCTGGAACGCGCCGGCGACTGACCGATCAGCGGCGGCGTCCCCGGTCCCCGGCCCAGATCAGGATCAGCGCGATCAGCCCGATGCCGAGCCCGGCGAGAAAGCCGATGCTGGGCTGGCCGAGGGCGCTGCCGATCACCACCCCGCCCAGGATCGCCGCCGCGAGGAGGACGCCGCCGGCGCGCGTCGGCGGCGGCGGGGCTTGCGGCGGCGGCGGGGCTTGGTCGGCCATGTCCGCTTCCTTGCCACCCGCCGCGGCATCCGGCCAGCCCATGGTTTACGGGCCGTTGAGGATGCGCGTTGAGCGCTTTCGAAAGGGCTTGGCCGTAATCCGGGTTCAACAGGATCTCAGAATCCGGGGAAAGCGTGACCAACCATATCCACCTGCCGGACCGGGCGGCGGCGTCCGACGCGGCCGATCTGATCGCCCGCTTCGGCGTGCATGCGGCCGACGAGGCCGCGAGCCGCGCCGCGCACAGCCGCAATGTCGGCAACGTCATCCATTTCTGCCGCTGGCGGCAGATCGAACGGATGATCGTGCTGCTCAGCACCGACGGCGCCGAAGCGACGATTCACTGATCGGGGCCTTCCTAAGAGGGGTCCCGAGCGACTAGCGTGACGGCATGGCCGCCACCGATCCCCCATCGACCCGACATCGCCTCCGCAACATCATCGGCGGATCGGCCGGCAATCTGGTCGAATGGTATGACTGGTACGTCTATTCGGCCTTCGCGCTTTATTTCGCGCCGGTCTTCTTCCCGACCGGCGATCTGACCTCGCAGCTTCTGAACAGCGCCGCGATCTTCGCCGTCGGCTTCGTCATGCGGCCGATCGGCGCCTGGCTGATGGGCATCTATGCGGATCGGCGCGGCCGCAAGGCGGGCCTCACCCTGAGCGTCAGCCTGATGTGCTTCGGCTCGCTGGTCATCGCCGTGCTGCCGACCCATGCGATGATCGGGCCGCTGGCGCCGGCGATCCTGCTGCTCGCCCGGATGATGCAGGGGCTCAGCCTCGGCGGCGAATATGGCGCCAGCGCGACCTATCTTTCGGAGATGGCGGGGCGCGAGCGGCGCGGCTTCTTCTCCAGCTTTCAATATGTCAGTCTGATCGCCGGCCAGCTGATCGCCCTGTCGGTCCTGCTGATCCTGCAGTTCGCGATCAGCGAGGCGGCGCTGGAGGCGTGGGGCTGGCGCATTCCGTTCGCGTTCGGCGCGGTGCTGGCGGTCGTCGTCTTCTGGATCCGGCGGCGCCTCGCCGAGACCGACAGTTTCACCAATGCGAAGGCGTCCGATGCGCCGCGTTCCAGCACCGCCAATCTGTTCCGCGATCATCCGAAGGAGGCGCTGCTGGTGGTGGCGCTCACCGCCGGCGGTACCTTGGCCTTCTATGCCTACACCACCTACATGCAGAAATTCCTGGTCAACACGTCGGGCTTCGATCGCGTGACCGCGAGCCGGGTGATGACCGCCGCCTTGTTCGTCTTCATGTGCCTGCAGCCGCTCTCCGGCGCCCTGTCGGACCGGGTCGGCCGCAAGCCGGTGATGATCGGCTTCGGGCTGCTGGGCGTGGCCGGCACGGTGCCGCTCTTCACTGCGTTGGAGAGCGTCCAGAGCCCCTATGCGGCGTTCGGGCTCGTGATGGCGTCGCTGGTGATCGTGACCGGCTACACCTCCATCAACGCGGTGGTGAAGGCCGAGCTGTTTCCGGCCCATATCCGGGCGCTCGGGGTCGCGCTTCCCTATGCGCTCGCCAACACGGTTTTCGGCGGCACCGCCGAATATGTCGCCTTTTGGCTGAAGGATGCGGGGATGGAGCGCGCCTTCTACTGGTATGTCACGGCGATGATCGGCGTCTCGCTGATCGTCTACTGGCGGATGCGCGACACCAGGGACGAAAGCCGGATATTGGAGGATTGACCGGCGCCTTGACCCGGCGTCAGCGCCGATAGGCGAGCCTGAAGCTCAGCCACAGCAAGGCCAGGATCGCGGCGCTGATGCCCGCGCCCCAGAACCAGTGGGGCAGCAGCAGGGCATCGGCGATGGCGCCGGTATCCGATCGGTGCATCTGGCCGCCGAGGGCGCCGCCCGGGCTGAACAGATAATCGAACTGCCTCCACACGCTGATGCACGCCTGCACGCCGAGAAACTGGATCGCGAAGCCCTGCCAGGACGGCGATCCGCGCAGCGCCAGCATGACGATCGCCGTGCCCAGCGCGGGGATGACGAGCCAGCCCGCGAGCGACCGGATCCAGATCGCCGAGGACAGGATGAGCGCGATGCCCAGCACCGCCAGCGCGGCGCGCGTGGCGGCGGCGGAGCGCGAGGAGACGATCAGCAGCGCGCCCGCGATCGCCGGTCCAAGCGGCCCGCTGGCCGCGACCAGCGCATCGGTCAGTCCGTAACCGTCGGCGGGGCGCCATGATTCGGCGAAGCCCGAACCGTCGGCGAAGATGATCAGCCGCTCGAACCCCCGGCCCGCGAGCATCGCGGCGATGCCATGGCCCATTTCGTGAAACCAGGTCGCCAGGATCGTG
>JBFWUJ010000103.1:0-4487 GCA_050247295.1 Sphingomonas sp. | reverse complement strand
AATCCGAGGCGGAAGTTGCCACGCTCCCGGTTGTAACTGTCCGCCCGTTGCGGTAGCGGCTCGCGCGCAGGCGACGCGATCGCCTGTATCAGTGAGTGGCGGGCATGCGCGACATCGTCGACATGGACATGACGTAGGGCCATCGGCCAGCAATCCGGTCCACTTTTCAATCGCTTCTTCTTTCCTGTGCTCAGAAAGTCAGCCGTTTAAACGTCATGCCTACTTCTTCCGCTTTGCCGCGCACGGCGCTGATCGGATGCGGTCGCTGGGGCCGCAATATCGCCCGCGTCCTGGCCCGCCTCGGCGCGCTTGAGGTCATCGTCGATCCGGCTGTCGAGGTCCTTCAGCCTTATGCCGAAGAGCTCGGCGTACGCGTCACCAACGACCTCGAGGCCGCCTTCGCGGACGGGATCGAGGCGATCGCCATCGCCGCGCCGGCGGTCAGCCATGGCCAGCTCGCGCTGCGGGCTCTCGAAGCCGGCAAGCCGGTCTTCGTCGAGAAGCCGCTGGCGCTCGAACCGGACGAGGCGAAGGCCGTTGCCGCTTTGGCCAATCAACGCGGACTGACGCTGATGGTCGGTCATCTGCTGCAATATCATCCGGCCTTCGTGACCCTGAAGGCGCTGGTGGAGGCGGGCGAGATCGGCGAATTGCGGCACGTCACCTCGAACCGGCTGAACCCCGGCGCCATCCGCACCGAGGAAAATGCGCTGTGGAGCATGGGTCCGCACGATTTCTCGATGGTGCTGGGCCTGGCCGGTGCGGAGCCCGATCAGGTGTCGACGCTGCCCGTCCGCGTGGTCAATCCGGCCATCCCCGACCAATATGTCGTCCAGATGCGCTTTCCGACCGGCCTGACCGCCCAGGTCAACCTGTCCTGGCTCTCGCCCTTCAAGGAGCACAAACTCACTGCGCTCGGCACAAAGGGGGCGCTGGTGTTCGAGGATACGGCGGCCGAGCGTACGCGAAAGCTGGTCATCTATCGCGATTATGTCGATACGACCGGCCCTGCGCCGCGCTTCGTCAAGAGCGCGGGCGAGCCGGTCGACTGGCCGGCCGAGGAGCCTCTGGAAGCCGAGATGAGCGCGTTCCTTTCCGCCGTGCGCGGCGGCCCCGGCAACCGCACCGGACCCGACGAGGCGATCCCCATCCTGAACCTCCTGCACCGCGCTGGCGCGGCCGCGATCGGATGATGCACAGGCTTTCGTCCTTCCAGGGCCTGGCCGGCCTCGAAATATTGCGCGACGGAGAGTTCGCGTTGACCGGCAAGCTGTCGACGCCGCTCGACGCGCTGTGTGTACCGCTGCGCGCGGCCCGCTATGTCGAGGAGGTCAACGCCAATCCACGCGTCGCCGCCGTCGTCACGACGCGCGACATCGCCGACCAGCTCGACGCGCGCCTCGCGGTCGCGGTCGCCGACCAGCCGGACGCCGCGCATGCCGAGATTCATGCCAAGCTGGCGCAGGCGCACGAGACGGCCCTTCGCACGCAGCCCAACCGCATCGATGCCAGCGCGGTCATCGATCCGGCCGCCCACATCGCCGATCACGCGGTCGAGATCGGGGCGCGGGCCCGGATCGGCCCCAATGTCGTCGTCGCGCCCGGCGTCGCGATCGCGAACGATTGCGTCCTGCATCCGGGCGTCAGCCTGGGCGTTCCGGGATTCAATACCGGGATCATCGGCGGTCGCCAGCGGATCATCCCCCAACTTGGCGGTGTGCGACTCATGCCATTCGTCGAGTTGCTGTCGAACGTTTGCGTGGCGCGGGCGCTATTCGGCGGCGAGACCCTGATCGGCGAGGAAACCGTCGCCGACAATCTCGTCTATATCGCGCACGACGTGCAGATCGGCCGCCGGGTCCAGATCTGCGCCCTGGCCAACATCCTTGGCCGCGCCATCGTCGAGGACGAGGCCTATATCGGCCCTTCGGCAGTCATCCGTAACGGCCTCCATATCGGCAGCCGGGCCAAGGTCAGCATCGGCGCGGTGGTGACCCGCGACGTGGCGGCGGACAGCGTCGTCAGCGGCAATTTCGCGGTGCCGCACGATCGCTTCCTCAGCCACATCCGTTCCATCCGTTAATCGGGATTTTCCATGCAATTCATCGATCTGAAATCGCAATATGCGCAGCTGAAGGGCGATATCGACGCCCGCATCCAGAATGTCCTCGATCGGCAGGCCTTCATCCAGGGCCCGGAGGTCCGCGAGCTGGAAGAGGCGCTCGCGACATTCAGCGGCGCCCGGCGCGTCGTGACCTGCGCGAACGGCACGGATGCGCTTCAACTCGCGCTGATGGCGCTCGGCATCGGGCCTGGCGATGCCGTCTTCGTGCCGAGCTTTACCTATACGGCGACCGCGGAAGTCATCCTGCTGCTCGGTGCGCGACCGGTCTTCGTCGATTCCGATGCCGACACCTTCAATCTGGACTTCGACAGCGCCGAAGCGGCGATCGCGCGGACGAAACGCGAAGGCAGGCTGCGTCCGGCGGCGCTGATGACGGTCGACCTGTTCGGCCAGCCGGTGGACTATGATCGCGCCCGTGCGCTGGCCGATAGTCACGGGCTGGCGTTCATCTCCGACGCGGCGCAGGGCTTCGGCGCGGACTATAAGGGGCGCCGCGTGGGCTCGGCATTGGCCGATATCACGACCACCAGCTTCTTCCCGGCCAAGCCGCTCGGCTGCTACGGCGATGGCGGCGCCGTGTTCACCGACGACGACGAAATCGCCGACACGATCCGGTCGATCTGCCTGCACGGCAAGGGCGACGCGAAATATGACGTGGTCCGTGTCGGCGTGAACAGCCGGCTCGACACCCTGCAGGCGGCGATCCTGCTGCCCAAGCTCGCGGCGTTCGCGGACGAGCTTGAGAAGCGCCACGCGATAGCCAATGCCTATATCGAGCGGCTGAACGGTCATGTGGCGACCCCGATCGGCGCCGGCAACGGACGGTTCGCCTGGGCCCAGTTCACCATCAAGGTCGAGGATCGGGACGGCGTCCAGGCCCGGCTGAAGGCGGCCGGCATCCCCTCGAACGTCTATTATCCGCGCCCGATGCACCTGCAGCCGGCCTATCTTGAATATGGCGATGGCGAAGGCTCGATGCCGGTGGCTGAGACGCTTTCCGGGGTCGTGCTGAGCCTGCCGATGCACCCCTATCTGACGGAAGACGAGATCGATCAGGTCTGCAGCGCCGTCATCGCCGCCACAACGAAGAACTGAACGCCACGATGAACGAGAACATGTCCCCTGCCCTGCCCCGGCCGGCCGCCGACCTGATCGAACGGCTGGAAGGCCGCGCCTCCCGGATCGGCATCATCGGCTTGGGCTATGTCGGCGTGCCGCTGGCATTGCGCTTCCACGAGGTCGGCTTCACGGTCCTGGGCTTCGATATCGACAGCGAGCGCGTGACGACGCTGAACGCCGGCGAGACGCCGATCAAGCACATCGCGGCGTCGGATATCGCGGCGATGCGCAGCGGCGGCTTCGAGGCAACGGACGATTTCGCCCGCATCGACGAGGTCGACGCGATCATCATCTGTGTGCCGACGCCGCTCAGCCGCCATCGCGAACCGGACCTGTCGTTCATCGTCGAGACGATGAAGACGGTCACGCCCCACCTGCGCGCGGGCCAGGTCCTCTCGCTGGAAAGCACGACCTGGCCCGGCACGACCGAGGAGGTCCTCCGGCCCTTCATCGACGGGTGCGGACTTTCGATCGGCGAGGATTTCTTCCTGATCTATTCGCCGGAGCGCGAGGACCCCGGCAATCCGGACTTCACCACCCGCAGCATTCCCAAGGTGGTCGGCGGCACGAGTCCGGTCTGCCGCCAGGTCGGCGAGGCGCTCTACCGGACGGTGATCGATCGCGTGGTGCCCGTATCATCAACCAAGGCGGCCGAGCTCACCAAGCTGCTCGAGAACATTCATCGATCAGTCAATATCGGCCTGGTCAACGAGATGAAGCTGATCGGCGACCGGATGGGCATCGACATCTATGAGGTCATCGACGCCGCCGCGACCAAGCCGTTCGGCTTCACGGCTTATTATCCCGGGCCTGGCCTCGGCGGTCACTGCATCCCGATCGACCCCTTCTACCTGACGTGGAAGGCACGGGAATATGGCCTGTCGACCCACTTCATCGAGCTCGCCGGCGAGATCAATCGCGACATGCCGGAATGGGTGGTCAGCAAGGTCGCCGATGCGCTCAACGCGCGCGAGAAGTCACTGAAAGGCAGCCGCGTCCTCGCCCTCGGCATCGCCTATAAGCGCGACGTCGACGACATGCGGGAATCGCCGTCGGTGTTCGTTATGGAGCATCTGCGCGACCGGGGCGCGATTGTCGATTATTCCGACCCCAATGTGCCGGTCTTTCCGAAGATGCGGGAGCATCGTTTCGAGCTGGCATCGATCGATCTGACACCCGAGACGCTGGCGTCCTACGACGCCGTCGTACTGCTGACCGATCATTCCGATTTCGACTATGAACT
>JBFWUJ010000102.1:0-4558 GCA_050247295.1 Sphingomonas sp. | reverse complement strand
ATCCCGGTCGGACCGCCATCGTGCGCGATCCCGAGTGGCTGCCGCACCGCTATGACGAGGCGGCCGATCGGATGCACTTCGTTCATGCGCCGCGTGCCGTGCATCGGGCCGCGACCTTCCTGATCGATGAATATCTGCCGGAGGCGGCGCACCCCCGGGTGCTGGCGCGCCCGGAAGCGCTCGCCGCGGCGGCGGCGGCGGCGCCGGTCCACTTCATCTTCCACTCCGCTTATTGCTGTTCGACCCTGCTCGCCCGAGCCTTCGACATCGAAGGCGTCGCCATGGGGCTGAAGGAACCGCAAATCCTGAACGACGTCCAGGGCTGGCGCAGCCGGGGCGGAGCGCCGGCGAAGGTCGCCGAGGTGCTGGACGGCAGCCTGCGCCTGCTCGCGCGGCCGTTCGCGGCGAACGAGGCGGTGGTCATCAAGCCGTCCAACCTGGTCAATGTCTTCGCCCCCGCGATGCTGGCCATGCGGCCCGAAGCCAAGGCGCTGCTCCTGTACGCGCCGTTGCCGCTCTATCTCGCCTCGATCGCCAAGAAGGGAATGTGGGGCCGGCTCTGGGTCCGCGAACTGTTCGTCAAGCTCAGCCGCGACGGCATGCTCGATTACGGCTTCTCGCCCGAAGAGATCATGCGCCAGACCGACCTGCAGATCGCGGCGATCGACTGGCTGGGCCAGCATCGCCATTTCGCGGCGATCGCAGCGCGGCTCGGGCCGCAACGGGTGCGGACGCTGGACAGCGAACGGCTGATCGCCCGGCCGGCGGAATCGCTTGCCGCGCTGGCCGGTCTGTACGGGCTCGATCTCGACGGCGATGCGATCGCCGAGATCGCGGCGGGCGATGCCTTTACGCGCCACTCCAAGGGAGGCGGCGCATTCGACGGCGCGGCGCGGGCCTCGGAGCAGAAGGAAGCAGCGGCCGTCCACGCCGAAGAGGTGGAGAAGGTGACCGTATGGGCCGAGGCAGTGGCGGCCAGCGCCGGCCAGCCACTGACGCTGCCCGCGCCCTTGCTCTAGCCCTCAGGGCGTCCAGCGCTTTTCGCGGATCCAGCGGCTGGCGATGAGCTTGGTGCCGCTGGTCACCGGCAGCCCGGCATGTTCCGACAGCGGATCGACGGTCCGGTCCGGAAGCGCGCTGCGAAAGACGAGGGCGTCCCCCTTGCGCCCTTTGACCTTCAATCCGGTCCGCACGAAGCAGGTCTCGCCGCCTTTATAGTCGTGATTGAGATAGACGAGCGCCGTCTGGACCCGCTGGTTTTCCGAGCTTTGGACGAAATCGAAATGATTGCGATATTGCTGGCCGGGGCGATAGCGCAGGATCTGCAGCGCCTCGCCCCGATCCGCCGTCGATCCGGACGCGGCGGCGAGGCGGCGGTTGAGCGCGTGCACGACCGGATCCTCGATCTGCCAGTGGATTGTCGATCCGTCCGACGTCCGGATCGGATCGCGCACCAGCCGGCGCTGCTCGTCATAGACGGCCGAAGCCGTGTAACCGGGCTCGGCCAGCTGCCGCAGATAGTCGCATTCCGCGGCGGAGAAGAGACGAGGGAACAATTGGACGACCGGTGATGTGCTGAGCGCCTGCGGCTCGGGCGCCGACCTGGGATCGCCCGCCCCATCCAGCGCCATCCGCTCGACCAGCGCCGACTGCGCCCGCCGCCGCAGGTCGCGCTCGCCTTCACGGGCCAGCCGCGCCAGCGCGGCCGGCCAGTCGCGCTCGCCTGCGACGCCATTGGCCAGCAGGTTGGTGAAGATGATGCCGCCGGCCGCATGGCCCAGATCGCCCGCCCGGAGATAGAGATCGCGCGCCTGGACGAGGTCCTGCGGCACCATGCCGCCGCGCCACTTCATCTCGGCGAGTACGAACAGCGCCTCGGGCTCGTTCTCGGCCACCAGCCGGTTGATGATGAGGACCGCCTCCGGATTTCGCCCCGCCTTGGACAGGGCGAACGCCTGAGCGAGCATGGGGTGGCGAAGCTGCATTGCCGCTCTATGCCAAGCTTCGCGGGCCGCAGCCAGCCACGGCGCCCCCGCCGGCAGCGGTCACCCAAAAAGAAAGGGCGGGCCCGAAGGCCCGCCCCTCTAAGGTTTGGCTTGCGTCCGCGCTTAGAAGCGGATGCGTGCCGTAGCAACGAAACGGCGGCCCAGCGCGTCGTAGGTCGACGGGAAGGTGTTGCCGCTGTTGTACGTGGTCGAGCCTGCCTCGCCACCGACAATCGGCGGGTCGCGATCGAACAGGTTCTGCACCGCCAGCGTGATCGTCAGGTGATCGTCAATCGCGAAGCGGGTCGTCAGATCGAAATAATCGAACGAACCGATCGTGTTGAAGTCCTCCTGCTGACCGGCCACCGGACCCACGCCGGCACCCAGGGTGCCGTTGAACAGGGTGCCGATACCCGGCTCATAGACGACGTTGTCGAGGTGGCGCCACAGCAGCGAGACGTCGATATTGTCGAACGTCAGCGTGGTGCGGAGCGACCACTGCCACTCGAAGATCGGCTGGCCGCAGTTCGCGCTGTAGAAGCCGACGCACTCGCGGTTGAGGCCGCCCGGCGCCGCCTGGAACAGGCTTTCGTCCTGCCAGTTCAGCACGCCGTTGATCGCCAGCCCGACGCCGCCCAGGATATCGAGGTTGCGCCGGTAGTTGATCGTGAAGTCGACGCCGCTGGTCTCCAGCGTGCCGAGATTCGACAGCGTGAGAGGCAGGCCCGGCGTATCCGCCGGATCGCCGCTCAGAGCGCCGGTGAGCGGGTTGCGCCGGATGCCCGTGCAGGCCGCGGTGGCCGCCGAGCCAGCCGCAGGCGAGTAGTTGCCGGCGCCGTCCGGATTGCCGAAGCACGCCGTGATCACGTCGTCCGGGGTCGGGAACGTGATCGCGCCGGTGATCCGGATGTGGTAATAATCGAGCGACAGCGACAGGCCCGGAATGAAGCTCGGCTGGAACACCGCGCCCACCGTCCAGGACCGCGAAGTCTCCGGATCAAGGTTCAGGTTGCCGCCACCCGTCGACTGGGCCTGGCCCGCGATCGGCTGCGAGATCGCCTGCACGTTGCCGGCCGTCGCACCCTGTCCCAGGCAGACCGCCAGCAGCTCGCCGGCCAGCGGGCCGCGGTTGGGCAGATCGACACCGCTATCGTCGACGCTCGCGCACGGATCGTTGGTGAGGTTGGTCAGCGTCGTGTTCACCGGCGAGAACAGCTCGGCGATGTTCGGCGCGCGGACCGCCCGGGCATAATTGCCGCGGAAGCGCAGGTCGCGGATCGGGGCCCAGGAGCCGCCGACCTTCCAGGTCGTGGTCGTATAGCTCGGGCTTCCCGGCGCATCGACATTGTAGCTGGAATAGCGGATGCCGCCCTCGAGCGTCAGCTCGTGGAAGAACGTCCGGTCGGCGACGATCGGGACGATCAACTCGCCGAACGCCTCGTAGACATTGTAACCGCCGGCGATGTTCGGGGCCGCGCCGCCGGCGCCGCCAAGGTCGCCGCCCTGCGCCAGCGCGTCGGACGATTGCGCCGCCGTATATTCACGGAACTCGCCGCCGACCGCGAAGCTGACCGGCTGCGTCGCCCAGGGCATCGTCCAGCCGAAATCGCCCGAGATCGTGCCGCGGGCCTGCGCCAGCGTGACGCTGGTGCGAACCGTGCTGACCTCGTTCAGGAAGTCGACCGCAGCCGCCGTCCAGGTCGGGTTGCCGGCCGGGCCGAACCAGTTGATCGGCACACAGCCGTTCGACGGATCGGCGCAGATGCCATTGCCCGGACCCGCATAAGCCAGCAGCGACTGGCGGACGCGCGAGTTCAGGGTGTAGCCCTGGATCTCCTGGACCTGATCGGCTTCGCCATAGGAACCGAAGACGTCCCAGTCGATCGAGTCGGTGATGCCGCCACGGGCGCCGAGACGATAATCGAACACCGTGTTGCGATAGTCGCTGATGCGCGGTCCGACCTCGACGGCGCGGCGGAACAGACCCGTCGTCACCTGGCGATAGGCGGCGTCGCCCGGACGCAGGCCCGGAGCGGCGGCCGCGGTGCAGTCCGCCGCGCTGATGCCGTTGCCGACGCAGAAGGCGTTACGCAGCGCCGGCGTCAGGAACGGGTTGTTGAGGTTCAGCTGGGTCGAGATACCGAACGAGCCCGACGGCGCGATGATCGTATCGACGGTGTTCTTGGAGAACAGGCCGCGGGTGTAGATCTCGATCGCGTCGCTGATCTGGTAATTGGCCGAGCCATAGATGTTGTAGCGCTCGAACGGCACCTGGTAGACGTTGAACGGGTTGAAGTTGAACGCCGTGAACGTCGCGGGAACCCCGACGAAGCCGGTGCCGTCAGGATTGCCCTGAAGGAAGGCCGTGCCGTCAGCGTTGGTCTGACGCGTACCATTGGTGCCGAGCGTGAAGCGCGACGGAACCGCGGTGCCCGAACCGCCGGCGCCGCCGGTCGTGGAGCTGATCGTGAACAGCGACTGATCGCGAGCGCCCTGGTAGACCGGGTCGGCTTCCTGATAGCCGACCGACAGGGTCGCGTTGCCGCGGCCATCGTCGAAATTGGCGCCGATCG
>JBFWUJ010000101.1:0-4830 GCA_050247295.1 Sphingomonas sp. | reverse complement strand
CGCTCGCTCGCCCCGGACGCCTTCCAACCCACTCGCATCGCAGCCTATTCTGGATTATCTTCGAGGTCGGGATGGGGAGCGAATCGGCCGAATCGACTTTCGTGGCTGAGGGCGCACCGGCGGATACGGCGCGCGGTCTGGCCGATGCCATCGCCCGGGTCCGGTCGGAACTGGCCGCCTCCCAGCGCGCGCTGGCCGCCAGCGTCGGCGAGAGCGCCTTCCTCCAGAGCATCCTCAACGCCAGCAAGGATTGCATCAAGGTTCTCTCCCTGGAGGGCGAACTGATCTTCATGAACCATGGCGGCCGAAAGGTGATGGAGGTCGACGATTTCGAAGCCGTGCGCGGCTGCCCGTGGACCGGCTTCTGGGAAGGCGAGGGCAAGGCGGCGGCGGAGGCGGCGCTGGCGATCGCCCAGGCCGGCGGCACCGGCCATTTTCAGGGGCCGGCCGATACCGCCAGGGGCACGCCCCGATATTGGGACGTGACCGTCACCCGGGTCGCCGGCGCCGATGGCGGCCCCGATCATATCCTCTCCATCTCCCGCGACATCACGGAGGCAAAGCGGGCCGACGAGTTGCGCGACCTGCTGGCGCATGAGCTCAGCCACCGGGCCAAGAACAGCCTCTCGGTGGTGCAGGCGATCGCCATGCAGACATTCCGCGGCGCCGAGGACGCCGATCGGCTGCGGGTCTTCAACGATCGGCTCGCCGCGCTCGGCGTCGCCCAGGATCTGCTGCTGCAATCGGCCTGGCAGCCGGTGCCGCTGCGCAGCGTCGTCGAACAATCGCTTGGCCCGCTCTGCCCGCCGGGCCGCTGCCATGTCGCGGGCGACGATCATGCGCTCGATGCGCAGCGGGGCCTGTCGCTGTCGCTCGCCTTGCACGAGCTGGGCACCAACGCGGTCAAATATGGCGCGCTTTCGACGCCCGAGGGCCACGTCCATGTCGGCTGGACGGTCGCCGACGGCATCCTGCGGCTGTCGTGGGAGGAAAGCGGCGGGCCGCCGGTCGCGGCGCCCGGCCAGGCCGGCTTCGGCACCCGTCTCATCACCCGCAATCTCGAAGCCGATTTCGGCGGCACCGTTGAGCTGAACTATTTCGCCACCGGCGTCGTCCTGATCCTCTCGGCGCCGGCATGAGCGGGGCCGGCCCAGTTGCCCCCGCCGTGCGCCGAGTGGAACGGCGGCGCTTTTCACCGTCCCTTTGGCGTGCCATGACATAACGGCTGCGTAAGGAGGCTCCCCGATGAAGACCCGTTTGCTCGCTCTTGCTCTTGCCGTCGCACCGCTGGCCGCGGTCGCGCTGCCGACCACCGCCACCGCCCAGTCCCGGGCCGACGAGGCGCGCTGGCGCGCCGCCGAGCGCCGCTTCGAGGCGGAGCGCGATCTCTACGAGCGCGAGCGCGCCCGTTACGAATCCGCGCGCCGCTACAGCCGCGGCTATGGCCGGGATTATGGCGACGACGCCTATGACCGGGATTATGACGCGGTCCGCTACTATCGCGACGATCCGCGTTATCAGGAGCGGGTGCTGACCGCCGAGGATCGCGTCTATCGCGGTTCGGACGGCCGTTATTATTGCCGCCGCTCGGACGGCACGACCGGCCTCATCATCGGCGCCGGCGCCGGCGCCCTGATCGGCCGCGGCATTGACGGCGGCCGCAACCGGGCCGGCGGCACGATCGTCGGCGGCGTGCTCGGCGCCATCATCGGCCGTGAGATCGAGCGCAGCAACGATCAGGTGCGCTGCCGCTAAGGTGATCGCGCTCCCCCCTCTCCCGTTCGCGGGAGAGGGTCGGAGCGGGCAGGGCTAGAGCGTTTCGCCCCGGCCGACGCCCCAGATATGGTCGGTGCGCACGAAGCCCGTCCGCCCGGCGACGTCCAGCCGGCACCAGCCGTTGCCGCACTGGCTGATCCGGCCGACCACACCCGGCTCCGCCCGGAACGCGACTGCGGAACCGGCATCCGGCCGCTCGTGCATCGGCGCCGGCTCGTTGCCGCGCACCAGCGCCGTGCGGGTGGATGACAGCAGGCTGACCAGCATCCACCCCTGGGTGCCGTCCGGATCCTCGATCTTGCGCCAGCTGCGATAGACCTCGACCACCCGGATCGGCAGGTCGGCGCGGACGTACAGCCACTGGCCCGGATAATTCTCTCCCGGCCCGGATCGCATCATCGCCCGCCCGGACGAGATCGATGCCCAATAAGGCGTCTCGCGGGCAGGCTGGGCGGTGGCGGCGCCGATCGTTCCGGCGATACCGATCAGGCCGAGAAGGAGGGCGCGACGCTTCATCCTAATCCCCCGTCTGGATGCGCTCCATGAGTTGCTTCACGGTCGGCACGAAGCCGTTCGAGTAGAAAGGGTCCTGCCTGAACCGGAAGGCGGAATGACCGGCGAACATGAGGTTTTCCTCGGTCGGCCCCCCATGCGCGATGTCCTGCAGCGTCTTCTGGATACAAAAGCTCCGGGGATCGGCCAGCCGCCCGGTCGAGTTCTTTTCATTGTCGGCCCAGGACGAGAACTGGCACTGCGAAAGGCAGCCCATGCAATCCGCCTGATCCTTGCGGATGACTTTCTTTTCCTCCGGCGTCACGAACACCAGGGTCTCGTCCGGCGTCTTCAGCGCCTCGGTATAGCCCTGGGCATACCATTCGCGGGCGTGCAGCAGATCGCCCTTCGTCACCCAGTAGTTCTTCTTGCCGACGACGCCGACGTCGAGCTCGAACGCATGATCGCCGAGCGGCTCCTTGGTGAACGCGATCTGCCGGTGCGAGCGCGCCTCGAGATTCCTGAGGAACGGATTGCGCACGGCGGAGGAATAGAAGCCGGTCGGCGAGAAGCGATGGAGCAGGATATCACCCTCCTCCAGCGTCATCAGCCGCTGCTTCCAGGCCTCCGGAATCGGGCTTTCCTTGGTAAGCAGCGGCCGGGTGCCGAACTGGAACGCGATCTGCCCCAGTTCCTCATTGTCGATCCAGTGCTCCCACTCCCGCAGGTTCCAGACGCCGCCCGCCATCACGATCGGCACGCTGTCGGCGATACCGCCCTCGCGCATCGTCTGCCGAAGTGCCGCCACCCGCGGATAGGGATCCTGCGGCTTCAGCGGATCCTCGGCGTTCGACAGGCCATTATGGCCGCCGGCCAGCCATGGATCCTCGTAGACCACCGCGCCCAGCCATTCGGCCGCCTTCGAATAAGCCCGCTTCCAGAGCGCGGAGAAGGCGCGCGCCGAGCTGATGATCGGCAGATAGCTGACGCCGTAGGACGCGGCGATTTCGGACAGCTTGTACGGCATGCCGGCGCCACAGGTGACGCCCGATACCAGCCCTTTCGTCCGCTCCAGAACTCCGTGCAGCACCCGCTGCGCGCCGCCCATTTCCCACAGCACGTTGATGTTGATCGCGCCGCGTCCGCTGGCGATATCATAGGCACGCTGGACCTGCTGGACCGCCCCGTCGATCGCGTAACGGATCAACTCCTCATGCCGCTCGCGCCGGGTCAGCGCGTGATAGATTTGCGGAATGATCTTGCCTTCGGGATCGTAGCTGTCGGCATTGACCGCGGACACGGTCCCGATGCCGCCGGCGGCCGCCCAGGCGCCGGAGCTCAGATGATTGGTGGCCGACACCCCCTTGCCCCCCTCGATCAGCGGCAGCACCTCTCGCCCCGCATAGAGGATCGGCTTAATACCCTTGAACATCCGGCCTCCGGAAAAGAACGGCCCAGCCTATAGGCCGAATGCACGGCCCGCGCAAAAGATCATGTCCGGGCCCCGAACGCGTCCGGGCGGCCGGCCGCCTCGCCATAGAGCGCGGCATAAGCGGCGATCATGACGCGCTCGTCATAGCGGGCCTGTGCCTTCTCGCGATTGGCGAGGCCGATCTCGCGGCGCAGATCGTCGCGATCGGCAAGCGTGTCCAACGCCGCCGCGAACGCCGCCTCGTCGGCGGGCTCGACGATCAGCGGCCGATTGTCGTCCGCGACCATGTTCGCGACGTCGCCGACATCGGTCGCGACGGCCGGCAGCCCCGCCGCCATCGCCTCCACCAGCGAGATCGGAAACTGCTCGCTGTCCGACGACAGCGCGAAGATGTCGAAATGGCCGATCCAGTCGGCCGGCCGGGCGAGAAAGCCCGGCATCAGCAGCCGCGCCGCAACGCCCCGCGCCCGCGCCTCGGCCGCGATCGCCTCGCTTTCCGGCCCCTCGCCGACGATCACCAGACGTGCCACCTTGTGGGTCATGGCCGCGAAGGCGCGGACCAGCCGCGGGAGGTTCTTCACCGCGCGAAGGCCCGCGACGGTGCCGATGACGATCTCATCCCGCTTCCGGGCGAAGCCGGGAATGGCGCCATCGACCGGCGGCTTGCGATAATCGTCGAGAGCGATCCCGTTCGCAATCCGCACGACCCGGTCCGCCGACTGGCCCCACGCCCCAAGCGCGATCCGCTCCAGCCGTTGCGAGGGCACGACCAGCCGGCGGGCGCCCGGCAGGCCCAGTCGCCGATAAAGGTTGCGCCTCGGCATCAACCGATCGGCCTCGTCCTCGTTAAACCCGTCCTCGTGATGGACCAGCGGCGGGCCGCCGAGCAGCCGCCGCGCCATCACCGCGTCGAACGAGCCCCAATTATAGGTAAGGACCAGATCAAAGCCGCGCAGGTAGCGCGCCAGCCTTGCGTAGCGCACCGGCCCCGGTCTTCCCTGCAGCGAGGGCGCATCGACGGGAAATTGCACCTTCACGCTCCGATCGATCGCGGCGCGCGCGCCAAGCCGATCCGGCATCGCGCTGAGCACGACATGCTCAGCCGAATCGCCCCACGCGTTCATCAGCCG
>JBFWUJ010000100.1:0-4832 GCA_050247295.1 Sphingomonas sp. | reverse complement strand
ACCTGGCACAGCACGTTGACGCTGCGCCCCACCTTGGCCGGATCGACGAGGCGGACCGTGCGCCCGAGCACGCCCTCGCGCTCGAGATTGCGGACCCGCCGCCAGACCGACGCGGCGGAAGCGCCCACCGTATCGGCCAGCGCCGCCTGGCTCAGGCTCGCGTCGCGCTGCAGCGTCCGGAGGATTCTCCGGTCGGTCGCATCGAAGTGAAATATTTCTTCCATGTTCTAGGCATATCACGAAACATATGTTTCAGCGAGAGCGAATATTGGTGTGACTTTCCTGTGACTTTTGCGTCCGGAATAGGCTATTGGCATCTGCACAGGAGGGCGCATGGAGCAGGGGTTCATGGTGAGCGAGGGGTCGGTGCTGCTGGATCGACTCGAGGAGCAGCCGGCCGACAGCCTGCTTGAGCTGATCGCGCTCGCCGAGGCCGATTCCCGACCGGAAAAGATCGACGTTGGCGTCGGTGTCTATCGCGACGCGGCCGGCAGCACGCCGATCCTGCGCGCCGTGAAGGCGGCCGAGCTGATCCTGCTGGAGTCGCAGGAGACCAAATCCTATCTGGGATCGCGCGGCGACATCCGCTTCACGGAGCTGATCAAGCCGATCGTCTTCGGCGACGATGCCGACGACCGGATTGTCGGCGTGCAGACGCCGGGCGGCTGCGGCGCGCTCCGCCTCGGCGCCGAGCTGATTGTCAGGGCCGTCAAGGGCGCCCGCATTCACGTCGGCACCCCGACCTGGCCCAATCACGTCCCCTTGCTGGGTTCCGCCGGGCTCGAGCTGGTCGAATATCCTTATTACGATCGCGACAGCCACGCGATCCGCTTCGATGCGATGATGGACGCCTTCGGCCGGGCCGAGGCGGGCGATCTCGTCCTGCTCCACGGCTGCTGCCACAATCCGACCGGCGCCGATCTCGACATGGCGCAATGGCATGAGGTGGCCGATCTGATCGCAGCACGCGGCCTGATCCCGTTCGTCGACCTCGCTTATCAGGGGCTGGGCAACGGGCTGGAGCCTGATGCGGCCGGCGCGCGGCTGGTCATCGAGGCGGTGGACCAGGCCATATTGGCGCAGAGCTGCGACAAGAATTTCGGTGTTTACCGCGACCGCGTCGGCGCCTTGTTCATCAAGGGATCGAGCGTCAAAGCGGCCGGGATCGCGCTTGGCAACGCGCTGACGCTGGCGCGGACCATGTGGTCGATGCCGCCGGATCACGGCGCCGCGGTCGCCCGCATCGTGCTGTCGGATCCGGAGCTGCGCGCCGATTGGGAATCGGAGCTGCAATCGATGTGCGCCCGCATCCGCGCCCTGCGCGCCCGGCTCGCCGCCTTCGATCCGCGCCTCGCTTATATCGACGAGGAGAACGGCATGTTCTCGATGCTGCCGCTGGCGCCCGCGCAGGTGCTGGCGCTGCGCGAGAAATACGGAATCTACATGGCCCCGTCCGGCCGCTTCAACATCGTCGGCCTGTCGGACGACAATGTCGACCACTTCGCCGCCGCGGTGGTGGAGGCGATGGATGGCTGAAGCGCGGGCCCCTGAAGCCGCGACCGAGAGCGCCGCGCCGGACCCTGCCTTTGACTGGCGACGGATTGCCTATCTCGTCCAGGTCAGCCGCACCCTCGACAAGCTGGAGGAGACCGAACTCGTTCCGGCGCGCAAGATCCTCTACCAGTTCAGCGCCCGCGGCCACGACATGGCGCAGACCATGCTGGGCAGCCTGCTGACCCATCGGCGCGATGCGGCCTGCGGCTATTATCGCTCCCGCCCGCTGTTGCTCGCGCTCGGCGTGCCGTTGGTCGACGCGCTCGGCTCGAACATGGGCAAGGCTGGCGGCTATTCCGATGGCCGCGATATCGGCGTCGTCTTCAATTATCCCAATCCCGCCGGTTGTCCGGCATTGCCGATGTGCGGCGGGGTGGGCGCCCAATATACGCCGACCGCGGGCTGGGCGCAGGCGATCGCCTATCATCGCGATGTGCTTGGCGATCGCGGCTATGAAGGTGCGATCGCGGTCGTTCTGGGCGGCGACGCGAGTTGCGCCACCAACGGGTTCTGGTCGGCGCTGACGATCGCGACGACGCAGCAGCTGCCGATGCTCTTCTACATAGAGGACAACCAATACGGCATCTCGGTCCCGTCGACCTACCAGACGCCCGGCGGCGACATCGCCGCCAATCTCGCCAGCTTCTCCAATCTCGAGATCCTCTCCGGCGACGGCACCGATCCGGCCGCGGCCGCACGGCTGCTGACCGGGGCGGTTGGCCATGTTCGCAAAGGGAAGGGGCCGGCGCTGCTCCGGCTTACGGTCCCACGCCTGCAGGGACACAGCTTTCAGGATACGCAGACCTACAAAAGCGAGACCTTCGTCCGATCCGAATGGGATCGCGATCCACTGCCGAAGCTGAAGCGCTATCTGGTCGGCGCCGCGATGGACGCGGTGGAATGGGATGCGATCGCCGCCGAAGCCGAAGCGGCGGTGGCCGCCGCACTGGCGGAGGCTGAGGCGCTGCCGCTGGCCGAGCCGGAGAGCGTGACTGCCCATGTCTTCTATGAGGGGGAGATGCAGCGGCTGGGCGGGCAATGGACCCGCGGCTACAGCGCGCCGCGCTCGACCGACACGCCGAAGCCCGAAGGCCAGCGGATCAACATGGTCACCGCGATCCGCCGAACCCTGGAGCAGGAGCTGGAGGCGAATCCGCGCATGCTGCTGTTCGGCGAGGATATCGGCCCGAAGGGCGGCGTCCATGCCGTGACGCTTGGCCTGCAGGAAAAGTTCGGGGTCGAACGGGTGTTCGATACCAGCCTGTCGGAAGAGGGGATTATCGGCCGCGCCGTCGGCATGGCGCTCGCCGGCCTGATGCCCGTGCCGGAAATCCAGTTCCGCAAATATGCCGAGCCGGCGCTGGAGCAGATCAACGATTGCGGCACGATGCGCTGGCGCACCCACAACCGCTTTGCCGCGCCAATGGTCCTGCGGATGCCGGTCGGCTTCTTCAAGTGCGGCGATCCGTGGCACAGTCAGACCAACGAAGTGCAGTTCGTCCACAATCCCGGCTGGCTGGTCGCTGCGCCTTCGAACGCCGAGGACGCCGTCGGCCTGCTCCGCTCGGCGCTGCGTGGCAACGATCCCATCGTCTTCTTCGAGCATCGGGCGATGCTGGACGATGTCTGGGCCCGCCGCCCCTGGCCGGGCGACGATTATGTCCTGCCGTTCGGACAAGCGAAGAAGACATGCGAGGGAGACGCGATCACGATCATCACCTGGGGCGCGATGGTGCCGCGCTGCGAGGCAGCGGCGAAAGACATCTCCGCCGACGTGATCGATCTGCGTACCCTGATGCCCTGGGATCATGAGATGGTGCTGGATTCGGTGCGTCGGACCCGCCGCTGCCTGATCGTCCACGAGGATCTGCGCACCGGCGGCTTCGGCGCCGAAGTCGCCGCCGTGGTCGCGGACGAGGCGTTCCTTGATCTCGATGCACCGGTCGCGCGGGTGACGATGCCGGACATTCCAAGCCCGCATAATCCGGCGCTGCTCGATTGGGCCGTGCCTTCCGTCGCGAAGATCCGGACCAAGATCGACGCGCTGTTGGGTTTCTGATGATGGACGTGCTCGTCCCGATGGAGCAGGAGGGCACCAAGGCAGTGGTGCGCGCCTGGCTGAAACAGGTCGGCGACCGGGTCGAGGAGAACGATCCGCTGGTCGAGCTGGAGACCGACAAGGTGGCGATGGAGGTGCCGGCGCCGGCCGCCGGGGTGCTGACCGAAATCCTGCTCGACAGCGATGCCGATGCGGTGCCGGGGGCTGTTCTCGGCCGCATCGCGACCGCCGAAGCCGCCAAGCCCCCGGAGCCCTCTCGTCCCGAGCGGGGTCGAGCGGCGGCTACACCGACGCCGGAGATGCGCTCGACTGCGCGGGGGACGAACGAAGGCAGGGAGACGCGGCTGTCGCCGTCAGTCAAGCGCGCCGTCCTCCAGCACAATCTCGATCCGGCCCAGATCGACGGCAGCGGCCGCAACGGGCGCATCACCCGCGCCGACGTCGATCGCGCGGTTGAGGCGGCGACCGGCGTTGGCCGTCCGGTCGAGGGGATCATCCCCGCCGCGACCGGGGACGTCCGCTCCCACTCCGTCCCCCACGACCGCATGCGGCTCGCCATTGCCGAGAACATGCACGCCTCGGTCACCAACGCGCCGCACGTCACCGCGGTGTTCGAAGCGGATTTCTCGGCGATCATGGCGCATCGCGAGAAGCACAAGGCGGTCTTCGCCAAAAAGGGCGTGAAGCTTACCTACACCGCCTATCTGGTCGCCGCTGCTGCCGAGGCGATGAAGGTGGCGCCGGCGATCAACAGCCGTTGGCACGCCGACAAGCTGGAGCTCTTCGACGACATCAATATCGGCGTCGGTACAGCATTGGGCGAGAAGGGGCTGATCGTTCCTGTCGTCCGGAAGGTTCAGCAGCTCAGCCTGAAGGGGATCGCCGCCCAGCTCGAGGAATTGATCGAAAAGGCGCGGCGGGAGAAGCTGACCGGCGTCGACATCAAGGGCGGCACCTTCACCATCTCGAACCACGGGGTTTCGGGATCGCTGTTTGCGGCGCCGATCATCATCAACCAGCCGCAATCGGCGATCCTCGGTGTCGGCAAGCTGGAGAAGCGCGTGGTGGTGCGCGAGATCGGCGGCGTCGATGCGATCCAGATCCGCCCGATGGCCTATGTCAGCCTCACCATCGACCACCGCGTGGTGGATGGCCACCAGACCAATGCGTGGCTCAGCCGCTTCGTCGAGGTGCTGGAGAGCTGGCCGCTGGATTAGGC
>JBFWUJ010000099.1:0-4873 GCA_050247295.1 Sphingomonas sp. | reverse complement strand
CGTACGCATCCGATGGTGCAGGGCACGGGCGCAAGCGACGCTCTCCGGCGCGCCCTCGCCGCGTTCGGCCGCATGCTCGGCGGCGCGGTCTTCGGTCGCGTTGACGAGGCCGCCGGCATAGAGCGCGTCGCGCCGCGCGGTGAAGTTCGCCGCCTCGGCAAGGGCCAGGAACGAAGGCAGGTTGCCGGCCGACAGGTGGGTCTTGGCGAAATCGAAGCGGATGCCGCTTTCCTCGATCACCAGCCGGTCGAGGCGATCCGGCTCGGCCGCGAACAGATCGGCAAGCCGCATCGGCTCCAGCCGCTCAACCCCTGTCCAGGCCCTGTCGAAATCATCCGCCATTGCGACGCGTGTCTAGGCGCAGCGCGCCCTCCTGCCTAGCGGCCAGCTTGACCGGCGTCCGCCCCCAAGCGAAAGCGCGGCGATGGAAACTCAGCCGTCCCCCGCGAACGCGCCGAATCCGGAGCCCGCCGCGAAGGTCGACAAGCAGCCGGAAAGCTGGTGGGGCACGCTGCGCTTCTTCGCCATCCTGTTCCTGGTCACCGTCATGGTGCGCAGCTTCGTCTTCGCGCCCTTCATGATCCCGTCGGGATCGATGCTGCCGAACCTGATGATCGGCGACTATCTGTTCGTCACCAAATGGCCCTATGGCTGGTCGCGCTATTCGATGCCCTTCGGGCTCGGCGGCTTTTCCGGGCGGGTCTGGGGTGCGTTGCCGGATCGCGGCGACATCGTCGTATTCCGCTATCCCGGCCAGGAAAACGAAGACTTCGTCAAGCGGGTGATCGGCCTGCCGGGCGATCGGATCTCGGTGCGCGACGGCGCCATCATCCTCAATGGCCGCCCGGTCGAGCGGCAACGGATCGCCGACTATGCGATGCCGGTCAGCCCCAACAGCCCGTGCAGGATCGTCGCCGACGATCCGGCCAATGGCGAGCGGCAGGGGCCGAACGGACGCGAATGCCGCTATCCGCGCTATCAAGAAACGCTGCCGGGCGGCCGCAGCTATCAGATCCTTGATCAGGGCCGGACGATGCCGGACGACTTCGCCGAGATCATCGTTCCCCAAGGGCATCTCTTCGTGATGGGCGACAATCGCGACGACAGCGCCGACAGCCGGGTGGCCCAGCAGGCGGGGGGCGTTGGTCTGCTGCCGGTGGACAATGTGCTCGGCGAGGTGCTGGTCGCCTTCTGGTCGACCGATGGGTCGGTCGAGTGGCTGAAGCCGTGGACATGGTTCTCCGCCGCCCGCTGGAGCCGAATCGGGACGCTCTATTGATGACGGATCTTGCGGACTGGCTCGAGGCACGAACCGGGCGGCGGCCGGAAAATCTCGCTTTGTACGAAGCGGCGCTGACCCATTCGAGCGCGGCGGGCGACAATTATGAGCGGCTGGAGTTTCTCGGCGACCGGGTGCTCGGCCTCGTCGTCGCGACCTGGCTGATCGAACTTTATCCGAAAGAGCCGGAAGGCAAGCTGTCGCACCGGCTGCACGCGCTCGTCGCCGGCGACGTGTGCGCCGATGTCGCGGTCGAACTCGGGGTGCGGCCGATGCTGCGCTTGGGGCGGCAGGCGCAGGACGATGGCGTGTTCGACAGCGTCAACGTGCTCGGCGACGTGGTCGAGGCGCTGATCGGAGCGCTCTACATGGACGCCGGCTTCGCGGCGGCGACGGACTTTGTCCGCCGTGCCTGGGGCGATCGGGTTGCCCGGCTCAGCCAGCCCCCCAAGCACCCCAAGGCGATGCTGCAGGAATGGACCGCCGCGCGGCATCGCCGCGCGCCGGACTATGAGGTGACCCAGATGAGCGGCCCCGACCATGCCCGCCGCTTCACCGTGACGGTGCGGGTGACCGGCCTCGGCGAAGCGAGTGGCACCGGCCTTTCCAAGCAGGAGGCGGAGACGGCGGCGGCGCGGGCGATGCTGGACAAGCTGGTGTGAGCGAGCGCTGCGGCTTCATCGCCGTGGTGGGCGCGCCGAATGCAGGCAAGTCGACGCTGGTCAATGCGCTGGTGGGGCAGAAGGTGGCGATCGTCAGCCCGAAGGCGCAGACCACCCGCGCCCGGCTGATGGGCATCGCGATCGAGGGCGAATCGCAAATCCTGCTGCTCGACACGCCGGGCATCTTCGCGCCGCGCCGACGGCTCGACCGGGCGATGGTCGCCGCCGCCTGGGAAGGCGCGCGCGATGCCGATCTGATCGCCCTGGTGATCGACGCTGAAACCGGACTGAACCGGGGCGTCACCGAACTGATCGACCGCCTGAAGGACCGGGCGGAGCCGAAGCTGCTGATTTTCAACAAGGTCGATCTGGTCCGCAAGGAAACGTTGCTGACCCTGATCGCGCAGACCGAAGGCCGCGCCGCCTTCGAGGACATCTATATGGTTTCCGCCACGACCGGCGACGGCATGGCCATGTTCAAGTCGGCCTTGGCGGCGCGAATGCCGGAAGGGCCGTGGCACTTCCCGGCCGACCAGGTCTCAGACGCCACCGACCGGATGATCGCGGCCGAGATCACCCGCGAGCAGCTCTACCTCCAGCTCCATGCCGAACTGCCCTATGACAGCGCGATCGAGACCGAAAAATATGACGAGCGGCCGGATGGATCGGTCGCCATCCACCAGCAGATCCTGGTCGCCCGCGACAGCCAGAAGGCGATCGTGCTGGGCAAGGGCGGCGCCCGGATCAAGGCGATCGGCGCGGCGGCGCGGGAGGAATTGGGCCGGGAGCTGGGGCGCAAGGTCCACCTGTTCCTGCATGTGAAGGTGAACCCCAGATGGAGCGACGACCGCGGCCTCTACCGCGAGATCGGCCTGGACTGGGTGGAGTAGCGGTCAGATCGGCGAGGCCGCCTTCAGCGCCTTGCGGAAATCCTCCATCGGCATCGACAGCGCGCCGCCCGGATCGTTCTTGCGCCACCGGCCGATGCCTTTCTTGCCCGACACCTCGTGATGGCCGAGCACCAGATCGAGCGAAAATACGGCCGGGTTATTGGCCCTCAGCCAGAGCAGCAGCGACTTGAGCGCCCGCTCCTGCGCGTCCGTGAACCTGCGATAGATACCGGTGGGGCAGCCATGCTGCGCCTCGGTGACCGATCGCACCTCGTTCGCCGCATATTGCTCGCCGAACCAGGACTTGCGGTTCTTGTCGAGCAGCCCGGCCGACAGCACCTCGATCCCGACCAGCTTCGAGCTGACGCCGCTGCCGAGCCCCGGCCAGGCGGATTCCCCGGCATGATAGCCCCAGCGATTGAGCGGAAAGGCCTGATAGACAATGCCGGTCGGGCCGATCGCGAAGAAGCAATAGCCCTGCTCCCGCCCATAGGCGATCGTGTTGCGGGCATTGTCCTCGGTGCGGTCGCGGCCGGCGGTGAAGTGGACGATCGCGCCGCGCGGATAGCCGTCCGGATAATCGCCGCGGGTCGGCATGTGCGGCGTCATGACCTCCGCCAGCGGATACCATTTGGAATTGACCCCGGCCTCGTTCCTCGACGGGCGATCCGGCTCCATCAGCAGCATATCGGTCATCCTTGCCCTCCCTCCAGGCAAAATGCGATCATGCGACGGCGCGGCAGCGGCGGCACCCAAAAGCCGCTCCGTTTCGGAGGCAATCAGGCGCCGCGGCCTACCAGCTCGCGCCGTCGATCAGCCGGATCGGCAGCTCCTCCCAGACCGCCGGATCGAACATGCGCATATTCACGCCCATCCGGTCGTAATCGGGATCGCGTGGCGACCAGTGGGTGGTGCAGCCGCAGCGCCCGCAATGCCAGGTGGTCAGCATCTCGTCGCCCTGCACATAGCCGACGAGCGCGCCGCCGGGATCGCCGACCGTCACCCGATCAGGCGGGCAATAGCCCCACAGCCCGCCGATCCGCCGGCAGATCGAGCAATTGCAGTTGCCGAGATCCTCCGGCGGGTTCGGCAAGGTCAGGCGAACCGCGCCGCAATGGCAGCTTCCCTCGATCATCGCAGCACCTCCTCCACCCATTCCGGCACCAGCTCCCCCGCTTTCCCGATCCGGCTTTCGTGGAACAGCGTAGTGCCGAGGCTCGGCTCCAGGTTCATCTCCAGCGTGTGCGCGCCGCGATAACGGGCGGTCTGCACGAAGCCGGCGGCGGGATAGACGTTGCCCGAGGTGCCGATCGAAACGAACAGGTCCGCCTCCATCAGCGCCCGGTCGATCGCCTCCATCTGGTAGGGCATCTCGCCGAAGAAGACGATGTCGGGGCGCAGCCGCCCCCCTTCGCCGCAGGCCGGACAGGCCGGCCCCGCCCCCATATCCGCGCCTGCGAACGGCGACCGCCCGCCGCAGGCGCGGCAGAGCGCCGAGCGCAATTCCCCATGCATGTGCACCAGCCGCTTCGAACCGGCGCGCTCGTGCAGATCGTCGACATTCTGGGTCACGAGCAGCAACCCTCCCGGCCACTCCGCGTCGAGCCGGGCAAGCGCGCGATGGGCGGCATTGGGCTCGACGCCGGCGAGCCTCTCCCGCCGATCGTCATAGAAGCGCTGCACCAGCGCCTCGTCCCGGATGAGCGCCTCGGGCGTGCAGACATCCTCGACCCGGTGGCCCTCCCAAAGCCCGTCCGGCCCGCGAAAGGTGGCGAGCCCGGACTCGGCCGAGACGCCGGCGCCGGTGAGAATGACGATGTTGGGAAGATCGGGCATCCTCGTCTCATATCGGATCGGCAAGCGGCTGAAAGCGGGTGCGTTTCCCCGCCCCCTCGTCTGCGCTCGGGGCGGGAAAGGTCACGAAAGTCTCGCGGTGAGCCGCCTTTTTCATGGCCTTTGGCCCCGCTATCCCTCTGGTTGGAGAGCGATGCGGTGCAGGCTTGAAAGCATTTCTTGCCGATTGCGGCCTTCGCATTGAGAAA
>JBFWUJ010000098.1:0-4982 GCA_050247295.1 Sphingomonas sp. | reverse complement strand
TCGGCATAGAGATCGAGCCGTTCGGACTGGTAGGCGATCTCGCCGTCCCATTCGAGGCCGAGCCAGATCAGGTCCTCGAGGATGCCGTTGACGAATGCGGTCCGCGCCCGGCCGGGATCGATGTCCTCGATCCGGAGCAGGAAGGCGCCGTCATTCTCCCGCGCGAAATCATGCGCGCACAGCGCCGACCAGGCATGGCCAAGGTGCAGGCGGCCGGTCGGCGAGGGGGCGAAGCGGGTGACCGGCTGCATCATGTCCTCAATATCGCGCTTGACCGCGAGTCGCGACCTATGGTGTCATCATGCCGTCACGGCTGCCAGCCATGGCCGCGACGACATGGAGAAGACGGCCGCGAGACCGCTTTCTCCCCGAATTCGAGTGTGACGGCATCGGGGGCGGCGTTTCCGGGCGACTTCGCTTGGGAAACGGGAGCGCGTCCGCTTTGTATCACCCCGATCTTCTCCGTAACCCGGAAGGCTGTCCGGCGCTCGTCCTCAACGCCGATTATACGCCGCTGTCTTATTATCCGCTGAGCCTGTGGCCCTGGCAGACGGCGGTGAAGGCGGTGTTTCTGGAGCGGGTCGATATCGTCGCCTCCTACCAGCGGGAGGTGCACAGCCCCAGCGTGGCGATGCGGCTTCCGAGCGTCATCGCGCTGCGCCAATATGTCCGGCCGAGCGAATATCCGGCCTTCACCCGGTTCAACCTGTTCCTGCGCGATCGCTTCCAGTGCCAATATTGCAGCAGCATCCTGGAGCTGACGTTCGATCATGTGATCCCGCGCGCCCAGGGCGGCCGGACGACCTGGGACAATGTCGCCACCGCCTGCGCCCCCTGCAACCTGAAGAAGGGCGGCCGGACGCCGAAGGAGGCGCATATGCATATCCAGCGCTATCCGTTCAGGCCGACGAGCTGGCAGCTGCAGGAGCATGGCCGCTCCTTTCCGCCAAACTATCTCCATTCGAGCTGGCGCGACTATCTTTACTGGGACGTCGAACTGGAGGCCTGATGCCGGCGCTTCAGCGGTTGATCCAGTGTCGCCAGTAGAACCAGATCCACACGATCAGCCCGACGCCGACGCAGAAAATCAGGATCGCCCAGAAGGAATAAGGGTGATCGGCATAAGGAATGCCCTGCACATTCATGCCCAGCAGCCCGGTGATGAACGTCAGCGGCAGGAAGATGAAAGCGACGATCGAGATATAGAGCGCCCGCTGGTCCACCTGCTCGGCCCGCAGATCGGTGATCTGCTCGTGCAGCAGCGCCGCGCGTTCGCGCACCGCCTCCAGCTCCTCGGCCATCCGCGCGAAGCGGTCCGCCGCCTCGATGATGTGCAGCTTGTCGTCCGGCGCCAGCCAGTCGAATTCCTGCGCCGCCAGCGTGCGCAGCGCATCCCGGTCAGGCGCCACGAAGCGGCGAAAGCCGATCGCCTCCGATCGCACCGCCGTGATCTCCCGCCGCAGCCGGTGCAGGCGCGGTTCCTCCAGGCCGCTTTCCGCCTCGTCCAGCGTGTCGCCGAGGCGCGCCACTTCGGGGTCGAGCTGGATCGAGATCGCCCAGGCGAAGGCGGCGACCAGATCGCCGGAATCATGGATCTTGCCCGCCTCCATCTTGGCGATCACGGTGGCGGTGGCGGTGAGCATGCGGCGGCTCAGCGAAATCACCTTGTTGCCGGTGACCCAGAGGCGGATCGAGACCAGACGGTCCGAATCCAGCGGGTCGCGGTCGCCCGGCCCGCGCAGGTTTACGATCGCGCCGTCGTCGATCAGGTCGCAGCGCGGCCGCGTCTCGGTGGCGATCAGCGCCCCGGCGGCAACGTCGGGGATGTCCTTGTGGCCCTTGATCCGGGCGAGGTCGGCCTGGTCGCGTCCCTCGAGGTGAATCCAGACGAAGCCCGTCCCCTGATAGGCGTCCGCCTCGTCGATGCTGAGCCTTCTGGCGCTGCCGTCTTCCCAGACGAGCGCGCCCTCCATCAGCGATCGGCCAGGAAGTCGCGCAGCGCCGGGGCGAGATCGGGGCGCTTCAGCGCGACCGCGAGATTGGCGATGACGAAGCCCCTGGAATCGCCGCAATCGTGCCGCTCGCCGGCGAAGGTATAGGCGTGGAACGGCTGCCGGCCGATCACTTGGGCCATGCCGTCGGTGAGCTGGATTTCGCCGCCGCTGCCGGCGCCGATCCGTCCCAATACGTCCATGACCTCCGGCTGCAGGATGTAGCGGCCGACGATGGCGAGCGTCGAGGGCGCGTCGTCCGGCTTCGGCTTCTCGACCAGGCCCCTGACCTCGGTCAGCGCCCCGTCCTGCGTCCCGGGCGTGACGATGCCGTAGCTCTGGGTCCGCTCGCGCGGCACCTCCTGGGCGCAGACGATGTTGCCGCCGACCTTGTTATAGGCTTCAACCATCTGCGCGAGGCAGTTGGGCGTGCCGAGCATCAGATCGTCGGGCAGCAGCACCGCGAACGGTTCGTCGCCGACGATCGCGCGCGCGCACCAGACGGCATGGCCGAGGCCCAGCGGCTCCTGTTGCCGCACGGAGACGAGCGCCCCCGGCTGGAATCGGGTGCCGCCCAGCGGATCGAGCGACTTGCCCCGCGTCGCCATCGTGGTCTCGAGTTCGTAGGCGATGTCGAAATGATCGACGAGGGCGCTCTTGCCGCGGCCGGTGATGAAGACGAAGCGTTCGATCCCCGCCTCCAGCGCCTCCTCGACCGCATATTGGATCAGCGGCCGATCGACGATCGTCAGCATCTCCTTCGGAATCGCCTTGGTGGCGGGAAGGATGCGGGTGCCGAGCCCGGCGACCGGGAAGACGGCGGTGCGGACGGGCCTGTTCATTCCGGGCCGTCGTCCGGGCGATCGCCATTGTCGATCGGGATCGGGACGGTGCCCGCCGGCACTTCGGGCGGCGGCAGGTCGAACCGGTCTTCCTCGCGCAGCTCCGAGCGGCGGATGATCTCGTCCACCCGCTGCGGCCGGGTGATCGACGGCGATGCCAGCAATTGCTGGGCATCGGGCCGTGTCCGCGCGCCGACAGGGGCGACCGGCAGGCTGGCGCCGGGCGCGGGCTGCAGCGGCTCGCGCAGGCCGCAGCCGCCGGCCGCGAGGGCCAGCAGGATGGTCGCGATCCGCCTCATGCCGACATCCCCAGCTCTTTCTTCGCCGCCTTGATCATGTCCCTGACCCGCGCCGGCGCGGTGCCGCCGGCGCTGGTCCGGCTTGTAACCGAGGCGGCCGGCGAAAGCACATCGAAAACACCCGGTTCGATCCGCTCGTCGATCGTGCGAAGCTGCGCGATCGACAGGTCCCACAGCGCCACGCCCGCCTCGTCGGCGAGCGCCACCGCGCGGCCGGTCGCGTGATGCGCTTCGCGGAACGGCACGCCGCCCTCGCGCACCAGCCAGTCGGCCAGGTCGGTCGCGGTCGCGTGGCCGCTCGCCGCGGCGGCGAGCATCCGCTCCGGCACGAAGGTCGCGGTCTCGATCATCCCGGCCATCGCCGCGAGCGAGAGGCCGAGCAGATCGTGCGCCTCGAACACCGGCTGCTTGTCGTCCTGCATGTCCTTCGAATAAGCGAGCGGCAGGCCTTTCATGGTGGTCATCAGGCTGACGAGCGCGCCGGCGATTCGCCCCGAATGGCCGCGGGCCAGTTCGGCCGCGTCCGGATTGCGCTTCTGCGGCATGATCGATGAGCCGGTCGAGAAGGCGTCGGAAAGCCTGACGAAGCCGAAGGGCTGGCTGGCCCACAGGATCAATTCCTCCGCCAGCCGCGACAGGTGCAGCGCGCATTGGGCGGCGCTCATCAGATAATCCAGCGCGAAATCCCGGTCCGATACGGCATCGAGGCTGTTCGCCGCCGGCCGGTCGAAGCCGAGCGCCAGCGCCGTCGCCTCGCGGTCCACCGGAAAACCGGTACCGGCCAGCGCCGCGCTGCCCAGCGGACATTCGTTCAGCCGCGCCCGCGCGTCGGCGAAGCGCGAGCGATCCCGCCGCAACATCTCGTAATAGGCCAGCAAATGGTGGCCGAGCGTCACCGGCTGCGCGGCCTGGAGATGGGTGAAGCCCGGCATCACCGTCTCGGCATGCTCGGCCGCCCGCGTCACCAGCGTCCGCTGCAGCGCCTCGATCGCGGCTATCGCCTCATCCATCGCGTCGCGCACCCACAGGCGGAAATCGGTCGCCACCTGGTCGTTGCGCGAACGGGCGGTGTGCAGCCGCCCCGCCACCGGCCCGATCAGCTCGGTCAGCCGCGCCTCGACATGCATGTGGATGTCCTCGAGCCTCGCATCCTCCGGCACTCCGTCCGCCTCATATTCGTCGGCGATCCGGTCCAGCCCCTCCTCGATCGCGTCTGCGTCCGCCTGTTCGACGATGCCTTGCGCGGCCAGCATCGCGACATGCACCTTGCTCGCCGCGATGTCCTGCCGCCACAGCCGCTTGTCGAAGCCGATCGAGGCATTTATCTCGCGCATCACCGCCGCGGGACCTTCGGCGAAGCGCCCGCCCCACATCGCGTTGGAGTCATTGTCCTTGCGGCTTGTAATCGCCCTTCTCCCCGGACTGGCCCTGGGCCTCGCGCTGGCCGCTTGCGATAGGCAAAGCGTCCCCGCCCCGCAAGGCGAAGCGGCGAACGGCGCCGCGCCTGGCAACGCCACAGCGGCGCGCTATCCCACCGGCCGCCTCGACCGCAGCCATGCCGGCACCCCCGCACCGGCCACCAGCTTCCAGGATCCGCAGGGCCGCCCGACGACCATGGCGGCGTTCCGCGGCCGGCCGTTGCTGGTCAATCTCTGGGCGACCTGGTGCGGCCCGTGCATCGTCGAAATGCCGTCGCTCGACGCGCTGGCCGGGCGCGACGGCAATCTGCAGGTGCTGGCGCTGAGCCAGGACATGGACGGCCGAGAGGCGGTCACCCGCTTCTTCTCGCAGCGCAATTTCGCGCGGCTGCAGCCCTATCTCGACGCCCGCCTCGATTTCATGGCGGCGCT
>JBFWUJ010000097.1:0-5516 GCA_050247295.1 Sphingomonas sp. | reverse complement strand
CGGCCTTCGGGCATCGCGTGTCAGCTTCTAGACGATTGCTCAGTCAGGACGGACAGTCGCGAAGCCGCTCCGCCATGGGCCGCATGCGATAGCGCAAGGTCGTCGCGGGAAGATTCCAGCGGGTGGAATAAGCATTGTAGATAGCCATCGACCGTCGCATCGTGGCGCAGGCCGCGTCACGATTCCCAAGCGCCCATTGCGCGTCGGACGCTTCCTGAAGGTGATGCGCATAGATGAGCCGCGATCCGTTGAGCCCCGCGACCGGCTGCTCGGCAGCCCGAGCGAGCCGCAGACCGTCGCGGAGATAGCGTTCCGCGCGCGCTCGGTCGCGAACGTCGGCGGCCGCTCTGGCGCGGATAATCAACACGTAGCTCAGTCTTCGCTGAAGATCATTGTCGCTCGGATCGCCGGCATAGAGCTGCTGCGTTTCCCGGTGGACTATTGAAAGGACTTGATCCGCGTCAGCTGGCCGACCGCCTCGCAGCAAGGCTCTTCCGAGATTGATCGTTATCGTCGCCAGCAATCGATAGTCGGCCGCGGCGCGGGTCTCGTCGGTCAAGGCGCGCTGGGCACTCAACGCCCGGTTGAAGGTCGCGATGGAGCCGGCCTCGTCATTGTCGATAAATCTCCGGAATCCTCCCCGCAAATTGGTGAGATCGTTGTAGACGCGGCGCACTGCGGGAACGTTTCGAACAGAAGCGTCCGCCCTTTCGATTAGCTCAAGTCCCTCCTCGATGGCGATTTGCCCCTCGGCGGCACGATTGAAGCAACACGCCAGGACATCGCCCAAATAGCGTTGTGTCCTGCCGCGCGCGGCGATCACCTCCGGTGTCTGCTCTTCAATCTCCCGCAGCAGAGCCGCGGCGCGCTCAAGGTCGGGCAGCGAGGTCGGCACATCGATAAAGGTAAGCCCCTTATCGCGCGCCAAGCTGGTGTAGACATTCGCCAGGGCAAGGCGTGCCTCGTCGCTGGGCGCCTCCTGCATCAGGTCCTCGAGCATTTCGACGGCGCGTCTCAGCAGCGCGATACCCTGGAGGAAATCGCCGCTGTTGCTGACATCGAGGGCGCCGGTGGCGGTCGCCAGGCGATGGAAGCCGCGGCCAGCCGCCAGCCGCATCTCGACGGTGGCGTTCGGATCCTCCGCTATCTCCGTCAGATAGCGTTGCGCGGTTCGCGCGATCAAAAGCCGCGCCCGGCTATTGCCCGTTCGCTCGCTGACGGAATCGAACACCTCGAACATCATGGCATTCGCGATCGAGCGCGTGTCGGCGAGCCGCGCTTCGGCCTCGCTCTTGGCAAGACGCGCCTGACGAAAGCCGATCGACGTCGCGAAGAGTCCGCCGGCGAGCAGCAGCAAGATCAGCGCCGCCGCCGTGACAGCCAATTTCCGGCGACCCAGGAACTTGCGCAACGCATAGCCGCGCGCGCCCGTACGCGCCTCCACCGGAAAATGGCCGCGAAAGCGCTCGACGTCCTTGGCGAGGGCGCTGGCACTGGCATAGCGGTCTTGCGGCGCATCGGCGGCAGCCTTGGCGATGATCGCGGCCAGATCGGGATCGCCTTTCCCGCCCTCAACGAGCGCCTCCAGCAGCTTGCCAAGCGAATAGATGTCGGTGAGGGTTGTGGCATGCGCGCCGCTGAACCGTTCCGGTGCCGCAAAGCCTGGTGTCAGGCTCAGGCTTGCCAACTTGTCGTTCCCGCGAGGCGTGGCCTCTTGCTGCGGACGAGCGATGCCGAAATCGATCAACTTCGCTTCGCCGGCCGCCGTGACGAGCACGTTGGCGGGAGTGATGTCGCGATGGATGACCAAGTTCTGGTGGGCATGGCCGACGGCGCCGCACAGATCGAGAAACAGCCGCAGTCGGCCGTCGAGCGACAGGCCGCGCGCGTCCGCCCATTCGGTGATCGGATTACCGGCGACATATTCCATGATGATGAAGGGGCCACCCTCGTCAGTCGTCCCGCCGTCGAGAAGGCGCGCGATATGCGGATGGGTCAGCCGGGCGAGGATTTGGCGTTCGCGTTCGAAGCGCTCGATCATAGCATCGGTCAGCGCAGCAGGCCGGATCAGCTTTATCGCCACCTCATGCTCGAAGTCGCCTGCGGCGCGCACTCCACGGAACACCGCGCCCATGCCGCCCTGGCCGAGCAATTCGACGATGCGGTAGGCGCCGATCCTCTCAGGCGGCTGTAGAAGCTCCGCATCGCCGCGCGCGGCGCCGGTCGCGATCCGCCTGTCCTCCCGTTCAAGCGAGTCGAGCAGCTCACGTGCCCGTGACAGACTCCTGGCGTCGGCACCTTGCGCATCCAACCAGGGCCGCCGGGCATCGGGGCCGACTTCGAGCGCCTGCTCGAGCAAATCGAGCGCCGCCCGCTCGATCGCCGCCTTCCCGTTCAGAGGGAGGTATCCAGCGCGTGGATCAACCACGCGCGCGCCGCCGTCCACCGCCGCTGCACGGTGGGCTCCGACAGCCCCATGACGGCTGCGACATCGGTAACGCTCATCCCCCCGAAATAGCGCATCTCGACGATCTCCGCCCGCTGGGGGTCGATGGCGGCGAGCCGCATCAGCGCGTGGTCCAGCGCCTGCAGGTCCATCCTCGGATGCGGCTCAAGCCGGGTGGTCAAGGTCACGCGCCGATGCGCGCGCTTGTCTGCCTGCTTGGCGCGCACGTGGTCGACGAGAATGCGGCGCATCACCCGTGCCGCCAACGCCATGAAATGGGCCCGGTCGCGCCAGTCCATGCGGTCGAGTTGGATCAGCCGGACAAAGGCCTCTTGGACGAGGTCCCCGGACGAGAGCGAAACGTGTCGCTCGCCCTTCAACATCCCCGCCGCAGCGCGCTCAAGCCAGGGATAGAAGAGAGCGGCCAGCTGATCGCGCGCCTGCGCATCGCCCCCGCTGCGCCAGGACTGGAGCAGCTTCGCGGCATCGGCGGTGGCCGCACCTTCGGAGCCGTCATAGGCCCTCGCTACGGTTTCCTGTACGCCCACTAGCCTACCTGCTGGCGACAAATCACTTCACGAGGATCGCCCTGCAATCCCTTCACTTCCAATGGGTAGCAGTATCAAATGAAGTGGTCCACCGGGGCGCCCCGTCACGCCCCGCCCTCGCCGCGCCCAGTGGAGACGAGTTTGCATTAGACTGACAGCACCGCCGATCCAACAACGAGAAAAAGCCCGCTCGTGAGCGGCGAGCATACAAAGAGAGCGCTCGGCGCGCCTATCGGCGGCCGAGTGCTGGTGGAGTGGAGACGACGGTTCGCCAACCTCAACGAATCTCTCCCCACCCCGCCGAACAAGGCAGCGCCGAAGAAGGCTAACTCAAATCAACGATTCCCGATACGCAAGATTAGAAATTTCGCGATGCCTCGGAGGGGGTCGGTCAGACCAAACGCGTCGCTGGTAGGGGCTTGAGGCACCACCTTCGCAAGCGGCCCGGCCTCTTATGTTGGATCGTTTGTGGTCGAAACACATCTGGGTTGCCAACAGAGCAGCCTGTGAGTTCCTCAAGCGACGATTAGAGGTCGGTTCGTCCGGTCATGCGCGATTTTCCGGCGTTGCTTGCGCTGCCCGACCGGGCTGCGCAATATGCGCCTTGGAGGAGCACGATCATGTCCCGACGCGTCTGGCTGCTCTTTCCGCTCTTCGTCGCGCTGGGCGGCTTTCTCGTGATGACGGTGGCGATCCTGATCGTCGGCGACGGGATCTTCGCGCTCACCCGCCCGGTCGCCTGCCCAGGCGGCGCGATCGATGTGGTGTGGGAATATGAGCGCGCGCTGGGCCGCACCCAATCTTCGCCGATCGTATTCTGCGAGACGGCGGCCGGGGGCCGCAGCGCCGTAACCGAGACGGCCTTTCTGCTCGTCCTGCTGCCCTGCGCCGCGATCGCGGTGTGGCCGGTGTGGCTGCTGATGAAGCGACTGGCGCTGCGCGAGGCTGAACGCAGCGCGTTTCGCATCGCGATCGACGCCGCCGCGCGCGCGTCGGACGGGCAGGGCGCGGCCGGCGCGGCACGGGCGGACGCCGCCACCCGCCTCGCAGAGTTGCGCGACCTGCACGAAAGCGGATTGATCGACGCCGCCGAATATGAGGCCAAGAAGGCGCAAATCCTCGGCGATCTGTGAGTGCGCAGCTTGTCTGCCGGACAACTCACAATTCGCCGTCCGATCAAATTGCCAGGCCCGGATCGCCTTCGATCACCTGCTGCTCGAGTTGCGGCCTTTCGCCGGCGCGCCAGAGAGGCGCACGATGGGCGACGCGATAGCGGAGCGGACCGCCGTCGGGGCGCGGCTCCTGCGCCGCCGGGCGCGGGATGCAGACGAACTCGGTCCGCATGTCGCGGGCGGAGAGGCGCACCGTGGCAAAACCGTGGCCGCCCATGTCGACAAATTCCAGATGGGGTGAAAGGTCCGGATTGCGCACCGCGCGGGCGGCCGCAAGATCGCCGCTGCGCGCATATTCGAGGCATGAGCGGACGCCGTGGCGCATCATCATGTTAACCGCCGCCTGCGGCCGTTCGCTGCCGGGTCGGTCGGCCAGGAACAAGGGACGCAGCACATTGTCCCGCCGCATGCTGCTTTCGAGCGCCTCGACTTGGCCCGGGCTTGAGATCGACCCAGTGATGAAGGCCACGCCAACCGGCTCGAACGCCTGGGGCGGCAGGGCCTTGGCGGCATAGCCCGCCCAGAAGCTGTGCCGATCGCCCGAAACGACGGCGAAGCCGGTTATGCCCTCGTTCCTGACCAGATCGTAGATCTCGCCCCGCTCGGTGAAGGCGCCGCTATAATCGACGGCGGCGTTGGAATAGCCCGCGCCTGGCCAACGCTCCGTCAGGCCTTCAGGGAGATTCTGCGGATCGGCCCGGTTTTCGAGCACGCCGAGCGAATTGCCCCAGACCTTCCAGGTCGCGCGCGACTGCCGGAGCTGGTCCAGGAACCAGCGTTTCTGGCGTGCGCCCAAGATGGTGTAGGGCGCCTTGTCCTTTCGGTAATTGGGCGTGACCGTTGCCCCGACGGCGATCGTGTCCGGCGGATTGCCGCCATTATAGGTGCGCCCGGCATCGAGGATCTGCCCCACCTCTTCGGGGTAGAAACTCGCCAGCGGGCGGGGCGGGCTGCCGAGGCCCTCGCTCTCCGGCTGATTGAACGGATGCAGCATCTTGTAGCTGTATTGATCGGTGATCATCAGATCGAGATGGGCCCCGTAGCGCAGCGTGCGATAGACGGTGAGGCTGTTGATCGCGGCAAGATTGTTCGGCTCCTGGCTAAGGCCTTCATCGTCGAAATCGGTAAGTGGCGTGTCCCTGACGGCGGGGGCATCGAAGCGGTCGAGACTGGTCCCGCCCGGCTGGCTCACCCGTGCCGGCTGATATTCGAACCAGGCCTGGTTGGCGGCGACCTTGATCGTCTGGGCGGGGCGCTCGACCGAGCCGCCCTTCAGCATGCTTTGCCAGCCCTGCCAGGAGAATTCATGATTGTCCCAGATCGCCACGAAGGGCCAGCGGGCGCGGGCGT
>JBFWUJ010000096.1:0-5580 GCA_050247295.1 Sphingomonas sp. | reverse complement strand
GCGAGATGAACGCCGACCAATTGTGGGAAACGACGCTCGATCCCGCCAACCGGGCGATGCTGAAGGTCGAGGTCGCCCAGGCCGACGTGGCGGACGAAATCTTCACGCGCCTGATGGGTGACGTCGTCGAACCCCGCCGCGACTTCATCCAGGAGAATGCGCTCAACGTCGCCAATCTGGATGTTTAGTCTTGGCCGGCTCGGCGCTCCATTAGGAGCTGCACTGGCGGCGACCATTCTATCAGCCGCGGCAGCCGCCCAGGCGCCGCCCGAGCCTTCGATCGCCGAGGTGCGGGCCCGCGCCGACGCTGGAGACGCCGAGGCCCAGAATGATCTCGCCGGGCGGCTGGCCGAGGCGAGCGACGGCCGTCCCGTCGGCGATGCCCAGCTTGTCGAAGCTCGAGAATGGTACCGTCGTGCTTCGGACGGCGGCAGTGTCGAGGGCATGAACAATTATGCCACGACGCTCTTATTGGGCATCGGCGGCCCGCGGAATGAAGCGGAAGGGCGGAGACTTCGCGAGCTAGCTGCAGAACGAGGATCGCAAGCCGCAAGGATGTCGCTAGCCGAGCGCTATCTCGGTGGCGCGGAAGGCTATCCCAACAATCCGTCGCGCGCATTCGAGCTTATGGCCGCCGAATCTAGCTCGCCGATAGCGAGCTACGCCCAGTGGCGGCTCGGAATGATGCATCTCAGCGGCACTGGCACCGTTCGTAATTCGGAAGAAGCATTCCGATGGGTGGTCCGAGCGGCAGATGGCGGCGAGGTGCGAGCTATGGTGAGCCGAGCCGTCATGCTGGCCACCGGAGACGGCGTACCGGAAGACGATGTGCAGGCGCGGAGATGGTACGAGAGAGCGGCAACGTCCAATACCGTGCACTTCGCTCACGCGATGCGTGGCCTCGGTGCGATGCTGGTAACCGGAGAGGGCGGTCCGGCCGATCTCCCTCGTGGAATCGCTTATCTTCGCATAGCTCAAGCTGGCAACGACCAGAATGCCACGCGGCTGCTCACGCAATGGAACGACCGAATCACGCCCGAAGTGAATCGGCAGGCGGTTGAAATCGCCGATCGCTGGATGGGCGAACATATGCCGGCGAGCGACGACTGATGTACGACATCCACGTCCTCCTCCCCCACGAGCCCGGCATGCTCGCCCGGTTCGGCGAGGCGCTGGGGAGCGCGGGAGTGAGCCTGGAGGGCGGCGGGGTGTTTCTCGCAAGCGGCGATGGCCATGCCCATTTCCTGGTCGGCGACGGCGAACGGGCCCGGGTGGCGGCACAGGAGGCAGGGCTGAAGGTGATCGCGGTGCGCGAGGTGCTGGTCCGCCGGCTCGATCAGGAAAGGCCGGGAGAACTCGGCCGGATCGCGGCGGCGATCGGCGCGGCGGGCGTCAACATCGTCACCATGTACAGCGATCACGCGAACCAGCTGATCCTCGTCACCGACGATCCCCAAAAGGCGGCGTCGGTGACGAGGGACTGGGCGCCCTAGGCGTCAATCATCGTCGCCGCCGCTCGCCAGCCGACGGCGCTGCGCGAGCTCGGTCAGGTCGATGAACTCGCGCCGCCAGAAATCGCCGCCGACGCCGCCGCGCAACGCCAGCGAACGGACGTCGGCAAAGCCGAACCGGCCCATATTGGTGTCACCGCGCAGCAGCTGGCCATAAGCCGCGACCGCCGCCGCGAAGGCGGTGTCGCCCTGCGGCGGGCGGGCCGAGGCGATGAGGCCCGAAGGCAGCGCCCGCTCGATCAGCCGCGACTGGTCCTCGCCCGGCAATTTGTAGCGCAGGCGAAGATGCGCCATCTGGCCGACCTCGCCGGCCCCCGCCGGCCGCCGGTTGGCGTCGAAATAGCGTTCCGGGAGCCAGCCGCGATTGCCCGCCGGCACGACCTCGTAGATCGCCGTTACCTGATGCCCGGCGCCGATGTCTCCGGCATCGACCTCGTCATTGTTGAAATCCTCCTCGCGCAGCGCCCGGTTCTCATAGCCGATCAGCCGGTATTCGCTGACATAAGCGGGATTGAACTCGATCTGGATCTTCACGTCATGGGCGATCGTGAAGAGGGTCGAGGACAGCTCCTGATCGAGCACCCGCCAGGCTTCGCGCGGGCTGTCGATATAGGCGTAATTGCCGTTCCCGCGATCGGCGATCTGCTCCATCATCGCTTCGTTGTAATTGCCGGTCCCGAAGCCGAGCGTGGTCAGCGTGATGCCGCCCCGCCGTTCACGTTCGACCATGTTCACCAGTGTCTCGTTGTTGGTGATACCGACGTTGAAATCACCATCGGTCGCCAGCACGATCCGGTTGATGCCGCCCTCGATCATATTTTCGCGGGCCAGCTGGTAAGCCAGCCGGATGCCGGCCGCGCCGGCGGTCGAGCCGCCGGCCCGCAGCCGATCGAGGACGCCGAGAATCGTCTCGCGATCCGCGGTGGGCGGCAGGACGATTCCGGCGGCGCCGGCATAGACGACGATCGAGACACGGTCGCGCGCGTTCAGCCGATTGGCCAGCAGCGCCAGCGAGCATTGGACGAGCGGCAGCTTGTCCGGCGAATTCATCGAGCCGGAAACGTCGACGAGGAACACCAGATTGGCGGCCGGGCGTTCCCGCCGCGCCACGTCATAGCCGCGCAGGCCGACGCGCAGCAGCCGGGTGTTCCGGTTCCACGGCGTCGTCGTCATATCGGCGCTGACGGTGAACGGCCGCGAACGATCCTGTGGCGCCGGATAATCGTAGCGGAAATAGTTCAGCATCTCTTCGGTCCGGACCGCCGCCTGCGGCGGCATCTGGCCCTGATTCAGCATCCGGCGGACGTTTGTGTAGCTGCCGGTGTCGACATCGACGCCGAAGGTCGAGACCGGCGCCTCGGCGACGGCGCGGACGGCGGAAACCGCCTGCCCCGCATAGCGCTCGCGATCCTCGCGCTGCATCGGCACCGGCTGGTAAGGCCGTCCGGGAGCGGACCGTCCGGCGACGACGCCGCCGACCCTGTTTCCCGAAACGGCCACCTGCTCCTGCGCGGGCGGACCGCTAACCATCGGCGGCGGGGACGGCGGCGGCGGAGGTGGCGGTGGCGCAAATCCGGTGGGTGCCTCACGCCTCATCACGCGCTGTCCGCGACCGTAGCCGACCCGGTCATCCTCATCACGGAACCCGCCGAGATAGGGCGCGCAGATTTCGTCCGGGCCGGGCCGGGCCGGGGCGCGGCGCTCGGCGGGCTGGGCGGCCGCGCCCGGAAGTGGCGTCGGGGGCAGTCCCGAGAGAATCACGGCCGTGATCGAAGCAAGGGCAAGTGCACGCATCATCCAACTCCCACCTGATGATGTGACACTATCACATCAGCGGGAATGAACGGCCGGTGAACTTGTTTCGGATGCGGGTCAGTGCCACTGGCGCCGCCCGGGCATCAGCGACCGCCGCCGCTTCGGATCGAGCCACCGCCGCTGATCGACCGGATGACATGGGGATCGCCCCAATAAGTGATGGCGCCGCCGCCCATCACGCTGGCGACCAGATTGCTGACCACGCGCGCCCGGATCACGCCGCCGCCCTGCACCGCCGCGACCAGGCTGGGAATGCTCGCTGCGGTCGTGTCGATCAGGCCGCCGCCGGTCACCGCGGCCACAAGCTCCCGCGGGCTGGAATCGCCCTGCATGCGAATCGCGCCGCCACCTTGCACCGCCACCGCCTCGATATCGGGAACGACGATCTCGATCTGCAGGTCGTACCGGCCGCAGCTGCGGATGCAGGCCTCAATGACGAGCCGCTCATCCTCGACAGTGAAGCGGGTCATCGCCGGATCGCCGCGCAGCATCGTCACCCGCTGTGCCGGCCCGTGCCGCAACACCACATGGCCACCGCCGCGCAACTCGATCCGATCGAACCGGTCCAGAGCGATGGGCGCCTGCGCCATCGCCGACTGGGAGGCCATGATAGCCACGATCGCGGCCATTGCGAATCGCTTCATCGCCCGCTCCTCGCTCCTGTATCGAGATAATGCTACATCTGTAGCATCTATGAGGCAATGCCTTTCCGGCGATCAGCCGGCCAGAGCCTTCTGCACCCGGCGGCGCTCGATCATGCCGAGCCGATCGGCATGGAAGCGGGCGATCAGGCCCGGATCGAGCCGGAACAAGGCCGCGAGCCTGGCGATGCGACCATCGGCGGACCACAAGGCGCGGTTGATCGCACGCATCGGCTCGCGTCCGCGCCACAGCCGTCGCGCTTCATCCTCGAACATGTCGTGCAGCGCGGCGCCGGAGAAATCCTGCTGCCGGGCGAGAAGCATGGCCAGATGCGCGGCATCGCCGATGCTGCGGCCCGTGACCGGGTGGAGGAAGCCGCCGCGCAGGCCGAGCTTCGCCACCCGCGCCCCGCCGATCCGCCAGAAGGCGGCGAAATCGCCGTCGCGCGGCAGCGGCCGGCTGAGCGCGCTTTCGTCCTCCACCACAGCGCGGCCCCATCCACGCAGGGCGACATAATGATCGAGCCGCGCCGTCGCCTGCTCGCCGGGCAGGCTGCGATCGGACAACGTCACGTCGGCGACGATCAGTCGCGCTTCGTCAAGCGGCGCCACCTGGAAGAAGCTGCCGGCGCCCACGGTCGCGTCGATCAGCACCGGCCGGTCGACGCCGTGCGGCGACGCGCAGCGATAGGTCCGCTCCAGCCGCGCCTCATAGCCCAGATCGAGCATAGACAGGTTGGCGGCGCCGCGGGCGTCCAATGCCCCTTCTGCCCTGATCTCCTCGCCGCCGTCGAGGATCAGCGCATCCTCCTTGACCGCCACCACCTTCACGCCAAGCCGGTATTGTTCGGGGGCGAGATGATCGATCATCGCCCGGTGCAGCGCTGCTCCCTCGATGCCGCCACAGGGCTCCTTCAGCTTGCGGCTGAAATCCTCGAAGGCGACATAGAAACCGGGCCAGCGAGTGCTGGCGAGCGGCATCACGAGGCTTTCCGCGCCCTCCAGCTCGGCATCGAACCAGGGATGGAACCCGGCGCCGCCGAACCGGTCCTTCTCCTCGACGATGAGGAGCGGCACGTCCGCCCGGAGGCGCGCCATGGCAAGCGCGGCAAGGCAGCCGGCGATCCCGCCGCCCGCGATCAACACCCCCGACCGTCTGCCCCGCGCCATCCACCCCCCTTACTCCAGCCCATGCCTCGGCCGCCATGGCCGCTCGCGACTGGCCCCATTTTGGGACTGGGCCGTGACGGCGAAGCGTCTATAAGCACAAAGCGTGAACGAGGAAACGCCGCCGGTCCGCAAGATCATCCATGTCGACATGGATGCCTTCTATGCCTCGGTCGAGCAGCGCGACGATCCGTCCCTGCGCGGCCGTCCGGTCGCGGTGGGCGGCATGCACCGCGGCGTCGTGGCGGCGGCGAGCTACGAAGCGCGCACATTCGGCGTCCGCTCCGCGATGCCGTCGGCGACGGCGCTGCGACGCTGTCCGGGTCTCACCTTCGTCAAGCCGCGCTTCGAGGTCTACAAGGACGTGTCGCGGCAGATCCGGGCGATCTTCGCCGACTATACGCCGCTGATCGAGCCGCTCAGCCTCGACGAGGCCTATCTCGACG
>JBFWUJ010000095.1:0-5592 GCA_050247295.1 Sphingomonas sp. | reverse complement strand
ATCGGCATCCAGGCGGACAGCGCCGAGGCGGTCGGCGCGCCGCTGCCGGTGATCGAGGTCGACGATCTCGAAATGGCGCTGGCGACCGTGCTCGATGCCGGCGGCACGCTTGCGAAACCGATCTTCGCCTTCCCCGGCGGTCGCCGCTTTCACTTCCTCGATCCCGGCGGCAACGAACTGGCCTGCGTCAAACCGGATGAGCCCGGCACCGTGCCATGATGACCCTCTATGGGGAAGGCCGGGGCTTCCGGGTCGCCTGGTTGCTGGAAGAGATGGGCCTTCCCTACCGTCTGCGCCCGGTCGATCTGCTGGACGGCGTCGAACAGGATGCGGAGTTTCTCGCGATCAACCCCGCCGGCTTCATCCCGGCGCTCCAGGACGGCGACGTGGTCATGGTCGAATCGATCGCGATCATGGAATATCTGCTCGCGCGCTACGGCCCCACGCCACTCGCGCCGGTTGCCGATGACGCCGCCTTCCCGGTCTATCAGCAGTTCCTGCATCTCGGCGAGGCCGGGCTCGCGATGCCCGTCAACGTCGTCGTCGCGAGCCATATCCTCGCGCCCGAGGCCGAGCGGGATAATTGGAGCACGCGCTGGGCGCTGAAGATTTTCGAAAGCCGTCGCGGCCTCGTCGCCGCACAGCTTGCGGATTCGGCCTATATTGCGGGCGAGGCGTTTACCGCCGCCGATATCTCGATCAGCTACGCCCTCGAATTCGCGCAGCGGACGGGGAATGCGGCCCTCGATAGTCTGGAGCAGGCCTATCTCGCCCGCACCACCGGGCGCGAGGCTTACCGCCGGGCCATGGAAAGCTGTCAGGCGACCAGGGCCTGGGCGGCCGAGCTGGCCGCGCCCGCCAAACCCGCCTGATCCTTGATTCAGTCGCGCCGGATGGGGCGAAGCGCCCAGGGGTGATCGCCGGCGCTCCCCGCCACCGTGGTCACCCGGGGCCGCTGGCCGAAGCTGATCGCCATTCCGCCCGTCCGCGCCAGCAGGTCGCGGTCGGCGCGCAGCCAGCGCGGGTCGCAGCCGCGCGGCAAACGGCGGTCGGAGATCACGATGTCCGCCCAGCGGCAGGCCTGCACCATCTCCGGCCAGGCGACGAGATGCCGGGTCCGGGTCGCCAGCACCCGCCAGCGCCGGCCGCCGCGATCCACATAAGCGGCGCACAGATCCTCGCTGCACGACACGCCCGGCAGCGTGTCGAACTCGACATAGTCCGCCTCCGCCGCGGCCAGCTCGGCGAGCGTGTCGCGGATATAGTCGCCGGCGCGCCAGCGCAGGATCGCCAGCCGTCCGTCGGGCCCGCGCAGCGCCACGTGCCGTCCATCTCCCGTGACGATGAGGTCGGGCAGCGGCGTCGCCCACGCCCACAGCGCGCCGGCGGCCACCGGTACCAGGCCCAGCCGTCGCCAGCGGGTCCGCCACAGGCTGATCCACAGGCCTCCCGCCACCATCAGCGCGAAGGCGCCGCGGGGCATCGCCGGCAGCATCGCCACCGCCCCCGGCGCGTTCGCCGTCGCATGGGCGATCCACAGCAGCAGCGACAGCGTCTTGCCGGTCAGCCACCAGAATGGCGCGCCGAGGCCGATCAGGTCGAACAGCAGCGCCAGTGTCTCCAGCGGCATCACGACGAAGGTCGTCAGCGGGATCGCGATCACGTTCGCGCCGGCGCCGTAGAGCCCGGCGCGATGGAAATGGAACAAGGCGATCGGGATCAGCGCGATCTCGACCGCGATCCCGGTCAGCACCAGGGCGAGCACGAACCGCCCCGCTTTGGCGAGCCCGCTTTCGTCCCGCCGCGACAGCAGCGCCTTGATGCGCGGATGTTCGTGCAGGGCGACGATTGCGATGATCGCCGCGAAGCTCATCTGGAAGCTCGGGCTCACCGCCGATTCCGGCCACAGCAGCAGCACCGCCAATGCGCCGGTCGCCACCAGCCTGAGCGTGATCGCGTCGCGTCCCAGTGCGATGCCGCCGAGCACGAGCAGCGCCGCGATGCAGGATCTGACCGTCGGCACTTCCGCGCCGGTCAGCAGCGTATAGGCGATCCCGGCCAGCGCCGCCGCGGCGGCCGCGATCAGCACCAGCCGCCAGCGCAGCGCCAGCACGGGGCTCAGCGCCAGCAGCTTCAGGACCAGCAGCATCGCCGCACCGACCACGGCGGTGAGGTGAAGCCCGCTCACCGACAGCAGGTGGGCAAGGCCGGAGCGTCGCATCGCGTCTGCATCCGCCTCCGGAATACCGAACTGGTCGCCGGTCGCCAGGGCCGCCGCGATGCCGCCCTCGCCCTCCGGCAGCTGCGCGCGGATATGGGCGCCCAGCCTGATCCGCCAATCGGCGATCCTCGCTTGCCAGCCGGTTTCTCGCGCCGGCGCCAGCAGCGCGATCCGGCCGGCGCGGCCGGTTCCGCTCAGGCCCTGGAACCAGGCGGTGCGGCGGAAATCATAGCCGCCGGGCGCGGCCGGCGGCGCCGGCGGCATCAGGAACACCTCGAACCGGACCCGCGCCCCCGGCGCGACGCCGTCCGGCACCTGCGCGTCGTCGATATTGATCCGCACCCGCCGCGGCGCATCGGCGCCTTCGGCCGCGACGACGATCCGGGTCAGCCGTTCCGCCGCCAGCGGCTGCACCCGTTCGACAATGCCGGTGATCGTCATCGCCTGTGGCCGGGCGAGCGCCGGCGTCCCGGCCCGCTCGGCGGTCCACCAGATCAGCGCGCAGCCGAAGGCGGCGGCGATCGCGAACCAGGCCAGGGCCGGTCCCCAGCGGCCGTCGCGTCCGAACGCCATCGTCGCCAGCGCCAGCGCCCCGCCGCCGGCGATGAAGGCGATCCAGGCCGATCGCTCCGGCAGCCAGAACCAGGCCGCGATCCCGGTCAGCAGCGCGACCGGCAGCCACAAGGGCAGCTGATCCCGCTCGGCCTCCGCCAGTGCCTCAAGGCGCGCCCGGACGCGCGTCAGCCGGCGGCTATCGCCAGGCCGATCCCCCATGCTACGGGCGCTCGCGTCCCGGGTCGCCATGACCCCCTCTTGTGGAGGCTCCGCGCGTGAGCGCAAGTCAGGTTGTCACCCGTTTCGCGCCGTCGCCGACCGGTTTCCTCCATATCGGCGGCGCCCGCACCGCCTTGTTCAACTGGCTTTACGCGCGCCATCATGGCGGCCGCTTCCTGCTGCGGGTCGAGGACACCGACCGGGCCCGCTCCACCCAGGCGGCGATCGATGCGATCCTCGACGGGATGCGCTGGCTCGGCCTCGATTGGGACGGCCATGAATATTACCAGTCGCAATTCGCCGAGCGCCATGCCGAGGTCGCGCATGATCTGCTGGCCCGCGGCGCCGCCTATCGCTGCTGGCTCTCGCAGGAGGATCTCGCCGCGCAGCGCGAGACGGCGCGGGCGGAAAAGCGTCCGTTCCGGATCGAAAGCCCGTGGCGCGATCGCGACGACGGCCCGGATGCGCCCTTCGTCCTGCGGCTGAAGGCGCCGCGCGACGGCGTCGTGACGATCGAGGATCGGGTGCAGGGGCCGGTCACGGTCCGCAACGAGGAGCTGGACGATTTCGTCCTGCTGCGCTCCGATGGCACCCCCACTTATATGCTCGCGGTCGTCGTCGACGATCACGACATGGGGGTCACCCACATCATCCGCGGCGACGATCATCTCAACAACGCCTTCCGCCAGCTGGCGATCGTGCGGGCGATGGATTGGCCGCAGCCCGTCTACGCCCATGTGCCGCTGATCCACGGCAGCGACGGCGCCAAGCTGTCGAAGCGGCACGGCGCGCTCGGCGTCGAGGCCTATCGCGACGATCTGGGGATGCTCCCCGAAGCGGTGTCCAACTATCTGCTGCGGCTCGGCTGGGGCCATGGCGATGACGAGATCATCGGCCGCGACGAGGCGGTGGCGTGGTTCGATGTCGATCAGGTCGGCAAGTCGCCCTCGCGCTTCGATCCGAAGAAGCTGGAAAGCCTCAACGGCCATTATCTGCGCGAGGCCGATCCGGCCCGTCTCGCCGCGCTGGTCGCGGCGCGGATGGATGGCGCCGATGTCCCGGCGCTCGCCGCCGCGATGCCCGTTCTCACCCCCCGCGCCCGGGATCTGAACGAGCTGGCGGACGGCGCCGCCTTCCTGTTCGCCGCCCGTCCCCTCGCGATGGACGACAAGGCCGCCGCTTTGCTAGAAGGGCCGGCGCGGGATCTGCTCGCCCTCGTTCACGGTCGCCTGTCGGGTCTTGCCGGCTGGACCGCCGAGGCGACGGAGCAGGCGGTGCGGGAGGTTGCCGAGGCCGAAGGCGTCAAGCTGGGCCAGGTGGCGCAACCCTTGCGGGCGGCGCTGACCGGCCGGGCGACGTCGCCGGGCATTTTCGATGTGCTGGCGCTGCTCGGGCGCGAGGAAAGCCTCGCCCGGATCGGCGATCAGGCGGGAACGGGAAAGGGATAAGCGCATGGCGGACAAGGCGACGATCGGCATTGGCGACAAGAGCTATGAGGGCGCCGTCATGCACGGTTCGGTCGGCCCCGACGTCATCGACATCCGCAAGCTCTACGCCCAGACCGGCGCCTTCACTTATGATCCGGGCTTCACCTCCACCGCCTCCTGCGGCTCGGCGATCACCTATATCGACGGCGATGCCGGCATCCTCCTCCATCGCGGCTATCCGATCGATCAGCTGGCCGAACATTCGACCTTCATGGAGGTCAGCTACCTGCTGCTGAACGGCGAGCTGCCGACCGCGGACGAGCTGGAGCATTTCACCTGGACGATCAGCCGCCACACGATGCTGCACGAGCAGCTGGCGACCTTCTATCGCGGCTTCCGGCGCGATGCCCATCCGATGGCGATCATGTGCGGCGTCGTCGGCGCGCTCAGCGCCTTTTATCATGATTCGACCGACATCACCGATCCGCACCAGCGGATGATCGCCAGCCACCGCTTGATCGCCAAGATGCCGACGATCGCCGCGATGGCCTATAAATATTCGATCGGCCAGCCGTTCGTCTCGCCGAAGAACAGCCTCAGCTACACCGGCAATTTCCTGCGCATGACCTTCGCCGTCCCGGCCGAGCCCTATGAGGTCAATCCGGTGATCGAAAATGCGATGCGCCGGATCTTCATCCTGCACGCCGATCACGAACAGAATGCGTCCACCTCCACCGTCCGCCTGGCCGGCTCGTCCGGCGCCAATCCCTTCGCCTGCATCGCCGCCGGCATCGCCTGCCTGTGGGGCCCTGCCCATGGCGGCGCCAATGAAGCGGCGCTGGAGATGCTGCGCGAGATCGGCCGGCCGGAGCGGATTCCCGAATATATCGCCCGCGCGAAGGACAAGGAGGATCCGTTCCGGCTGATGGGCTTCGGCCACCGGGTCTACAAGAATTTCGATCCGCGGGCGAAGGTGATGCAGCAGACGGCCGAGGAGGTGCTGAAGGAGCTCGGCCTCACCGATCCGGTCCTCGATGTCGCGCAGGAGCTGGAGCAGATCGCGCTGAAGGACGATTATTTCATCGAGAAGAAGCTCTATCCGAACGTCGATTTCTATTCCGGCGTGATCCTGAACGCGATCGGCTTCCCGACGGAGATGTTCACCGCCCT
>JBFWUJ010000094.1:0-5808 GCA_050247295.1 Sphingomonas sp. | reverse complement strand
CATCAGGTCCGCCGCGAGAAGCATCAGCAGCTTGACGTCGATCGCCACCTCTTCGGCCCGCTTCGCCGCCACGAACGCGGTGATCTCCGCCAGCTTCACCCGGTGGACGATGATGTCTTCGCCTTCGACGCCGCCGCCCTCGCCGATCCTTTCCAGCCCTTCCGCCCGCAACAGGGTGAAACTTTCGGAGACCATGCCGGGGGAGCTGTAATAGCGGCCGAGATCTGTGACGCGCGCGGCGCGATAGCCCGTCTCCTCCTCCAGCTCGCGGATTGCCGCCGCGCCGGCCGCCTCACCTTGGGCATCGTCGCCGACCAGGCCCGCCGGCAGCTCCAGGCAGCGGCGCCCCAGCGGCACCCGATATTGCTCGACCAGGATCACGTGCCCCGCGTCGATGGCTAGGATCACGGCCGCGTGGATGCCGCGCGTACGCGACACATATTCCCATCGGCCGCGCCTCTTGGCGGCGATGAAGCGGCCTTCCCACATCAGCTCCTCGGGAAGATTGTCGTCGTCCATCAGAGCTCCACCAGCCGGTCCGGCAGCTCGTTCTCGTCATGCGGCACGGGCGGCAGGATGGGCGCCAATACGTCTCCCGCCATGTCGACCGCCTTCGCCAGGCCGGCGCCGGTTCGCCCCGCCTTCACTTCGGCGATCAGCGCCGCCAGCGCCTCGACCCAGATTTCGGCCGGCACCTGGTCGGCGATCGCCTGGTCGGCGACGATCTCGGCCCTCTTCTCGGCCATGGACAGGAAGATGAGGACACCGGTGCGGCCGCGGGTCTTCAGCTCGCAGCCGGTGCGGAACAGCTCGATCGCGCGACGATGCACACGCCGCCTTTTGGTCCGCACGGGCGTCAGCGCCATCCGCAGCGGCATCCAGGCGAGCGCGTAGCGGACGATCAGGAACACCGCCGCGAGCTTCACGAACAGCCACAATGCCACCTGGGGGCGAGTCGGCTCGGCATTCCAGCCGAGCAGCAGCCCGGTCGTCCAGTCGATCCAGCCCTGCGGCGTGAGGTAAAGGCCGACGGGCACCAGCAGCATCGCCAGCACCGCATAATGAAGGCCGACATCGTGATAGGCGTCGGACTGCGGCGCGATGATGGTGACGATCTCGCCGGCGCTCTTCGCTTCCGCTGCCCGCACCGCCGCCGAAACCAGGGCGTGATCGGCTTCGCTCACCCTGTGCATCACCATCCGCCCGATGCTCCGCCGCCGCCAAAGGAGCCGCCGCCGCCCGAAAAGCCGCCGCCGCCGCCACCGCCCCAGGATCCGCCGCCACCCCAGGAAGAACCGCCCCAGGAGGAACCCCCATCGCTCCAGGACGAACCGCCATAGCTGCCGCCCCAGGGCGAGACCCGGTTGCGACCGCCGCCCCTCGATTCGAGCCAGACCATGACGAAGATGAAGCCGAGGATAAGGAGGATGACGATCACGACCGTCCCCTCGCCCGCATCGTCCGCACCGCGCCGCTCGCGTGCACGCTCCGCCTCCAGCGCGCGTTGCTCGGCCGCTTCGGGCGGCGCCGCGAGCTGGGCGATGATCGCGTTGGCGCCGGCCTCGATCCCGCCCGGATAATCGTTGTCGCGAAAGCGCGGCACGATCTCGCGGTTGATGATCTGGCTCGACAAGGCGTCGGTCATGATCGGCTCGAGCCCGTAGCCAACCTCGATCCTGACGCGCCGCTGATTGGGTGCGACGATCAGGACGATGCCGTTGTTCGCCTCCGATTGGCCGATCTGCCAATGGCGGCCGAGCCGGTAGCCGTAATCCTCGATCTCATAGCCTTCGAGATCGGCGATCGTGGCCACGACCAGCTGCCGGCTGGTCTGCCGCTGCAATTGCTCCAGCCGCTGAACCAGTGCCGCTTCCTGGTCATCGGGGATGATGTTCGCCTGATCGACCACCCGCCCGGTCAACGGCGGAAAGGTCTGCGCCGCCGCGGGGAAGGCGGCCAGGGCCGACAGGGCGAGCAAGATCAGGGCGAGCCACGATCGCCCGTAACCTCGGTTGAAGCGGGCGGTGGCGGTCACCTGCTGCGGTTGCCGAAGTCCACCGTCGGTGCGCGCTGGGCGCCTTCCTCGGCCTGGAAGGGCTGCATCGGCTGGGAGCCGTAGATCACCCGCGCCCCGATCACGCCGGGAAAGGTTCGGATCTCCGTATTATAGGCTTGAACCGCTGCATTATAATCGCGCCGGGCGATCTGGATCCGGTTCTCGGTGCCTTCCAGCTGCGACTGGAGGGCCATGAAATTCTCCTGGCTGCGAAGCTCCGGATAGGCTTCCTGCAGCCGCTGCAGCGGCAGGATCGCTGCGGAGAGCTGCCCCTGGGCCTGGGCGAAGCGCTGCATCGCCGCCGGATCGGTCAGCTGGTCGGGCGAGAGCGTCACCCGGGTCGCGTTCGCCCGCGCCTCCGTGACGCGGGTAAGCACGTCGCGCTCCTGATCGGCGAAGCCGCGCACCGAATTGACAAGGTTGGGGATGAGATCCGCTCGCCGCTGATACTGGCTCTGCACATCGGCCCATTTCGCCTTGGCATTTTCCTCCGCCGTCGGGATCGAATTGATTCCGCAGGCAGACAGGGAGACGGTGACGGCCGCGAGCAGGCCGAGAAGCAGGCGGTTGCGCATCGAGTTACCCTTCCTTTGCCAAGACGTGAGGGGGAAAGTAGGAAGTTCAAATCGGCTCCGCAACGGGAGAACAGGGATGCTAAGCGAGTTTCGGGAATTCATCGCGCGGGGCAACGTCCTCGATCTGGCCGTCGCCGTAATCATCGGCGCCGCCTTCGCGACCATCACGACCTCGCTGACCGAGGATATGATCATGCCGGTCGTCGGGGCGATCTTCGGCGGCCTCGATTTCTCCTCTTATTTCGTGCTGCTCGGCCCGGTGCCGGAGGGCTATGCAGGCTCGCTTTCCAATTATGAGGCGCTGAAGGCGGCGGGCGCGCCGGTGCTCGGCTGGGGCCAGTTTCTGACCGTCGTCATCAACTTCCTGATCCTCGCCTTCATCATCTTCCTGCTGGTCAAGGCCGCGAACAAGGTGATCCGCAAGGCCGAGGAAGCCCCCGCCGCCGATCCGGCTGAAGTGGTGCTGCTGCGCGAGATCAGGGACGAGCTGAAGAAGCGGGACGGCTGAAGCCGCTCACTTCACATTAATCGCCCATTCCCTATATAGGGAAAGCCGGTTTCGGCCGGCTATGGCGATAAACGACGGTGTGCAATAGGCACAGCGGACCCGGGGGCAGTACCCGGCGGCTCCACCATCTGAGCCGGACGACCAGCCGCATGAAGCGTGCCGGTCGAACGGCTCAGCTGAGGGGGCCGAACCAGGATCGACGTGTGTTGAAAAGCACCGACTTTCGCCCGGAATGGACCACCGCGACGGTCCATCACACAAGTGCCAACGATAACGAGGCGCTCGCGATTGCCGCGTAACCAATGACCTAACGGTCTAGGTTACAAGGACAAAAGCGCGGTTCGGGCCGCACCGGGCAACAGAAGCGGATTCCAGCGGTCAGGGGGTGCCGGGCAACAGAAACCCCCACTTTCCCCCCGCATCGCCCCGGCCTAGAAGCGCCTCCATGACACGCGCCTTGCCTCTTTTCGCCCTTTTCGTCCTCGCCGCGTGCACGACGGAGGAGGAGCCGGTCGCCAACCGCTTCGACCGCACCAATGCCGAAATCGAGAACAAGGCGCGCGAGCTGGAAGGGGAAGTCGAGAACCAGGTCCGCGCCGTCGAAGCCGACATGCAGAACCAGATCGACGCCATGGCCAATCAACAGGCCAGCAGGGCGATGCCGGCGGACGCGAACATGGCCCCAACGAACACCGCCCGCTAATCCTCGCCCCGCCCTTCAGCACCCGTGCCGCGGCGCTGGCCCGGCGTTCCGATGGAACGATTCGGCCAACCATCATTTGATTGCGAACAGGCTCGCCGACCGACAGCCGGTCCGATTCATCGCAGGAAAATCCAGATGAACAAGATCATTGCCATCAACAGGGCGGTTCGCGCGCCACTGCTCGCAACCACGGAACGATAGCGCCATTTCCGCCGCCGACCGGGACGACCTCGCCGAAGACAGGACGGACCTCGCAGAGGACCGCACGCTGCTGGCCAGCGAGCGGACCTTCAGCGGCTGGGCGCGCACCGCGATGGCGGCGATCGGCATCGGGCTTGGCTTCAATGCGCTGTTCCAGACGGTCGAGCCGACCTGGGTGCCCAAGGCGATCGCCACTGCGTTCATCGCGCTAGCGATCTTCATCATCGTCGCTGCGGAGCGTCGCGCACGCGATTTGTGCGAGCGGCTGACCGCGCATCAAGTCAAGGAACTGGAGGGCATCAATCTCAAGATCATGGCGATCGCGATCAGCGCCGGCGCGGCGAGCCTGATCGTCGCATTGTGGGTGTTGGCATGATCGGCGCGGCGAGAGCCTTGGTGCGGCTACTGGCACCCATATTGCTGATCGCCGGCGCCTCGCCCGCCTTCGCGCAGAATGTCGCTCGGCCTGAGCAGGCCTCTCCCCCCGCCATCGAAACGCGCGTGAGCGCGGAGGGCGATGCCGAGATCGCCGGGAGAATCCGCAGCATTTTCGGCCAGATCCCGGCGCTGCGCGGCGTCGACGTGCGCGCGTCGGCCGGGGTCGTGACGCTGAGCGGATCGGTGCCCGATGCGGCCGATGTTGAAAGGGCTGCCACGATCGCGTCGCGTGTTGCGGGGGTGGTCACGGTCGAAAATGGCCTGACGCGCGACCTGGCCGTCGATTCGAACCTTGCCCCGGCGCTCGGCAACCTGCGCGAGGACTTGCAGCATGTCGTCCGCGCCTTGCCGCTGATGGGCGTGGCGGCGGCGGTCGCGGTGCTGATCGGCCTGCTCGGTTACCTGATCGCCGGCCGCAAGCGGCTCTGGCGAGCGGTGACGCCCAATGTGTTCCTTGCCGAGCTGGTGGCGACGTCGATCCGTTTCGTGTTCGTGCTCGTCGGGATCGTTGCGGCGCTGGAGATACTGGGCGCCACGGCGTTGCTCGGAGCGGTGCTGGGCGGCGCCGGAGTCGTCGGCATCGCCTTGGGCTTCGCGGTGCGCGACACGATCGACAATTATGTCTCCAGCCTGATGCTGAGCCTGCGGCAGCCGTTCCGCGCCAACGATCATGTGGTGATCGAGGGCCATGAGGGCCGTGTCGTGCGGCTGACTTCGCGGGCGACGATATTGATGACGCTCGACGGCAATCACCTGCGCATTCCCAATTCCACGGTCTTCAAGGCGGTGATCCTCAATTATACGCGAAACCCGGAGCGACGGTTCGAATTCGATCTTGGCGTCGATGCAGACGACGATCCCATCCAGGGAATGGCGGTGGGGCTGGCGGCAGTGAATGCGCTGCCCTTCGTCCTCGATGCACCCCAGGCGACCGCGATCGTTCAGGATGTCGGCGATTCCAACATCGTGCTTCGCTTCTTCGGCTGGATCGATCAGGCGGATACCGATTTCCTCAAGGGGCGCAGCCTTGCCATCCAGGCCGCCAAAAGCGCGCTCGAGGATGCGGGCTTCGCCTTGCCGGAGCCGATTTACCGGTTGCGGTTCGATCAGGGCACGCCGTTACCGCTTGCCGGGATGGGGGCGAAGGAAGGCGATCGACGCCAGCCAGCGGCGCGCAGCAGGAATGCACCTCCTCGGGACCATGACACCGCGCCTGAAGCGCATGTCGAGCAACTGGTCCGGGAAGAAAGAGCGGAAGAATTCACCGAGGACCTGCTCGACGATCGAAGGCCGGTCGAATGACGAAAGCCGGCTAGGTCATTTCGGG
>JBFWUJ010000093.1:0-5809 GCA_050247295.1 Sphingomonas sp. | reverse complement strand
CGGTGATCTTGGTATATTCGAGCAGCGCGCTCATCACCGCCGCCTTTTCCTTGGCATTCCAGCCCCAGGATGCGCCGAAGTTGGACTGGCCGAAATTCTCGCCCTGAAGTCCGAAATAGACATAGGCCGTCGGCGTGCCGTTGACATCGATCGTGTCGATATTGTCGGCGCTGACCCAGCGGATCGCCTGCAGCGGATCCTCGCCAGCCGGATCGATTTCCTCGGATTCCAGCAGGTAGCCGCCGGTCTGTCCCGCATAGCCGGTGACGTCGAGATAATAAGTGCCGCTCGTCTCGGCCAGGAAGCCTAGCGCGGAGCTGATGTCGCTGGGGAAGGACACGTCGTCGTTCGACGCCAGCAGCGTCCCGGCCGCGTTGCGCAGGCGAAGGATCGTATCGATCTCGCCGAACGGCACGGCGGTGTAGTCCGTCTCATAGTCCGCGCCGGCGGCCACCTTGAAGGTGTAGAACTTTCCGGCTTCGAGCTGGATCGCATAACGATCGAGATCGTTGCCGCCGCTGACCGTCGCCGTCTCGCGGAAGCCGAAGACCGCCTGGCCCACGTTGATGAGGACGGACGTCCCGTTGGTGTCGCCCACGGCGTCCGCGCCCTGCACGCGCACATCGACGGTATAGCCGCCGGTGCCCGGATCGCCGGGGTTGGAGAAGGAGGCCGCCCGGATGATGTGATTGCCGGTCTCTGCGGCGGTGAAGGTCATCATCGAATAGAGGCCGTTGCCGCCATCGTCGTCATAGCCGACGAGCGCGGCGCTCGGGTTGAAGACCTGCAGGAAGGAATCGTTGAGCGGGGTCGCGCCGGTGCCGCGCAGCGACACGTGATAGGTCTGGCCGGCGACCAGGAAGACCTGGACGTCGTCGGTGTCGCCGGTTGTGTCGATGACGCCGGACACAGAGCCGCCAACGGCGACGTTAAGCAGCGGCTCGTCGGCAATCGGATTGGAGAAGGAACGGCCGAAATCGTTATTTCCGACGGTCGGGTGCGGGAGGTAACCTTCCTGGATCATCCACCACTTCTCGCCGACGTGGAAGCCATGCTGGTGGTCGGTGTCCTTGGAGCTGATCAGAATCTCTTCGCCGGGATCGCTCGAGAAATCGGCGGCGATGCCGGCCAAGCGAATATATTCGCTTGAGGGGCTAAACGACATGGTGTCCGAAAGAGCATTGAGCTCACCAACGACACCACTCCGAGGCACATCCAAGCCCACCTTACGCATAAATTCCTCCCGCTCTGTGCGAATGACAATCGACTCCGAGTCGAGTCGAAGGGCGCCTTTACAGCACTCAATTTCATGGTTGCCAAGGGGTTAAGGACGGTTGGATGCGGAAATCCCGGAAAATTCCCCGGACCTTGACGATCCCCGTCGAGATTTCGGCGGTGTGAAACCCGGTCCACCGCGTCTTGCCGCATACGGTGGGCGCGGGGCCGGGCTGGACTGTGTCCTTTTGGGGCAGGCGGTTCGGCGATAAACGGCGGCGACATCGGGCGGGCCGCATGCCGTGAGCGCCGTATCTGAAGCATCTCCCGCGATACGGCGCGATCGGCTCTCCAACGCTCCTTATTGTTCGCGGAACGCCCGCTCGCTGAGCCGGCTAAGCGGCCCCAGGATATATTGCAGCACCGTGCGCCGGTCGCCGAGTAGGTCAGCCTCCGCGATCATCCCCGGGCCGATCGGGTAAGCCCGCCCCTCGCGGTCGCGCAGGACATTGGCGCCGGTCCGGACCCGCGCCAGGTAGAAGGTCTCGCCGGTGCGTTCCTCGTTGACGGCATCGGGCGAGATGGCGACGACCCGGCCCTCCAGAGTGCCGTAGACCGATCGATCATAAGCGGTGATCGCGACCCGCGCCGTCTGGTTCATCCGGACGGACGCGATGTCCTGCGGCCGGATCCGGACCTCGATGAGCAGGCTTTCCTCGGAGGGCACGATCTCGACGAGCGGCTGGTTCGGCGACACGGCCGAACCGCGGGTCGCGACCAGGACCCGATTGACGGTGCCGGCGAGCGGTGCCCGGAGCGTCGTGCGCTGGACCCGCTCGGCGAGCGCCGGGATTGCGCGACGGCGTGACGCGAGGTCGGCCTGGGTGGTCGCCAATTCGGTGGAGGCGCGCGCGCGCCAATCGGAGGTCGCCTGCGCCAAGCTAGCTCGAGCTTCCGCAACGCTAGCCTGGGCGCGCGTGATCGCGGCGGCGGCAGCGGCGGCTTCGCTGGCGGCGGTCGCGGCCGCGCCTTCGGCCTGGATCAGCGACAGGCGGGGCTCTATCCCACGCTCGACGAGCGGACGAAGGATACGCGCCTCCGCCTGGCGGGCGTCTCGGCTGGCGATCCGGGCGCGATAGGCGGCCTGTGCCTCGGCCACCGCCCGATCCGCCTGCGCGAGGCGCGCTCTGGCCGCCCCTGTCAGCCCGGCGAGCTCCGCCGTGCGGGACCGATAAAGCGCCTCTTCGATCCGGATCTGATCGCGCATGACATCGTCGCGCGGGGCCGGGAATATCGGTGCGCGGCCCGCCACTTCGGCCTCGAGCCGTGCTGCGCGTGCCTCCAGCGCCGACAGGGCGGCAGCGCCGCTGCCAAGCTCAGAGCCGCTCGCCGTCGGATCGAGCAGCAATAGCGGATCGCCTTGCCTCACCCGCTGGCCGCCCCGGACGAAGATCTGCTCGACGATGCCGGGCTCCAGGTTCGTGACCACCTGCAGCTCGGAGCTGGGAATGACGCGACCCATCCCACGCACGGTGCGGTCCAGCTCCGCAAATGCCGCCCACAGCAGGAAGATGAGGACGAAGCCGACGATGCCCCACAGCAGCAGGTTCGAGGCGGCGCGCGGCTTGATCCGGTCGGTCAGGTCTTCGAGATGGGTTTCGGCCATGGCTATTCGACCGCCTGCTTGCGAGTGAGCTGTTTCAATATTTCGTCGCGCGGCCCGTCGGCCACCACCCGTTTCCTGTCGATGACCATGATGCGTTGGACCAGTTCGAGCAGCGGCGGGCGATGGGTGATGAGGATCAATGTACGGCCCTCCAGCTCGACCTTGAGCCGCTGGATCAGGCCGGCTTCGGTTTGCGAATCCATCGCGCTCGACGGCTCGTCCATGAGCACGATGGCCGGCCGGCCGGCAAGCATCCGGGCGATCGCGATCGATTGGCGCTGGCCGCCGGACAATCCTTCGCCCCGATCGGCGAGCTTGAGGTCATAGCCGTTGGCGATCTGGCCCATGAACTGATGAGTGCCGGAGATTTCGGCCGCGCGCAGCATCTCGGCATCGTCGATCTCGGGCCGCCCGAGCGCGATATTCTCGCCCACCGAGCCGGTGAGCAACACGCTTTCCTGCATTGCCGCGCCGACATTGCGGCGCAGACTCTTGGGATCGAGCTGGCGGATGTCCGTACCGTCGATCAGGATCAAGCCGTCTTCCGGAGGGTAGAGACCCAGGATCAGGCGGGCGATCGTCGACTTGCCCGACCCGACCCGGCCGATCAGCGCGACATGCTCGCCCGGATTGATGGTGAAGTTCAGCCCGTCGAGCGCCGGCTCGGCCGCCTCCGGATAGCGGAAGACGACGTTGCGGAATTCGATCTTGCCCTTGGGCTTGGCGAAATCGATCGCATCGCCTACCGGTCCCTCCGGCGGCAGGTCCATCATCGCGTTGATCTGGCGATAGGCGGTGCGGGTGGCCGTTATCCGGGTGAGAAGCTGGGAGATCTGGGCGAGCGGCGCGATCGCCCGGCCGGCCAGGATCGAACAGGCGATGAGCCCGCCCATGGTCAGAGTGTTGTTGCCGATCATGCCGACGCCGACGATCACCACGCCGGCATAGGAAAGCATGCCGGCGGTGCCGGCGAAGGTGACTCCGATCGACGCCACCAGCCGCTGCCTCAACGACGTGTCCGAATGGTCCTCGACCGCCCTCAGCCAGCGGCGCGAGAGCAGCGGTCCGGCCCCCGCGACCTTGACCGTCTCGATGCCGCCGATCGTCTCGACCAGCACCGATTGCTTCAACATGCTGTCGCTCATCGATCGGGCGGACAGCCGCTCGAGCGCCGGCTGGGTCAGCCAGCCCACGAGGATGACCAGCGGAACGGCAAGAGCGGGGACGAGGACGATCCAGCCGCCGATGGCCGCGATCAGGATCAGGGTGAGGAGGATGAACGGTACGTCGACGACCGCGGCCAGCGTCGCCGAGGCGAAGAAATCCCGAAGCGATTCCAGTTCGCGCATCATGCCGGTGAGCGCCCCGGTCGATCCGCGCTTCAGTTCCAGCCGGATCGCCAGCAGCCGTTCGAACACGTCGTCGCCGATGTCGCGGTCGATCCGGGCGCCGGCATGGTCGGCGAAATAGGCGCGCAACAGCTTCAGGATGAAATCGAAGACGATGACGATCCCGAGGCCGACGCTGAGCGCGATGAGGGACGACGTCGCGTTGTTCGGCAGCACCCGGTCATAGACCGTCATCGTGAACAGCGCGGTCACGAGCGAGAACATGTTGATGAACGTCGCGGCCAGCGCGACCTTCCAGTAGGTGCTGCGGTTGCGCCGCATCGGCTCGGTCAGCCATTCGGCAAGCCGGGGCTTTGGAATATCGACCAGGCGATCGTCGCTCAATTGTCCCTCCCGAGCCGGTCGGCGTTGATGCGTAAGGTTGAAAGCAGTCGGCCGGTTCGCGACAACAGGACGTAGCGGGCGGCATCCAGTTCAGTCAGCCCCTGAATATAGGCTGTCGCGCTTTCGAAAAAGGCGTTTTCCGACGACGACACGTCGAAAAGGGTCCCGCGATTGGCCTGAAAGCGGGCAGTGAGGACGTCGCGCGATCGCCGCGCCGCGATATAGGCGGCCTCGAGCGCGGCCTGCTGCGCCTCGAGCGCGTGCAGGTCCGTCCAGGCGATCGTCGCGTCCCGCTCCGATTCCTGCCGCGCCCGCGTCGCCCGTGCGTCGGCGGAGCGGGCGCGGGCGCTCGACTGATCCGCCCGAGCCTGGATTCCGCCGCCCAACCTTTGCCGCAGCGTGACCCGGCCGCGAATGTCGTAATCGCGGTCGGTTTCGAACACGCCGTAGCGTCCGGCCTCAACAGCTCCGGTGATCGATGGCAGCCGGTCCGCGCTCGCTGCGCGGGCATCATGGCGTGCCGCTGCCGCGCCTGCCTCGGCGCTGCGGACCGCCGGGGTCTCGCCGGCCGCGACCACTACCGCGTCCCGATCGGCGAAGGGGATTGCCGGTGCCGGCGCCCGCTCCAGTTCAGACGGCGGCGCGAGGCCGGTGAACGAGGTGAAGCGCGCCTCGGCATTGGCCAGCTCGCGCCGGAACTGCGCCAGCCGGGTATCGGTCCGGGCGATCGAGGAATCGACCAGCGCGATATCGCCCTCGGCCGAAGCTCCCATCCGGATGCGCTCCTGAATCGCTCCGCGCAGATCGTCCAGACCGGCCCGATAGGCCTCGGTGAGTTCGATCAGGGCGCGGTAGCCAAAGAGATCGTACCAGGCGGCGACGGCGTTGAGGGCGATCCGGTCCGCGGTATTCTCGACGTCCGCCGCGGCGACGCGAAGACGGGCGGAGGCGGCACGCACGCGGGATTCGCCAGCGCCGAAATCGAACAGCGTCTGCGTCACCGTCGCCAGCGCGTCGGTACGGCGCGACGGACGCGAGCGTTCGAGGATGTTCTCCGGGTCGTTGGAAAAGTCGCGCGAGATCACCCGATAGCTCGTCACCGACAGATCGGCCGACGGCCTTCGCTGCGCTTGCGCCTGACGGATGCCGGCCCGCGCCTCGTCCTCGGTGGCTTCGAACTCGATCAGCGCCGGGT
>JBFWUJ010000092.1:0-6171 GCA_050247295.1 Sphingomonas sp. | reverse complement strand
TCGCGGCCAAGGCCATCAGCAGGCTCGTCACTTTTTTCATCGTCCACCTCGTCCGCAGCCAAGGAAGCATTATAGGAGCGCAACGAAGCTTAGCGCCTTTTGGCTGCATTGGGAGTGAGGAAGTTGGCGGAATCCCATCGTCCGACTGTGCTGGTGACCGGGGGTGCCGGCTATATCGGCAGCCACGCGGTATTGGCGTTGCTCGATGGCGGCTGGTCCGTGGCGGTGCTCGACAATCTTTCGACCGGCTTCGCCTGGGCCGTTCCGGACGCGGCGAATCTGATCGAGGGCGATGTCGGCGATCAGGCGCTGCTGGCCCGGATCATTGCCGAACGGCGGATCGGCGCGATCATGCATTTCGCCGGATCGATCATCGTTCCCGAATCGGTCGAACAGCCGCTCCGCTATTATGAGAACAACACGGTGAAGAGTCGGGCGCTGATCGAAAGCGCGGTGGCGGGTGGCGTCCGCCACTTCATCTTTTCCTCGACGGCGGCGACCTACGGCATTCCGCAGGCGGTGCCCGTCCGGGAGGACATGCCGACGGTGCCGATCAATCCGTATGGCTGGTCGAAGCTGATGACGGAGCGGATGCTGGCCGACGCCGCCATCGCCTATGATCTGAACTATTGCGCGCTGCGCTATTTCAACGTCGCCGGCGCGGACCCGAGGGGGCGTGCGGGCCAGTCGACCAGGGGCGCGACCCATCTGATCAAGGTCGCGGTCGAGGCGGCCACGGGCAGGCGCGGCCATGTCGACGTGTTCGGAAGTGATTTCGAAACCGCGGACGGGACAGGCGTCCGCGACTATATCCATGTCAGCGATCTCGCCGCCGCCCATGTCCATGCGCTGGAACTGTTGATCGAGAAGCCGGGTGCCAGCCACGTCATGAATTGCGGCTACGGCCGCGGCTTCTCGGTGCTCGAGGTGCTCGACAGCGTCGATCGGGTGACGAACATGGCGATCGAGCGGCGAATGGGGCCGCGCCGGGCCGGCGATCCGCCGGCGCTGATCGCCGACAACAGCCGGATCATCACGACGCTGCCCTGGCGGCCGGCCCGGGACGATCTCGACATGATCGTCGCCGACGCGCTCGCCTGGGAACGCAAACTTGCCGAACGGGGCTGAGCGGCGGAGTATTTTCGCCTCTTTCCGGGTTGCGGCGCGCAATGTCCTTGTCGTTCGCGCGCGCCGGTTGAGGCTGATCCTGCGAACTTGCGCCGATGCGCGGCTTTAGATTGCCGGGAGCGCCGCGACGCTGCATCCTGGAACCTTCATTCTCAGGAAGATGGGGGTCGATGCGATGAGAGCGATGGGAACGATTTTGGCCGGCGCGGCCATGGCGGCGCTCGCCGGCTGCGGCGGCGGTGCAACGACGGCGACGAACAACGCCGTGGGCAACGATGTCTATGTCGCGCCCGACGATCTCGGCGCCAACGATCTGCTGCTCAACGAAAGCGACCTCAACGCGCTCGGCCCGAGCGAGCCGGCGAACGGTGCGGCCGACAATGGCGCGAGCACCAATGCGGCCGGCAACCCGCTTTAGCTTTCCCTCCCGCCGCTACGGTCTCCCTAGGTTGAAGCGGTATCCTCGCCCCCGGCCCCTCGCGCCGGGGGTTTTTTTTCGGGTGGTGTTTCCGGGATGGGATAGGCGGTCGTGAACTTCACCCGCTCCATCGCGAAGCGCGAGGTGACGTTGCGGCACGGCACTGCGGCGATCAGCCGCCGGTAGAAATCGTCATAATCGGCCATCGATGCGGCCGTGACATGCAACAGGTAATCGACGTCGCCGGCCATTCGGTACACCTCCATCACCTCCGGCAGGGCCTCCACCGCCGCGCCGAACGTGGTCAGCCATCCCGGGCTGTGATCCGCCGCCTCGATCTCGACGAAGACCGAGATTCCAAGACCGATCGTCGTCGGATCGACCAGCGCCACTCGCCGGGTGATCACGCCTTCCCGCTCCAGCTTCTGGATCCGCCGCCAGCAGGGTGTCTGCGACAGATTCACCCGTGCCGCCACTTCGGCGACGGCGAGCGAGGCATCGTCCTGCAGGATAGCGAGGATTCGGCGATCGGTGCGGTCCATGAGTTCATAGTCCGTTGAGAAGATTATTCTCATTTCGTGCCGCAGGATGCCTTTTGGGGCAACAAACTTCCGCTCATTGTCGCCGTGAGTCCGCGGGTTGACTTGAATGACCCCTCCCTCTAGGGCGGCGCCTCGTTTTTCCGCACAATCAGCTTTATAGAGACGGGCGTCCCGCCATGAAGATCCGCAACAGTCTGAAGTCCCTGAAGTCGCGCCATCGCGACTGCCGCGTGATCCGCCGCCGGGGCCGCACCTACGTCATCAACAAGACGAACCGCCGCTTCAAGGCGCGCCAGGGCTGAACCCCTAGGTGTCCGTGACCGCCGTCGTCTTCGACGTCGGCAACGTCCTCTACGGCTGGGATCCCGACGCGTTTCTGGTCCGCCAGATCGCCGACGACGACGCGCGCCTTCGCTTCATCGAAGAGACCGATCTCTACGCCTGGCACGAAACGCTGGACGGCGGCCGGCCGTTCGCGGATGCGGCGGCCGACCTCAATGAGAGCTTTCCGCAATATGCGGCGTTGATTGCCGCCTGGAGCGAGCGCTTCGGCGAGACGATCAGCGGCCCCGTACCCGGCGTCCACGAGATCGTCGTCGAGCTCGATGAACGCGGCGTGCCGCTGTTCGCAATCACCAATTTCTCGGCCGATTTCTGGCCGCCGTTTCAAATGCGCGAGCGGCACTTCTTCTCCCGCTTCCGCGACATCGTCGTTTCCGGCGAGGAGAAATTGCTGAAGCCCGATCCGGCGATCTACTATCGCGCCCTCGATCGCTTCCGGCTCCGGCCGGGACAGGCCCTGTTCGTCGACGATCGTGCGATCAACGTCGAGGGTGCCGAGGCGGTCGGCATGAAGGCGCATCTCTTCACGACCGCCGACGATTTGCGCGACCGGCTCGCCACCGAAGGCCTGCTGCCGGCCTAGGCCTTCCTGAGCTCGTCGCCGAGCAGCCGGGCCACATGAACGACGTTGGTGGAGCCCGGCGTCCCGAACGGCACGCCGGCGGTCACGATCACCCGGTCGCCAACGGCCGCCAGTTGCTCGCGCAGCGCCATTCGCTTCGATTTGCCCAGCATCTCCTCGAAGCTGTGGACATCGCGGGTCCGGACCGCATGGGCGCCCCAGAGCAGCCCGAGCCGCCGGGCCGTCTTGAGCGATGGCGTCAGGACCAGCAACGGCACCGTCGGCCGCTCGCGCGCAACCCGCCGGGCGGTCGATCCGGAACTGGTGAAGCAAACGATCGCCGCCGCGCCGACGGTCCCCACCATGTCCGCCGCCGCCTTGGCGATCGCATCGTTCGTCGTGGCATCGGGCAGCGTCTCGGTGAAGTGGACGCGCGCGTTGTAGGTCGGGTCGCTCTCCGCCTCGATCGCGATCCGGTCCATCATCTCGACCGACTCGCAGGGAAACTGGCCGGCGGCACTTTCGGCCGAAAGCATGATCGCATCGGCCCCGTCATAAACGGCGGTGGCGACGTCGGAGACTTCGGCGCGGGTCGGCGACGGGTTGGCGATCATCGATTCGAGCATCTGCGTCGCGACGACGACCGGACGACCCAGCCGCCGCGCCGCCTCGACGATCTTCTTCTGCAGCGGCGGCACCGCCTGCGGCGGCAATTCGACGCCGAGATCGCCGCGCGCCACCATCACCGCGTCGGCCAGCTCCAGGATGTCGCCCAGCCGGTCGATCGCGGCCGGCTTCTCGATCTTCGCCAGGAGCGCCGCCTTGCCGCCGATCAGCCGGCGCGCTTCGGCGACGTCCTCGGGCCGCTGGACGAACGACAGCGCGATCCAGTCCACCCCCTGATCAAGCGCGAAGGCGAGATCGGCCCGGTCCTTGTCGGTCAATGCGGCCAGGGGCAGCACCGCGTCGGGGACATTGAGCCCCTTGTTGTCGGCGACGACCCCTCCGGTCTCGACCGCCGCTTCGATCCGCTCCGCGTCGGCGCTCTCGACCCGGAAGGCCAGCTTCCCGTCGTCGACCAGAAGCCGGGTGCCAGGGGTGACGGCGGCGAAGATTTCCGGGTGAGGCAAGGTGACGCGAGTGGCGTCCCCGGCCTGCTCCTCGCGGTCGAAGACGAACCGGCCGCCTGCTTGCAGCGTCGCCTTGCCCCCCTTGAAGCGGCCGACCCGGAGCTTTGGCCCCTGCAGGTCGGCAAGGATCGTCGATGGTCGGCCAAGATCGCTTTCCAGCGCCCGCACCGCCCCGATCCGCCGCGCATGATCGGCATGATCGCCGTGGCTCATGTTGATCCGGAAGGCGTCGGCGCCCGCTTCGGCGAGACGGCGGATCATCGCCGGCGAATCGCTCGCCGGCCCCAGCGTCGCGAGGATGCGGACCTTGCGCCGGCGCGGGGCGGCCGCATCGGGGCCGGAAGGGAGCTTCGCCATGGCCGCTGCCATAACCGTTGGCGGAGGCGTTGCAACCGGCTTGCACCCGCCCTAGAGCCGCCGCTTCACACCGAATGACGGAGCTGAACTTGGCGGAAGGAAGCGTCGCGGCCGATGAATTGCGGCTGCTGATCGAGCGGATCGAACGGCTCGAAGAAGAGAAGAAGGGCATCGCTGACGATGTCCGCGATGTCTATGCCGAGGCGAAGGCGCGCGGCTACGACAGCAAGACGATGCGGACGATCGTCCGCCTGAGGAAGATGGAGACCCACCAGCGCCAGGAGATGGACGCACTGCTGGAAACCTATCGGGCGGCGCTCGGCCTGGCCTAGCGCAACCTCATTGCGGGCGGAGCGAAGCACTCCAGCTTGGCTTGCCGCCGCCAACACAGGATCATGTCGTCGCTGCGCGCCGCGCATTGACGGGAACGGGAACGAGCCATGGCTGGCCACAGCAAATTCAAGAACATCATGTATCGCAAGGGCGCGCAGGACAAGAAGCGCTCGGCGATGTTCTCCAAGCTGAGCCGCGAGATCACCGTGGCGGCGAAGATGGGCCTGCCCGATCCGGATGCGAACCCGCGTCTTCGGGCGGCGGTGCTGGCGGCGCGGGCTCAGTCGATGCCGAAGGACAATATCCAGCGCTCGATCGACAAGGCATCGGGCGGCGAGGCGGAGAATTACGAAGAGGTCCGCTACGAGGGCTTCGGGCCGGGCGGTGTGGCGATCATCGCCGAGGCGCTGACCGACAACCGCAACCGCACCGCGACCAATGTCCGCACCGCATTCTCCAAGAATGGCGGCAATCTGGGCGCCGGCGGTTCGGTGAGCCACGGCTTCGACCGGATGGGGCTGATCTCCTATCCTGCCAGCGCCGGCGACGCCGATACGGTGTTCGAGGCGGCGCTGGAAGCCGGAGCGGAGGACGTCGAAAGCTCCGAGGAGGGGCACGAGATCTGGACCGCGGTGGACGGGCTGCACGAGGTGGCGAAGGCTCTGGAAGCCGCGCTCGGCGAGCCTGAGGGGGTGAAGCTCGCCTGGCGGCCGCAGGCCAATGTCGAGGTCGGCGAGGACGATGCCGCGACCCTCTTCAAGCTGATCGACGCGCTGGAGGAGGACGACGACGTCCAGACCGTCTGGGGCAATTATGACGTGCCCGACGCGGTGATGGAGAAATTGGGCTGATCATTCTCGGCCTCGATCCCGGGCTCGGCAAGACCGGCTGGGGCGTGATCCGGGCCGACGGCAATCGCCTCTCGCATATCGCCAACGGCCGCATTGCCACCGACGCCAAGGCCGGCCTTCCCGCCCGGCTGGCGGCACTCGACGCCGGGCTGGCCGATGTCGTCGCCATCCATCGACCCGATGTCGCTGCGGTCGAGGAGGTGTTCATCAACGTCAACCCGCAATCGACTTTGAAGCTCGGGCAGGCGCGCGGCGTGATCCTGCTCGGCTGCGCGAAAGCGGGACTCGATCCGGCCGAATATGCGGCGCGACTGATCAAGAAGGCCGTGGTCGGCACGGGTGGGGCGGAGAAGGCGCAGGTTCATGCGATGGTTGCCCGGCTGCTTCCCGGCGTGAAGGTTTCGGGCGAGGATGCCGCCGACGCGCTCGCCGTCGCCATCACCCACGCCCATCATCTCGCCACGGCGCGCCGGCTAGGGTGACCTCGGGCTCGTTCGTCCCGGAGGGG
>JBFWUJ010000091.1:0-6187 GCA_050247295.1 Sphingomonas sp. | reverse complement strand
CGGCCGGCTGCTCCGGCTGTGACTGGGCGGCGAGCGGACCGGCGGTGAGCAGAGCCGCCAAGCCGGCGATGAACGACAACAAACGCATCGGAACCCTATCCATGTCGCGGGGAATATTGACCTTCCTAGACCCGCGAGGGCGGCGCCTCAAGCGCCCATGCGGCCGATCTCCTCGACCCGTGCCCGAACCTGCGCCGCGACCGCCGGGGTGACGAAGCGGCTGATTTCGCCACCATAGAGGGCGATCTCCTTGACCAGCTTGGAAGCGATCGGCTGCAACGAGACGGTCGCCATCAGGAAGACGGTCTCGATCTCGTCGTTCAGCTGCTGGTTCATCCCCGCCATCTGGAATTCATATTCAAAATCGGCGACCGCGCGCAGGCCGCGGACGATCATCGAGGCCCCCTCGCGGGTCGCGAAGTCCATCAGCAGCGAATCGAAGCTGACGACGCTGATCTTCTGCGAGACGCCGGAGGTCTCCCGCTCCACCATCGCAAGCCGTTCGTCGACGGTGAACATCGGGGATTTGCTGGGATTGGTGGTGACGCCGATCACCAGCCGGTCGACCAGATGGGCGGCGCGGCGGATGATGTCGAGATGGCCGAGCGTGATCGGATCGAACGTGCCCGGATAGACGGCGGTCTTCATTCAGCCTCCCCGTTCAGCGCGAACCTGCGACGGGCGGCACGAAGAATCAATGATCCCGCGCCACCGCGAAGCGGGCGACCTCGCGCAGCAGATCGGCTTCCTCGCCGAACGGGCGCAAATGATCGATCGCCTGATCGACCAAGGCTTCGGCCTGCCGGCGCGCGCGCTCCGCGCCGAGCAGGGAGACGAACGTGCCCTTCCCCGCCGCCGCATCCTTGCCGACCCTCTTGCCGGCTTTCTCCTCGCTGCCTTCGTGATCGAGCAGGTCGTCGGCGATCTGAAAGGCGAGGCCGGTGTCCCGGGCATAGCCGCGCAGGCCGCTTCGCCCCTCCGGCGGCACCCGGCCCATGATCGCCGCCGCCTCCAGGCACCAGCCGATCAATGCACCGGTCTTCAGCTGTTGAAGACGGGTCACGGCGGCGAGATCGAGAATTCCGGCCTCCGCCATCAGATCGAGCATCTGGCCTCCGGCCATCCCGGCCGGGCCCGATGCGCGGGCCAGTTCGAGACCGAGTTCGGCGCGGACGAACGGGTCCTCATGGGTCGCCTCGTCGGCGAGGATTTCGAACGCCAGAGCGTGCAGCGAATCGCCGGCCAGGATCGCCGTGCATTCGTCGAAAGCGCGGTGCAGGGTCGGCTTGCCGCGCCGCAGATCGTCATCGTCCATGCAGGGCAGGTCGTCGTGGATCAACGAATAGACATGGATGCATTCGACCGCGAGGCCGACCCGCAGGGCGCGCGCCCGATCGATCTTGAACAGATTGCAGCCGGCGGCGACCAGCAACGGCCGCATCCTCTTGCCGCCGCCGACCGCGGCGTAGCGCATCGCCTCATAGAGCCGGGCCCGGCTGTCCGCAGGGACCGGCAGCAGTGCTTCGAAGCCGCGATCGATATCGGCGGCGATTTCGGCAAGCGCCGTCGCAAGCAGGGAAGCTGGCTGAACGGGCAAGGGGTCAGCCTTCCCCGAAGGGCGCGGTGCCGGCGGGCTGTCCCTCGCGATCGAACTGGATCTGCTCGATCTTCATCTGCGCGTCCTTCAGCCGCGCCTCGCACTGCCGCTTCAGGCGGTCGCCCTCCTCATAGAGCTTGATCGCCTCATCGAGCGGCGCCTCACCGCTTTCCAGCTGGCGGACGATCTCCTCCAGCCGCTTCAGTGCGGCCTCGAAGGAAAGTTCGGACGGGGCGGTGGCGTCTTCGGCCATCGAAATGCTTTGAGCGCGCCGGATCGGCCGGTCAAGCGGCGCGAAACCAGGCAACGCCGGCGCGGTCCTCGCGGCTCGCGCGGCCGGTCTCTTCCAGATGGCGCAGATGCGCCAGCGCCTCGCCGGTGGCGAGGCCGACATGATCGCCGACCGCCCGCGCGAACAGGACGCCGAAACAATCGACCGCCCGCTTTGGCTCGGCGAGATGGGCATGCAGCGCGTCGAGCCGCCCGGCATGGCCCTGGGCCAGCTTGTCGAGTCGGGCGTGCAGGCCGGTGAACGGCTCGCCATGCGAGGGCAGGACAAGAAGATCCTCGGGCAGCGTCCGCAGCTTGGCGATCGAGGCAAGCCAGTCGCCCAACGGATCGGCCTCCGGCTCGCTCAGCGAGAGCGAGACATTCGAGGTAATCCGGGGCAGCACCTGATCGCCGGCGATCAGCAGCTTGCCGGCTTCGTCCAGCAGGCAGGCATGTTCGGGGCAATGGCCGTTGCCGACGACCACCCGCCACTGGCGGTCGCCGATGGCGAGTTCGTCGCCCTCCTGCATTCGGCGGAAGGCGACCGGAACCGGACTCACTGCCGAGGCGAACCGTCCCCAGCCCTTCGCCGCCTCGGCCGCGATCGCGTCCTCGCTCCAGCCGGCCATCCGCCAATAGGCGATCGCCTCGACAGGCGGCGCTTCGCGCACGTCGGCCGTCAGCATGCGGGCGAACAGCCACTCGTCACGGCTCATCCAGAGCCGGACGCCGAACCGCTCGCACAGCCAGCCGGCGAGGCCGATATGGTCCGGGTGGAAGTGGGTGCAGATCACCCGCGTCACGGTCCGCCCGGCCATCGGCCCCGCGAACAGGCTATCCCACGCCTCCCGCGATTGCGGGATGTCGAGCCCGGTATCGACGATGGCGAGCCCGTCCCCATCGTCCAGCAGCCAGATGTTGATATGGTTCAGCGCCCCCGGGACGGGCAGCCGCGTCCAGCCGACGCCGTCGGCAAGCGGCAGCACCGCGCCGTAGTCGGGAGTCTTCCGGCCGAATGGATAGGTGAGGCCCCGATGCTCGGTCGGGATACGTTCGGCGAACGACGCGTCCGGCGAGACGGCCTCGGCCGGGAGCTCAGCTGCGGAAGAGGTCTTCGGCACTCGGCTCGCCGCTTGCACCGGGCTCCTCGCCCGCCAGCGCCGCCTCGGCGTCGCGGGCCGCGGTTTCGCGCTCGGCGCGCAGCTCCTCGATCAGCGCCGCCCGATCCTGGTCGATTCGGGCGTCCTGCGCCGGCGCCTCGGTGCCCTTCGCCTTCGCCGCCTTCGCCACCGCCGCGTCGAGCTCGCGCTGCGACGTGAGGCCGAGCGTCACCGGGTCCTTCGGCTGGATATTGGCGATGTTCCAGTGGTTGCGCTCGCGGATCGCCTGGATGGTGGTGCGGGTGGTGCCGATCAGCTTGCCGATCTGGCCGTCCGAAAGGTCCGGATGGTTGCGGATCAGCCAGGCGACGCCGTCCGGCTTGTCCTGCCGCTTCGAGACCGGCGTGTAGCGCGGGCCCTTGGTCCGCATCGCCTGGTCCGGCGCTTTCTGGATCTGCAGCCGGTAGTCAGGATCGGCCTGGCCCCGGTCGATCTCCTCCAGGGTCAGCTCGCCGGAACGCAGCGGATCGCGGCCGGTGAGCTTGGTCGCGGCCATGTCGTCGGCGATCGCCTGCACCTCCAGGATATGCAGGCCGCAAAATTCGGCGATCTGCGGAAAGGTCAGCGACGTGTTGTCGACAAGCCAGCTGGCCGTTGCATGGGGCATAAGCGGCTGCGCCACGGGACACTCCTTTAAAACAATAAGGGCCGCCCCTTCCCGGAGCGGCCGATGCGTGGGCGCGATTTAGGCCCGGCGCCTGGATGACGCAAGCCAAAGCTGAACCGGCCGGCGGCTTGAAAAGGCGCGGGGCGGCGCTACACCGCGCCGGTGACGACGCCCGCCCCAGATCCGCTGGACCGGCTGGAAGCCGAGGCGATCCACATCTTCCGCGAGGCCGCGGCGGACTCGGCGCGGCCGGTGCTGCTGTTCTCGGCCGGCAAGGACAGCATCGTCATGCTGCACCTCGCCCGCAAGGCATTCTGGCCGGCCACCCCGCCCTTCCCGCTGCTCCATGTCGATACCGGCTGGAAGTTCGCCGAGATGTACGCGCTGCGCGACGCGCTGGCGGCCGAGGCGGGAATGACGCTGATCGTCCACCGCAATCCGGACGCGGAGGCGCGCGGCATCAATCCCTTCGATCACGGCCCGTCCCTGCACACCGATGCGTGGAAGACGGAGGGCCTGAAACAGGCGCTCGATGCCGGCGGCTTCGACATGGCGTTCGGCGGTGCCCGGCGAGACGAGGAGGCGAGCCGGGCCAAAGAGCGAATCTTCTCGATCCGCGGACCGGGGCACGTGTGGGACCCGCGCCGCCAGCGGCCGGAGCTTTGGAACCTCTACAACATCCGGCTCGGTGCGCACGAGACGATGCGCGTCTTCCCGCTCTCCAACTGGAGCGAGGCGGATGTGTGGCGCTACATCGCCCGCGAGCGGCTGCGGGTCGCCTCCCTCTATTTCGCCGCCGATCGGCCGACGGTGCGGCGCGACGCCACCCTGCTGATCGTCGACGACGAACGATTCCGGCTCGAACCGGACGAGGCGCCGGCGATCCGCCGGGTCCGCACCCGCACCCTGGGCTGCTATCCGCTGACCGGGGCGATCGAGAGCGAGGCGGCCGATATCGAGGCGCTGCTCGGCGAACTCGCCGCCGCCAACACATCGGAGCGGCAGGGGCGGCTTATCGATCGCGACCAGCCGGCCTCGATGGAGCGCAAGAAGCGGCAGGGCTATTTCTGACATGGCCGAACGGCTTCACCTTCTCACCTGCGGCTCGGTCGACGATGGCAAGTCGACGCTGATCGGCCGGCTGCTGGTCGGCTGCGGCGCGGTGCCGGAGGATCGGGTCGCCGGGATCGAGGATTTCGCCTTCATCGCCGACGGGCTGGAAGCGGAGCGCGAGCAGGGAATCACGATCGATGTCGCGCGGCTGGCCTTCGCGACGGCGAACCGTCGCTTCCTGCTCGCCGACGCGCCGGGGCATGAGCAATATACCCGCAATATGGCGACCGGCGCCTCGACCGCCGATCTCGCCATCGTTCTGGTCGATGCGCGCAAGGGGCTGACGACGCAGACCCGCCGCCACGTGATGATCGCCCGGCTGCTCGGGGTGCGGGCCTTCGTGCTGGCCGTGAACAAGATGGACCTCGTCGGCTGGCAGGCCGGACCTTTCAACAATGCCTGCTACGCGCTCGGCTGCCTTTTCGCGGAAGGCGATGAAATCGAGGCGATCCCGGTCTCGGCGCTGGAGGGCGACAATGTCCTGCAGCGTTCGGAACGGATGGGCTGGTATGACGGGCCGACCCTGATCGAATATCTGGACCGGGCCGCGCCGCGCGCCCGCACGGACATCGCCGATTTCCGGATGCCGGTGCAGATGATCACCCGCGACGGCGAGACCCGCTTCCTCGCCGGCACCGTCGCCAGCGGTTCGATCCGGCCGGGCGAAGCGGTGACGGTGGCGGGCGGCGCCTCCTCCAAGGTGGCGCGGATCGCGGCGATGGATGGAGACAGGGATGGCGCGCAGGCGGGCGACGCGGTCTCGCTCGTGCTCGCCGACCCGGTCGATTGCGGCCGCGGCGATACCCTGTTCGCGGGCACGCCGCCGATGATCGCCGACCAGTTCGAGGCGAGCCTGATCTGGCTCGACGAGGAAAAGCTGCTGCCCGGCCGCCGCTACCTGCTCAAGCACGGCGCCCGCACCGTCGCAGCCACCGTCCAGAGCCTGAAGCACCAGATCGACGTCGAGACGATGGCGCCCCTCGCCGCCCGTACCCTCGCCCTCAACGAGATCGGGATCGCCAATCTGTGGACCGTCCGGCCGCTGGCGTTCGAGCCCTATGCGCAGAGCCGCGAACTCGGCGGCTTCATCCTGATCGATCCGGTGAGCGCCCGCACCATCGCCGCCGGGCTGATCCACTTCGGCCTGCGCCGCGCCGACAATCTGCACGAGCAGGCATCGGCCGTCACTCCCGCTCGGCGCGCCGCGCTGATGGGGCAACGGCCGAAACTGCTCTGGTTCACCGGCCTCAGCGGCGCCGGCAAATCGACGATCGCCGATCTGGTCGAGCAGAAATTGCACGAAGCCGGCCGCCACACCTTCCTGCTCGATGGCGACAATGTCCGGCTCGGGCTCAATCGCGACCTCGGCTTCACCGCCGCCGACCGGGTCGAGAATATCCGCCGGGTCGGCGAAACGGCGAAGCTGATGCTGGATGCCGG
>JBFWUJ010000090.1:0-6209 GCA_050247295.1 Sphingomonas sp. | reverse complement strand
ATCTCGTCGGCGACGACGATGCCCTTGTCGGTGATGATGCGCTCCAGAACGCGGACCCGCTGTTCAAGGCGCTCGGTCTGGGCCGCATATTGGGCCGCCTTCTCGGCCGTGTCGTTGCTCATCAGCGTCAGCTGCCGCTCCTTGAGCCGCAGATAGGGCATCACGAACACTGGGCCGATAATCGCGACGAGGCCGCACATGATGCCGAGAATGGGGATAAGGACGCCGAGGTTCATGCTGGTTTCCTAGTTCGTCGGTTTGCGCAGGGCTTCGATTTCATGGGTCAGCCGATGGCTGTCGTCGGTGACGATCCGTTCGACATTGGCGAGCCGGTCCTTGACCGAACCCAGTTCGGCGCGAAGCTGCGCGTTCTCGCCCGACAAGAGCTTCATTCGCTCCGCCGTCTCGGTGGTCATCCTGGGTTCGATCGCCTTGCCCCATGAGGTTTCCAGCGGATAGCCGTGCTTGATCCTGAGCCAGGTGAGAAAGACCCAGGCCATGATGGCGAGCAGGCCGAGCAACATGCCGCCGCCGATGATCCACGGCAAATTCGGGATGATCACCTGCTCGGCGAGGTCCGATTTCTGAGCCATTGTCAGGACTCCTTAGTTGGCGGGGCCGCGTAGGGCATCGATCTCGCTTGCGGTGCGTGCCGCGGGGTCTGTAGCGATCCGCTCCAGCACCGCGATCCGCTCCTCGAGGCGGGACATCTGGCCCCTGAGCTGGCCGTTCTCGGTCGTCAGCTGCTTGACCTGGCTCGCCGCTTCGGGATCGGTCTTGTGAGTCATCCCCGACCATTCATTCTCGATCGGATAACCGTGCCTGGCCCGGATCCAGCTGCTCGCCAGCCAGCCGACGGTGCTGACGACGATGATGGCGAGCGCAAATTCCATTCCGCTCATTTTGGTTTCCTCACCGTAGTTTCTCAATCTCGCGCGCGGTGCGCTCGGCCGGGTCTGTGGCGATTCGCTCAAGCACCGCGATGCGTTCCTCGAGGCGGGACACCTGACCCTTGAGTTGGCTGTTTTCGGTCGTCAGCGCCTCGACCTGGCGGGTCGATTGCGGATCTTGGGAGCTGCCGCCCATGCCCATCCCGCTCCAATCGTCATCCAGCGGATATCCGTGCCGCGCCCGGATCCAGCTGGTGATGATCCAAGCCCCCATCGACATGGCGATGATGGCGATGACGAAAACCTGACCACCGGACATGATTGATTCCCCGTTGAAAGCGGTTGCTAGCGAAGTTCCTCGATCTCGCGGGCGAGCCGGTTGTTCGAGCTTGTGACATAGGTCTCGACATCGGCCAGCCGCCGGTCGAGCTCGCGGAAGCGGGCCCGGACGTCGCGCGCGGTGCGCTTCGGATTGGCGCGCACGCCCTGCCAGAACTTCCGCTCATCCTGGCTCTGATCGTAGAGATCGACCGGCTTCGTCGGCGCCATCCAGGCGGCGATGAAGTAGAAGATGAACGACATCGGGCCGGCGACGAAGAAAGAGGCGATGAAGCCGAGCCGGACCAGGGTCACGTCGATGCCCGTATAGTCGGCGATCCCGGCGCAGACGCCGGCCCATTTGGCGTTCTGCTTGTCGAGGTAGAAGCGGGTGCGGGGGGACGTCATACATTCCTCCGAATGGCGCGCTCGGCGCGCTCGATGTGGTCATTGCGATCGGAAAGAAGCCGCTCGCCGCGATCCTCCAGCAGGCTTTCGACCGGATCCGCGGTCAGCGTCCGCCAATTGGGGTTCTCGGCCTGAACGATCCGCTCGATCGTGAGCATCCTGTCGTCGAGCCGGCGCGCCAGCTCATGCAGCTCGTCGAGCAGATTCTCGTCCTCGGTGGTCAGCGTCGCCGCTGTCTTCCATTTGCTGACATAGTGAAGGACGATCCATGGCAGCCCGATGAAGAGCATGCCGACGACGAAGATCGGGACCAGAATGTCCTCCATGGCTCAGTCCTCCTTCTTCTCGGCTTCGCCGCCGTTGGTGCGCTTGGCGATATTCGCCTTGAGCGCTTCCAGTTCGGCATCCACCTTGTCGGCATTTCGAAGCTCGGCGATCTCGTCGTCCAGCGTCCGCGGTGGCCCGGCAAGGCCGAGCGCGTCGGCCTGACCTTCCGCCAGGTCGGCCTGTCGTTCCAGCATGTCGAAGCGCGAAAAGGCGTCCTCGGTCTTGGGGCCCGAATACATTTCGCGCAGCCGCGAGCGATCCTGGGCGCTCTGCAGGCGAGTCATGATGGCATTCTGTCGGGCGCGCGCCTCGCGAAGCTTGGTCTGCAGCTTGGCGATGTCCGCTTCGTTCGCGCGCAGCGCGTCGTCGAGGACCTCGATCTCGACCTTCAGCTGATCGGCCATATCGGCCGCCTTCTGCTTTTCGAACAGGGCCGCCTTGGCCAAATCGTCGCGACCCTTCGAAAGGGCCAGCTCAGCCTTCTCGACCCAGCTTTCCTGCAGCCGATCGAGCTTGCCGATCTGGCGGCGCATCTCCTTCTGGTCGGCGATCGTCCGGGCGGCGGACGAGCGGACCTCGACCAGCGTCTCCTCCATTTCGAGGATGATCATCCGAATGAGCTTCGCCGGGTCCTCCGCCTTGTCCAGCAGGTCGGTGACATTGGCAGCGATGATGTCGCGCGTCCGCGAAAAGATACCCATGGGAAACAACTCCTTGGCGATTGCATACGGCCGGGCCGGACGCCGCGTGCCCATCCGGATGAGCTGCGCAGCGTCCACCTTGACCCGAACCGGATCGACGTCAACCATGCGCGGTGACGCTGTGGGCGACCGAGGCGGTCACGATCGGCATGGTCTCCGCCGAGCGGGCGGGGCCGATGGCCGCGGCGATCGACAGGGTGGACAGGAACAGCGCACCCGCCACGGAGGCGGCGACGCTGGCGAAACGATCGAAGCTGAACATTTTTCGGTCTCCCTTTCCTTGGCTTTGCTCGCCATCCCGCCGACCATCCGGCGTGGATGCCATATTTGAAGCAGATGCCGTGCCAATTCCCGATACCTTCGTAAAACTGCCAAAAATCGCTGCTTTGCGCCATTTGTCGATCGTTTTGGCTTGCCAAGACGTGGCGTGATCCGCCAATTCTTCGGAATGGAGCGCAACACCCAGCTCGTCGGCCAATCGACCTCGTTCCTCGACGCGGTAGAGCGCGCCAGCCGGGCCGCGCCACTCGACCGGCCGGTGCTCGTGATCGGCGAGCGGGGCACGGGCAAGGAGCTGATCGCCGAGCGGCTGCATCGCCTCTCCGCGCGTTGGGACGGGCCGCTGGTGGTGATGAACTGCGCGGCACTTCCCGAAACACTGATCGAGGCCGAGCTGTTCGGCCACGAGGCGGGCGCGTTCACCGGCGCGACCAAGGCGCGCCAGGGCCGGTTCGAGGAGGCGAATGGCGGCACTCTGTTTCTCGATGAGCTGGCGACCTTGTCGAGCCCGGCGCAGGATCGTCTGCTCAGAGCGATCGAGTATGGCGAGCTCACCCGGATCGGCGCCTCGAAGCCGATCACCGTGGACGTGCGGATCGTCGCCGCGACCAATGAGCACCTGCCCCGCCTTGTCGAGCAGAGCCGTTTCCGCGCCGATCTCCTCGACCGGCTCTCCTTCGAGGTCGTGACGTTGCCGCCCCTTCGCCACCGGCAGAGCGATATTCCGGTGCTGGCCGATCATTTCGCCCGCCGGATGGCGCTCGAGCTCGAATGGGAAAGCTGGCCTGGCTTCAGCGAGGAGGTCATGGCGCGAATGCTGGCCTATCAGTGGCCGGGGAATGTCCGCGAGTTGCGGAACGTGATCGAGCGCGCCGTCTATCGCTGGCCCGATGCGACAGAGCCGATCGAGGATATCCAGTTCGATCCGTTCGAATCGCCTTGGGCGCCGGTCATCGTCGAGGCCGCTGCAGAGCCCGCGTCAACCGATTCTCCGACGCGCACGGAGCCGCCCGAGACCGCGCCGGCCGCTGCCGAAAGCGGGCATGACCCGGCCGGCGCCGCCGATTTCCGGCTGGCGGTCGCGGAATATGAAAAGGCGATCCTGACTGCCGCGCTCGAGCGCTGCCGGTGGAATCAGCGGGCAGCGGCGACGGCGCTCAGCCTGACTTACGATCAGCTCCGCCATGCGATGCGCCGGCATGAGCTGCAGGGCTAGCCGTCCGACCGAGATTCCGGTCCCTTTTGTCGCGCCCGCTTGCTATGGTGGAGCGCGTCTGGGCAGGGGGTGACGATGGCAGGGGCCGCGTGCAGGGCTGTTCTTCCGATGACGCTGATGCTCGCCGGCTGCGGCATCGCCGGTCCGCTTTACGATCCCGGCCTCCGGAACGCGCCGCGGCTGGCCTGCGCCGAGATCGCGCCGCCTCCCGATGCGCGGCAGTGCTTCCGCTTCGAACGACGACGGATCGACGGCGAACGGCTCGACATGAACGATGGCACCTTGGATGCCGACACCGAGATCCTCGCCTTTCAGACCGGCGCACCGGGGTGCAGCAGCGGCGATCATACGTTCGTAACCGTCACCGGATCGGCCGAAGGCGCCGGCGCGCTCCACATCCTGGCGTTCGCCGGAACCGGGGTGCAGGTAGGTAGGGCGCATGACTGGGACCGGTCCTTCGCGAACCGGGCTTTCCGTCTGCGGGGTGCCGGCGGGCCTTTCGTCGCAGGCACGGGAATCCGGGTTCGATCGGCGGCCGGGGCCTTTCGTCTGGAGCGGGTTTGTCTGGCCGATTACTGGCGGCGCGATTTCCTGCCGCTTCGCGCCTCGATGGACCAGCGCTAGGCGCCGCCGCCGGTTCCCTCGCGATCGAACTTGTTCTCCCGCCGCTTGCCGAAAAGCAGCCCGCGCTCCATCCGTTCACGCGCTTGTCGATAGTAGGCGACCAGGAAATCGCGGTCGTTGCCCAGCATTGTCGCGCCGATCTTATGACGGATGGTGGCGGCCACGCCGGCGATCCCCTCCGCCTGATTGTCGCGCAGCACCTGTTCCAGCACCTGCAGTTCAAAGACGCCATATGTGTCGAGTTGCGCGTCGGTGAAACTGAAGGGCGAGGCTTCGACGCCTTCCGCATCCGGCGGCGCCAGTTCGACGGTCAGCTTGCGCTTCGGCGCGTTGATCACCCAAGTGCCGGCGAGCAGATCGCCGACCCGGAGGCGATCCTTGTTGAACCACGGGAAAAACAGGAAGAGGGCGGTCCACACCAGCCCGGCGAGCGCGAGCAGGCCTTCGCCCTCGCCGGCCGATGCGTTGTAGACGATGAAGCTCAACGGCAGGTAGATTTCGATCTCCCGCATCAGATTGCGGGCGATCACCCGGTCGGCGGTCAGCCGGTCGCCGCTGCGCGCCACCACCCTGATGCCGCCGGCCCGCTTGCCGAAGGTGGCGGCGCGTGGGCCCATCTCCATCAGGATGAAGTAGAAGTTGCGCAGCAGGAACAGGCCGAGCAACCAGATCGTCGTGCCGATCTCGCTCCCCATCCGGGTGCCAAGGCTGCTCACAACCGCGGAGCAGCCGAAGAAGAGGATGATCATTGAGATGATGATGATCAGCCAGTCGAGCATGAACGCACCGGCCCGCTGACCGACCTCGGCGAGGCTCAGGCTGAGATCGACGCCCTCGGGCGTCACCAGCGAACGGCGGCGTCCCCGTAGCGCCTGGCGGTTGACGGCCGCGAACTCAGCCATCGTCGCGCACGTCCTGCCGGCGTGGAATGTAGAAATAGAGCAGCCAGCCGGCGAGCATCGTGCTGCCGATCGCGTACCGGGCGAGATCGTTGACGATCAGCTGCCGCCCGAATCCTTCGAGCAGCCCGGCGACGAGCAGCATGACGAGCACGCCGCCCATCGCGATTGCCGAGGTCCGGCCCGCCCGGGTCGCCGCCGCCATCCGCGTTTCTTCGCCCGGGAACACGACCGCCCAGCCGATCCTGAGACCGGCCGCGCCGGCCAGGATGATGGCAAAGAATTCTGTCGAGCCGTGGATGATCAACCAGCCGCCGAGCTCGAAGCCGAGGCCGTGTGAGCCGAACAGCGAGAACATCGCACCGACAATCGCGCCGTTGTAGACGATCAGCATCGCGGTCGGCACGCCGAACATGAAGCCGAGCGCGAACGAGAATATGCAGACTTGGCTGTTATGCGTGAAAAGATAGGTCGCGAACGTGCCGAGGCCGCCGGTGTCGCCGTCATGATAGAGGGTCGAGCGCAGATAGTCGGCCGAGGCCGAAAA
>JBFWUJ010000089.1:0-6267 GCA_050247295.1 Sphingomonas sp. | reverse complement strand
TTGGTGCCGTCGGCGACCAGATAGACGCCGAACTCGCCCTTCGGGCTCTCGGTCGCCACGTAAACCTCGCCGGCGGGAACGTGGAAGCCTTCGGTATAGAGCTTGAAGTGATGGATCAGCGCTTCCATCGACATCTTCATCTCGCCGCGCTTGGGCGGCACGACCTTGCGGTCGAGGCTGGCGATCGGGCCCTCCGGCATCTCATTGAGACACTGCTTCATGATCCGGACCGACTGCCGCACCTCCTCCACCCGGACCATGAAGCGATCATAGCAATCGCCGCGGGTGCCGACCGGCACCTCGAAGTCCATCCGGTCATAGACGTCATAGGGCTGCGAGCGGCGAATATCCCACGGAATGCCGGCGGCGCGGATCATCGGGCCGGAAAAGCCCCAGGCCAGCGCGTCTTCCTTGGAGACCGTCGCGATATCGACATTGCGCTGCTTGAAGATGCGATTGTCGGCGACCAGGCTGATCGCGTCCTCGAACAGGCGCGGCACCCGGTTGTCCAGCCAATCGGCGATGTCGGTGAGCAACTTCAGCGGCACATCCTGATGGACCCCGCCGGGACGGAACCAGGCCGCGTGCATCCGCGCGCCCGACGCCCGCTCGTAGAAGTTCATGCAGTCTTCGCGCAGCTCGAACATCCACAGGTTCGGCGTCATCGCGCCGACATCCATGACATGGCTGCCGAGGTTCAGCATATGGTTCGAGATGCGGGTCAGCTCGGCGAAGAAAACCCGCAGATACTGGGCCCGGAGCGGCACTTCGAGGCCCATCAGCTTCTCGATCGCCAGCACGAAGCTGTGCTCCATCGAAAGCGGGGAGCAGTAATCCAGCCGATCGAAATAGGGGAGCGCCTGGATATAGGTCTTGTATTCGCACAGCTTCTCGGTGCCGCGGTGCAAGAGGCCGATATGCGGATCGACCCGCTCGATGATCTCGCCATCCAGCTCCAGCACCAGACGCAGCACGCCGTGCGCGGCCGGATGCTGCGGGCCGAAATTGATCGTGTAATTGCCGTCCGCGACATCGGTCGCGCCCGGTGTTCCGACGTCGATCGTGCGGGTGTCAGCCATCCTTGCCGCCCCCGTCCTTCGGCTTGCGCTTGCGCGAGGGCTTGGCGGCGATCTTGTTGGCCGGCTCGCCGGCGCCGGTCTGGCCCTTATGCTCCGTTGTCTTGGGCGTCGGCGGCGGCGCCTGGGTCTTGCCCTCAACCGGCTTGCCGATCTGGTCGGCCTTGAGCGGGCTCGGCGCGCCCGGCGCCTCTGGCTCCGCCTTCTCGTCGCCCGGCATTACATATTCGGCGCCTTCCCAGGGCGAAAGGAAATCGAAGCTGCGGAAATCCTGGGCGAGGCTGACCGGCTCGTAGACGACCCTTTTCTCCTCCTCGGAATAGCGCAGCTCGACATAGCCGGTGAGCGGGAAATCCTTGCGCTGGGGATGGCCGCTGAAGCCGTAATCGGTGAGGATGCGCCTGAGGTCCGGATGGCCGGCGAAGGCGACGCCGTACATGTCGAACACCTCCCGCTCCAGCCAGCCGGCGACCGGGAAGACGCCGGTCACGGTCGGCACCGCATTCTCCTCGTCGGTCGAGACACGCACCCGCAGGCGATGGTTCTTCGTCAGCGAGAGCAGATGATAGACGACCTCGAACCGCTGGGCCCGCTCGGGATAATCGACCCCGGCGATCTCCATCAGCTGCTGATAGTCCAGCTCGTCGCGCAGCTTCGCCAAAACCTCGGCGACGCTCTCGCGGGCGACGTCGATGGACACTTCGCCGACCGCCTCGCGCGCCGACAGGAACGCATCGCCGATCGTCGCCTTTACGGCGTCGACGATGCCCTCACGGGCCGGAACGAGGGGTGCGGGGCTGCCCATGCTAGCGCTCTATCGTGCCTTCGCGGCGAATGCGCCGCTGCAGCTGCATGATGCCGTAGAGCAAGGCCTCGGCGGTCGGCGGACATCCCGGGACGTAAATATCGACCGGCACGATGCGGTCGCAGCCGCGCACGACGCTGTAGCTGTAATGATAATAGCCGCCGCCATTCGCGCAACTGCCCATGGAGATCACATAGCGCGGTTCCGACATCTGGTCGTAGACCCGCCGCAGCGCCGGCGCCATCTTGTTGCAGAGCGTCCCGGCGACGATCATCACGTCCGATTGGCGCGGGCTGGCGCGCGGGGCGGCGCCAAATCTTTCAAGATCGTAGCGCGGCATGTTCACATGGATCATCTCGACAGCGCAGCAGGCGAGGCCGAACGTCATCCACCAGAGCGAGCCGGTCCTGGCCCATTGGAACAGATCCTCGGTCGAGGTGACGAGGAATCCCTTGTCGCTGACCTCGGCCCGAATCTGGTCAAAGGCATAGGCGTCGGGCGGCGTGCCTTCGGGCGGGACGTTCATGGGCTGGCCGCGGGCATCCAGAATCACTCCCATTCGAGTGCTCCCTTCTTCCACGCATAGATGAGGCCCAGGGCCAGTTCGGCGAGGAAGATCATCATCGCGAACCAGGCCGACCAGCCGAGGCCGATGACCGTCACCGCCCAGGGAAACAGGAACGCCGCCTCGAGATCGAAGACGATGAACAGGATCGCGACCAGATAGAAGCGGACGTCGAACTGGGCCCGGCTGTCTTCGAACGCCGGGAAGCCGCATTCATATTCGGTGAGCTTGTTCGGATAGGGCCGATTGGCGCCGGTCAGACGAGAGACCAGCATCGGCAGCACGACGAACGCCGCCGACAGTCCCAGCGCGACGGCCAGGAACAGCAATATAGGCAGGTAATCGGCGGCTACCGACGCCATCTGGCGCATTCCCCAATGCGATGAATCGCCGCGGCTTTAGGCCAGCCCGCCCGCCCTCGCAACCGCCTTGGGGCAAGTTGACAGAGACCACGCCGCCGGTCACTTTCGGATCGATCAGCGAGGGGGGATGCGGGATGAAAGCGAAGTTCGTTCTTGCCGCCGCGGCGGCCTTGGCCTGGGCGACCCCGGTTACTGCCCAGATTATCACGGCGACCAATCCGAACAGCATCGTGCAGGCGCTGCAGGCTGGCGGCTATCGGGCCCAGCTCGGTCGCGACAGCAACGGCGATCCGAAGATCGATACCGCGGCCGGCGGCACCAATTTCATCGTCTATTTCTTCGATTGCACGAATGGCCGGGATTGCCGGGCGGTCCAGCTCCATTCTTCCTACGAAATGGATACGGTGCCCGCACTGTCACGGCTGAACGAGTGGAATCGCGACCACCGCTACGGCCGGGCGTTCATCTCCGGCAACAATTTCCCGACGATGGAGATGGACATCAACCTCGACGCCGGCGGCGGCATGTCTCGCGCCCTGTTCCTCGACAATGTCGAGCTGTTCACCACGCTGCTGCCGCAATTCGAGCGGATGATCGGCTGGGGCAATTGATCAGCGCGGCAGCCGCGCCTCACGGATCGCGGTCGGTCTTGTCGGCCCTTCGCCGGTCACCACGCCGCCGGCGCCGTACCGCTCCCACTGCGCGTCGGCGACGTAGACCAGATTGCCGCGTCGGATGAAGCCGAGCGTCGGCTCGCCCCAATCGGGATGGGCACTTTCGACCACCCGGCTGCCGGTAATCCGGCGGCCGGATGAATCGAGAGTCAGGTGGATGATCCGGCGCGGGCTGGTCCCGTTCTGGATCGCCAGCAGGCCGCCGCGCCACGGCAGCAGCCCGTCGATCCCGTCCAGCATCGTGGTCACGCCGGATTCGAGCCGGGTCACGGCGCCGTCGTTCGTATCGACCAGCGCAAGGCCATAGACATAGTCGGCGACATAGAGCCGACGGCGGTCGATCGACGGCACCATCCCCTGGGGATTTTGGAGCCGGCCAGGCGGCACCAGAATGGTCGCGACGCTGTCTCCCACGCCGACCCGCCAGATCGTCCCGCGCGCCGGATCGGCGGCGTAGAGGGTGCCGTCAGCACCCAGAGCGATGTCGCCCGGCCCGCCCTCCGGTCCGGTCGCGATCCGGTGGACGATCCGGAAATCGTCGATGCTGAGCGCGATCAGGCCGCGAAAGGCGGTTTCCGGCGAGGGGGTTTGCTCCACCGCGCCGGAGGCGACCCAGATCAGCCGCCGGGCATCGTCGATCGCCAAACCGAACAGGCTGCCGGGATTGAACCCCGGCACCGCACGCCACGTCTCTCCGTCGGTGTAGAGCAGCTCCCGTCCCACGACCGAGGAGGCGAACAGCCGACGATAGGCGGGATCCCAGGCGATGCCCTCGATCAGCCGGCCGCTGTCGGGGACCGTCGTGAACAGGCGGCTGGCCCGCACGACCGCGCGGTTGGCGTCGAAGCGCAAGCGGAGCGCCGCCATTTCCTCGGCCGGCACATGCGGCGCGAGCAGGCGCAGCGTCTCCTCCGACGGCGCGTAGCCGAGTTCGGCGAGTCCGCCGAGGCCGAGGACGATGCGTAACCCATCCTGCGCCGCCAGGGCTGCGGCCAGCAACCGGCGCTGGACGAAGGTGCTGTTCGGAAACCGTTCGGCGACCGCTTCGATCTCGGCCGGCGATCGCAGCTCGCCCTGCGGGATCGACCATTCCGCCTGGCCGAAAGCAGGAGCGGCGGCGCCGAACAGCGCCAGCGCGATCAGCGCAGCGCGCCGGCGACCAGCTTGTGCAGGCGACTGTGCAGGGGCTCGTTCGCGGCCAGCACCTCGCCTTTCGCCAGGCCCGCCTCCGAGCCACGGAAATCGGTCACGAAGCCACCCGCCTCGCGCACCAGAATCAGGCCCGCCGCGATATCCCAGAATTCCAGTTCCTCTTCCCAAAAGCCATCGTAGCGGCCGGCGGCAAGCCAGGCCAGATCGAGCGCTGCCGAGCCGAAGCGGCGGATGCCAGCGACTTCCGGACCAACCGCCGACAATATTCGCTGAAAGCGATCCAGATCGCCATGTGCCTTATAGGGTATGCCGGTCGCGACCAGCGCCTCGCTGAGATCGCGGCGGGCCGAAACGCGCAGCCGCCGGTCCTGCAGCCAGGCGCCCCGCCCCTTCTCCGCCCAGAACGTCTCGTCGGTGATCGGGTTGTAGACGAGGCCGTGACTGATCTCGCCCCACCCCTGTCCGCCCGGCTTGGGTTCCTGCACCGCGATCGAGATCGCGAAATGCGGGATGCCGTGCAGGAAATTGGTGGTGCCGTCGAGTGGATCGACGATCCAGCGCGGCTTCATCGGATTGCCCTCGATCGCGCCGCTTTCCTCCAGCAGCAGGCCCCAATCGGGGCGCGCATGCTGCAGCTCCTCGAGCAGCGTGCGCTCGGCCTGCTCGTCGGCGCGGCTGACGAAATCGGCCGGCCCCTTGCGGCTGACCTGCAGCTGCTCGACCTCGCCGAAGTCGCGGCGAAGCTTCGGCGCCGCCTTGCGGGCGGCGCGGGTCATAACGGTGATCAGGCCTGAATGGGAAACCACGGGCCGGCTCAATCCGCCCGGCGGACGTAGGTCTGCTCGTAGACATCGACGACGATCCTGGTGCCGGCGCTGATGTGCGGCGGGACCATGACGCGCACGCCATTGTCGAGCACCGCCGGCTTGTAGCTCGACGAGGCGGTCTGCCCCTTCACCACCGCGTCGGCCTCGACGATGGTCGCCTCGATCGTGTCTGGAAGCTGCACGCTGATCGGCTTCTCGTTATAGAGTTCCATGATCACGTCCATGCCATCCTGCAGGAAGGCGGCCGCATCGCCAAGCAGGTCGCGCGGCAGCGATACCTGCTCGTAATTCTCCTTGTCCATGAAGGTCAGCATGTCGCCTTCGGCGTACAGGAACTGGAAGTCCTTGGTGTCGAGGCGGACGCGCTCCACCGTCTCCGCCGAGCGGAAGCGGACGTTGTTCTTGCGGCCGTCGATGAGATTCTTCATCTCGACCTGCATGTAGGCGCCGCCCTTGCCGGGCTGGGTGTGCTGGATCTTCACGGCGCGCCAGATGCCGCCTTCATATTCAATGATGTTGCCGGGACGGATGTCCACGCCGCTGATCTTCATGTGATCTAGACCTGTAAGCTGAGAAAGAGCAGCCGGCGCCTTAGCGGGCGGGCGCCTGACCGGCAAGGAGCGGATAGGGATTGATCGGGCTGCCCTGCCACCAGCGGTCGGCCGGGGCCATCCGGTTAATCGCGAAATGAAGGTGCGGGCCGGCCGCCGCCGCATTGCCGGTGGACCCGACCAGGCCGATCGGCTCGCCGCGCCGCACCTGCTGGCCCTCACGCAAACCCGGCGCATAGGCATCGAGATGGGCGT
>JBFWUJ010000088.1:0-6410 GCA_050247295.1 Sphingomonas sp. | reverse complement strand
GAATGCAACCGCATGCAAAGCCGCCTATCTCTGGCGGCGATCGCGTCGATTGTCGCGATCGATCGCCATCAGCAGGCCGAGGCAGATCATCACGGTCAGCATCGCCGAGCCGCCATAGGAAACGAGGGGCAGCGGGATGCCGACAACCGGCGCGAGGCCCATCACCATCATCAGGTTGACGGCGATGTAGAAGAAGATGGTGAGGGTGAGACCCGCGGCGGTCAGCCGTTCGAACCGTTCGCGCGCATCGATCGCGACCCGCATGCCCCAGCGCAGCAGCAGAGTGAAGAGGAGGATGAGGACGAGGCCGCCGATCAGTCCCCATTCCTCGGCGATTGCAGCGAAGATAAAATCGGTATGCGGCTCGGGAAGGAAGCGGCCGCTCGCCTGGGTGCCGTGGAGAAAGCCGTTGCCGAACAGGCCCCCCGAGCCGATCGCGATTTGCGACTGGGTGATGTGATAGCCGGCGCCCAGTGGGTCCTGCTCCGGGTTGAGGAAGATCAGCACCCGTGCCTGCTGATGCGGCAGCAGGAAGGAATAGGCGATCGGCACGGCGACGGCGGTGGCGGCCGCGCCGCCGAGGAAGAGGCTCATCGGAAGACCGGCGACGAACATCATCGCGATCGTGGTCAGGATGATCAGCATCGTGGTGCCGAGATCCGGCTGGAGCAGGATCAGAATGATCGGTGGTACCAATATCACCCCGGCCGGCCAGATCGCGGCCCATCGTCCCAGCTCGCGCGGCGGAACATGGGCGTAAAAGCGGGCGAGAACGAGAACCAAGACGGGCTTCATCACTTCAGAGGGCTGGATGCGGATGAATCCGAGCTCCAGCCATGATCTGGCGCCACCGCCGATTGCTCCCATGATCAAGGTGAGGACGAGCAGGAAAATGCCGCCACCATAGGCGACCCAAACAAACTCGCTCAACGTTCGCGGGCGGACGTAGGAGAGACCGATCGCCAGCGCCAGAAAGGCACAGAAGCGCATGGCGTGCGGCAGCGCATAAGGGAACAGCGAACCGCCGCCGCCGGGCGCGACCGAGTAGAGCGCGAGCACGCCGGCGCCGCCGAGCGCCACGACGACCCACAGGACACGCCAGGGCAAGTCGGCGAGCGGTTTCGGGATCGGCGCGAGACCGATCACGTCACGGCCGGATTGGGCAGGGTCTCGCCCGGCTGCCGGTTGGCCCAGGCGGCACTGCGGCGCGCCATCCGCTCGCTGATCGTGCCGCCCCAGGCCTGCTCGAGGGGCAGCAGCGCGGCCATCGCCCGGTCCTTGTCGAACAGATAGGTGAGTACGTCCTTCGCCACGGGCGCCGCGGCACGGGAGCCGCCGAGGCCGTGCTCGATCACCACGGCTCCGGCATAGCGCGGCGCGCCCACCGGAGCGAAAAAGACGAACAGGCCATGGTCGCGATAGCGCCAGGCGGTGCCGGCCCGGCCCCGATTGGCGTCGACGATATTGCGGACCTGGGCGGTGCCGGTCTTGCCCGCCATCCTGATGTCGGGGAAGGGCAGGCGGCTCGCTGTCGCCGTGCCGTTGCCGTTCACGACCTCGTCCATGCCGGATCGCACCGCCTCGAAGCTGGCACTGGCGAAGGAAAGGGGTGCGGAGGGCGAATGAGGGTTTAAAATCAGGCGCGGCTGGATGTCGCGGCCCGATGCGATGCGGCCCGCCATCACCGCAAGCTGCAGCGGATTGAGAATCACATAGCCCTGACCGATCGCGGTGTTGAGGGTGTCCGCCTGGCTCCATTCCTGCCGGTGCCGGCGCAGCTTCCAGGCCGAATCGGGAATCGTGCCGTAGCTTTGCGAGACGACCGGCAGATCGAAGCGTTGGCCGAGGCCGAGGCGGCGCGCCATCTCGGCGAAACGCTCGATCCCGATACGGCGCCCCATGGTGTAGAAATAGGTGTTGCAGCTCTTGGCGATCGCCCGGTGCAGGTTCATCGGGCCGTGCACCCCAAGGCAGCCGAAGCGGCGGCCGCCCAGATTGTAGCCGCCGCCGCAACTTACCGTCTCGTCGGGGTCGATTCCCGCCTCCATGACCGCCATCGCCACCGCCGGCTTGAACGTGGAGCCGGGGGGATAGAGCGCGTTCAGCGTCTTGTTGATCAGCGGATGACGTTCGTCCTCACGCATCATCGACCATTCGGACTGGTTGATGCCGTCGGAGAAGCTGTTGGGATCATAAGCCGGCATCGATGCCATGCACAGGATGTCGCCGCTCTGGCAGTCGAGGACCACGCAGGAGCCCGATTGTTCGCCCAGCCGGCGCGCGGCATAGCTTTGCAGGCCGGCGTCGATGGTGGTGTGCAGGACCCGCCCGCCGACGTCCGGCTGGGTCGTGAGCTCACGCACGAGGCGGCCGCGCGCCGTCACCTCAACCCGCGCCGCGCCGGGGGTGCCGCGCAATCCGGCCTCCTTGACCTTTTCCAGGCCTTCCTTGCCGATCTTGAATCCGGGGGCGAGCAGGAGCGGGTTGCTGCCCTCGCGCTCATATTCGGTACGGTTCGGAGTGCCGACGTAGCCAAGCAAATGGCCGACAGCTGCGCCTTCAGGATAAAAGCGCGAAAAGGCACGGAGCGGCGCCACCCCCGGCAGTTCCGGCAAGCGTACCGTCACCGCCGCATATTGCGGGAAGGTCAGATGCTCGGCGACGGGAACCGGCTGGAAGCCGGCGGCGCGCGGCAGCTCGGCCCGGATGCGCGCCACCGTTTCGGTGTCGAGGCTCAGGATTTCGGTCAAGACTCGGATCACCCGGTCCGGATCCTCAAGCTGGTCGGGGATGAGATCGACCCGGAAGTCGCTGCGGTTCACTGCCATCGGCTGGCCGTGTCGATCGACGATCCAGCCGCGTCTGGGCGGGATCAGACGCGTCTGGACGCGGTTCGATTCGGCAAGGTCGCTGTAGCGCTGGTTCTGGGCGATCGAGAGATAGCCCATGCGCCCCGCAAGCAGCAGCGAAAGCCCGGTCTGGCCAACGCCCAGCAGGATCGCGCGCCGGCTGAAGGTCGCGCCCTGCGCCGCTTCGGTCATGGGGGGACGTTGCCGTCTTCTCATCGGTCGAGTCGCCAGCGATCGAGTGAAAGGACGATCCGGGTGACCACCGGATAGGCAAGGATGCTGATCGCGATCTGCGGCAGCATGACGGAAAAGGCCATGCCACTGCCGAGCAGCAGCGCGATATACCAGGCGCCGGCGCCGGCTCCGGCGATCGCCAGCGCCGCGATCGCCCAGTCCATCAGATAGTCGCGAAAGCCCAGCCGGTCGTCGAGCAGGTCGAAAGCCAGGAAGAGGATTGTCCACAGCAGCATCGACTGGCCGATCGGACTGCCGGTGACGAGATCGTTGAAAAGACCCAGCCCGAGCGCCGTCGGCGCGGCCCAAATCTCCGGCCGAAGCAGTCGCCATGCGATCAGCACCAGCAGGCCGAGATCGGGGACGAGCGGTGCGGCCGCGACGATGGGCAACAGTGCGAGCAGGATGGCGAAGACGGTGGACGCAAGCGGCACGAAACGGCTGCGAAGGTCACGGATTCGGACTTCCGCCTGCGATCCGGCAATCCGGTTCATCGCGTCGCTCCCACTGGTGGCTGACCCTGGCGGGCCTGCAGAGCGGGCTGGTAGCGGGGATCGTTCTGGCGCTGGCCGGACCCTGCGCCCGGCGTCGGTGGCGGGCCGGCGATCGGCGGCCCGGCCGCCGGCGCGACCGCCTGATCCAGCGGACCGATCGCCGCCGGCTGGGCGATCGGCTGGACGATTGCGAAATCGGCGCGAGCCGGATCGGCGATCGGGTTCGCGATCGCGCTGTCACCATCGAGTCGCGTCACCATTGCCACCGGAATTCCGGGCGGGAAGATGCCGCCGACACCGGAGGTGATGAGGATGTCGCCCGGCCGGAACGGGTTCTGGCCGACTTCGAGCGTGCGTAGATCAAGCGAGCCGTCGCCGCGACCCACGGCGATGGCGGGCGTTCCATTGCGGACCAGCCGGACCGGCACGTTGCTGCCGCCGTCCGTGATCAGCAATACCCGCGAGGCCCAGCGGCCGGTCTCGATCACGCGACCGACAAGCCCTTCGGGCGCGCGCACCGGCTGCCCCACCGCGACTCCGGAAGACCTGCCGGCGGCAAGGGTCGCCAGCCGCCGTGGCGCCTCGAAGGACGATCCGACGAGACGTGCAACGACGATCTCATCGGCGGTGTTGCGGGCAAGGCCGAGCAGCGCGTTGAGCCGACGATTTTCGGCCTGGACGGCCTGTGCGGCGATCAGCGCCCGCCGCGCTGCGGCAAGTTCCGCGTGGAGCGCCGCATTTTGCGAGCCGGCACGGAAATAATTGGAGATTCCCTCGCCAATGCCGCCGAAAAAGCGGACGATGCCGCGGCCGGCGGAGCTGACCGGCGTGGTGGCGTCGAGCGCAGCGCCCTTCACCGCCTCGAAGCCCCGTGGGTCGACGCGCGCCAGAACCAGCATGAAGATCGCGATCACGATGCCGACGACCGCGATCACATAGCTGAGGAACAGACCATATTGCAGCCGCCGAGACTGGCCGGCGGAGCGTCTCTTGGCAGGCCGCGCCATGCCCCGCTCCTCTACGGCCTAGGCCGTTTGCAGGACGCCGCGGAAGATTTCCTCCTCCATCGCCCGGCCGGTGCCGAGCGCGACGCAGGTCAGGGGATCGTCGGCCACGGTGACCGGAAGTCCGGTCTCGTCGCGCAGCACTTCGTCCAGGCCTTTGAGCAACGCGCCGCCGCCCGTGAGGACAATGCCCTGATCGACGATGTCGGCGGCGAGTTCCGGCGCCGTGTTCTCGAGCGCGATACGCACGCCCTCGACGATCGTGCCGACCGGCTCGGAGAGCGCCTCTGCGATCTGCCGCTGGTTGATCGTAATTTCTTTCGGCACCCCGTTGACGAGGTCGCGGCCCTTGATGTGGACAATCTCGCCGTCCTCGCCATTGGGCGGCGGCTTGGCGATCCCGACCTGCTTCTTGATCCGCTCGGCCGTCGCCTCGCCGATCAGCAGGTTATGATTGCGGCGGACATAGGAGCTGATCGCCTCGTCCATCTTGTCGCCGCCGACCCGCACCGAGGTGGTGTAGGCCAGGCCGCGCAGCGACAGCACCGCGACTTCGGTCGTGCCGCCGCCGATGTCGACGACCATCGATCCGATTGGCTCGGTGACCGGCATGTCGGCGCCGATCGCTGCCGCCATCGGTTCTTCGATCAGCCACACCTGACGGGCGCCGGCATTGGATGCCGCGTCGCGGATGGCGCGCCGCTCGACGCTGGTCGAACCCGAAGGCACGCAGATCACGATCTCCGGCCAGCGCGGGAAGCGCCGGCGGCCATGCACCTTCTGGATGAAGTGCTTGATCATCTGTTCGGCGACATCGATGTCGGCGATCACGCCGTCGCGCAGGGGCCGGATGGCTTCGATCGCGTCCGGCGTCTTGCCCATCATCAGCTTGGCGTCGTCCCCGACCGCCTTGACCCGCTTGACGCCGTTGATGGTCTCGATTGCAACCACTGACGGTTCATTGAGGACGACGCCGCGGTCACGGACATAGACGACGGTGTTGGCGGTACCAAGATCGATCGCCATGTCATGGGATGCCGGCCGCAGGAAGTTGAAGAAGGACATTCGGGCTTGCACTCGCTCCGGGGTTACAGGGCGGCCACGCGGCGACCAACCGGCGCCCCCTCGGCCACGTCTATAGGATGGACCTGCGCGTCCGGTCCACCAAAGAGTGTGGGCCGTCTCGCGGTAGGGCACCGCTTCGTATAGTGGTTGAATGATGTCAATCCGCCGCCTGCCCGAGCATCTGGTCAATCGCATCGCCGCCGGCGAGGTGGTGGAAAGGCCGGCCAGCGCGTTGAAGGAACTGGTCGAAAACGCCTTGGACGCCGGCGCGATGCGGATCGCGATCGTGCTGGCCGCAGGCGGCCGCGACCGGATCGAGGTCGTCGATGACGGCTCCGGCATGACCCGCGACGATGTTGCGCTGGCGCTGGAACGCCATGCGACCTCGAAACTTCCCGATGATGCGATCGAGGCGGTGACGACTCTCGGCTTTCGCGGCGAGGCGCTGCCGTCGATCGCCAGCGTCGCCCGCGTCCGGATCGAAAGCCGGGTCCGCGGCGCCGACGGCTGGTCGGTCGCCGTGGACAACGGCACGCCGGCCGGAGAAGGGCCGGCGGCGCTGCCGCCCGGCAGCCGGGTCACCGTCGAGGAGCTTTTCGGCAAGGTACCGGCCCGCCGCAAGTTCCTGCGCTCGGAACGGAGCGAATATGCGGCTTGCCTCGATGTCGTGAAGCGGCTCGCGATGGCGCGGCCGGATGTCGCCTTCACTCTCGATCACGACGGCCGGCGGACGCTGACGCTGCCGCCGGGTGAGAGCCAGCCGG
>JBFWUJ010000087.1:4244-6558 GCA_050247295.1 Sphingomonas sp. | reverse complement strand
ATCGCGAAATGAAGGTGCGGGCCGGCCGCCGCCGCATTGCCGGTGGACCCGACCAGGCCGATCGGCTCGCCGCGCCGCACCTGCTGGCCCTCACGCAAACCCGGCGCATAGGCATCGAGATGGGCGTAATAATAGGTCCAGGCACGGTCCGGAGAGCGGACGTAGATCGTGATCCCGCCGCCGCCTTGACTGAAATGGAGCCGCTCGACGATCCCGTCCGCCGCCGCGACCACCGGCGTGCCGCGCGGCGCCATGATATCGAGCGCATTGTGCACCCGCCTCCCACCGGCGCGCGCGGCGCTGAACGTATCGGCGAGCCGTTCGGGCCGGACCCCTGCCACCGGAATGGCGAGGCCCGATGGAGTGACGGCGATCTCCGCCCGGTTGCGGCCCAGCGCCACGGCGATCTCCGCCTCGCTGGGCGCCTCCTCCACTGCCGAGCCGGGCATTGCCGCCGGGGCGCTGTAGAGCAGCAGCCAGAACAGACTCGTCAGGGTCGCGGTCACGACCGCGGTGATAATGATGACGAGGCTAATGCCCAGTTTACGCATCGCCGGAAAACCTGTTTCGGCGACAGTTCGTTCCGGATCAGCGCCGGAGCGCGGCGGCAAAGTCCTCCACGGCCGCCGCCGGGCCGCGCGGATCGTTCCAGACGCTGCCGCAGACGGCGAGGAAATCGGCGCCGGCTTCGATCAGCGGCGGGGCGTTGGCCGGGGTGATGCCCCCGATCGCGACGCAGGGAAGTTCGAAGAGGCCCGACCACCAGGTAAGGATTTCCGGTTCGGGCCGGTGGCGGGTGTCCTTGGTCGTGGTTGGATAGAAGGCGCCGAAAGCGACATAGTCGGCCCCCGCCTCTCCCGCCTCCATCGCGAGATGCCGGCTGTCATGACAGGTGATTCCAATCTGCGCGCCGGGGCCGAGCAGCCGCCGCGCTTCGCGCGGGTCGCCATCGCCCTGTCCCAGATGCACGCCGTCAGCCCCGAGCCGCTTGGCAAGCGCCATATCGTCATTGACGATGAAGGCGACATCGCGCTCGGCGCAGAGGCCTTGCAGCGGCGCGGCCAGCCGGGCCGCCTCGTGCTGGTCGACGCCCTTCACCCGGAACTGAAAGGCGGCGACCGGGCCGGCGCCGAGCGCCGCCTCCAGCCGTTCCGCGAAATCACCGCCGACGTCGAGCGGCGAGATTACGTAGAGCTGGCAGGCGGGCGCGCTCACGCCTTGACGGTCGAGGCCCGGTGGATGTCGTCGATCGCGGTGCCGAGCGCGGCATCGAACTCGGCATCGCTCATCGAATGGCGCAGGTCCTCAAGCAGGGCGCGCGAGAAGCTGGCAATCACGCCGCGATTCCTGGCCAGCTCGGCGCAGGCGTCGGGCCGGTTGTAGCCACCCGAGAGCGCGACGACGCGCAGCACCCGCGAATGATCGACCAGGCCGTCGAACAGGCCGGCCTGAACCGGCAGCGAGAGCTTGAGCATGACGCGCCGACCGTCCGGCAACGCGTCCAGCGCCTTCTTGAGCTCGTCCAGCAATATCCGGTCGGCCTCGGCGCGTTCGGGGCTCTTGATATTCACTTCCGGTTCGATGATCGGCACGAGGCCGGCGTCGAGCACCTGGCGCGCCACTTCGAACTGCTGGGAAACGATCGTCGCTATTCCCTCGCGATTGGCGAGGTTGATCACCGAACGCTCCTTGGTGCCGAACACGCCGAGCCCCTTGGCCCGAGTCAGCAGCGCGTTCAGCTCCGGCATCGGCTTCATGAGCTGGACGCCGTTGACCTCGTCCTCCAGCCCCTTATCGATCTTTATGAACGGAACGACGCCGCGTTCCTTCAGCACCTGTGGCACCGGCTTGCCATTGATTTCGCCGTTCATCGTCCGCTCGAACAGGATCGCACCGATCACCTTGTCGCCGGTGAAGGCCGGGGAGGTGATGATCCGGCTGCGCATCTGGTGGATCAGGCCGAACATCTCCTCATCGGAGGACCATGCACTCTCATCGATCCCATAGCCCTTCAGCGCCTTGGGCGTTGAACCGCCGCTCTGATCGAGCGCGGCGATGAACCCCTTTCCGCTTTCCATCTTCGCCAGCATTTCGGAATCTTGCATGATCGGTCCTCGGTGGTTTGAAGTTCAGCGTGTCAGCGCGGCCACACCGGGCAGCGCCTTGCCTTCCATCCATTCCAGGAAGGCGCCGCCGGCGGTGGAAACGAAGGTGAAATCATCGGCGACGCCGGCCTGGTTCAGGGCCGCCACCGTGTCGCCGCCGCCGGCGACCGAGATCAGGCTGCCTTCCTGGGTCAACGCCGCCGCGGTGC
>JBFWUJ010000087.1:0-4144 GCA_050247295.1 Sphingomonas sp. | reverse complement strand
GCGCCGCCGGCGGTGGAAACGAAGGTGAAATCATCGGCGACGCCGGCCTGGTTCAGGGCCGCCACCGTGTCGCCGCCGCCGGCGACCGAGATCAGGCTGCCTTCCTGGGTCAACGCCGCCGCGGTGCGGGCGAGGCTGACGGTGGCGGCGTCGAAGGGCGGCGTTTCGAAGGCGCCGAGCGGGCCGTTCCAGACAAGGGTGCGGCAAGTCTTGAGAGCATCGGCCAGCGCCTCGACCGCGGCCGGGCCGATATCGAGAATCATCTCGTTCCCGGCGACCTCGTGGACGTTGCAGGTGCGCACGCTCGGCGGATTGGGCGCGAATTCCTTCGCGACCACCACGTCATAAGGCAGGTGGACGGTGCAACCGGCCTTGTCGGCGGCCTCGAGAATCTCCTCGGCGGTGCCCGTGAGGTCGCGCTCGGCGAGGCTCTTGCCGATCGCGATCCCGCGCGCGGCGAGGAAGGTGTTGGCCATGCCGCCGCCGATGATCAGATGATCGACCTTGCCGACGAGGTGTCTCAGGACATCGAGCTTGGTCGAGACCTTCGCTCCGCCGACCACCGCCGCGACCGGCCGCTCAGGACTGCCCAGCGCTGCCTCCAGGGCCCTCAACTCGCGCTCCATCGCGCGGCCCGCAAAGGCCGGGAGCAGGTGGGCGAGACCCTCCGTCGATGCATGCGCCCGGTGGGCTGCGGAGAATGCGTCATTAACGTAGAAATCGCCGTTCGCCGCCATCGACGCGGCGAGCGCCGGATCGTTCGTCTCCTCGCCCGCATGGAAACGGGTGTTTTCGAGGATCGCGACATCGCCGGGCCGCAGGACGCGCACCGCCGCCGCAACCCCCTCGCCCTCGCATTCCGGCACGAACTGGACCGAGCGGCCGAGCAGGTCCGCATAGGCCTGAGTCACGAGCGACAGCGACATATCGGGACGCTTGCCGCCCTTCGGACGGCCGAAATGGGCGAGCAGCAACACGACGGCACCCTTGTCGGCCAATTCGGTGACCGTCGGCAGCGTGGCGGCCAGCCGGGTGCCGTCGCTGATCGCCCCGTCCTGCATCGGCACGTTGAGATCGACGCGGACGAGGGCCCGCTTGCCGCGCAGGTCGCCGAGATCGGCGGCAAGATCGTCAAGGGTGCGGAACGACGCCATGACGTCAGATCAGGCGGGCCATCGCTGCCGCGGTATCGACCATCCGGTTCGAGAAGCCCCATTCATTGTCATACCAGGAGACGACGCGAACCAGCTTGCCCTCCAGCACCGCCGTTTCGAGGCTGTCGACGGTCGAGCTGGCCGGGTTGTGGTTGAGGTCGATCGAAACCAAGGGCTCGTCGGTATAATCCAGCACACCGGCCAGCGGCCCGCTCTCCGCCGCCGCCTTCAGCGCCTCGTTCACTTCCTCGACGCTGGTATCACGGCTCGGCGTGAACGTGAGATCGACCAGGCTGACATTCGGGGTCGGCACGCGGATGGCGGAGCCGTCCAACTTGCCCTTAAGCTCGGGCAGCACCTCGGCCACCGCCCGCGCGGCGCCGGTGGTGGTCGGGATCATCGACATGCCGGCGGCGCGGGCGCGGCGCTTGTCGCTGTGGATCTGGTCCAGGATCTTCTGATCATTGGTGTAGGCATGGATCGTCGTCATCAATCCACGTTCGATTCCAATGGCATCGTTTAGAACCTTCGCAACTGGTGCGAGACAGTTCGTGGTGCATGAGGCGTTGGAGACGATGGTGTGATCGGCGGTCAGCTTGTCATGGTTCACGCCATAGACCACGGTGAGATCGACACCCTTGGCAGGGGCTGAGATCAACACCCGCCTCGCACCGGCGTCGAGATGCTCTTGCGCGCTTTCCCTATCGGCGAAGAAGCCGGTGCATTCCAGCGCAATGTCGACGCCGTTGGCGGCGTGCGGCAGGTTCGCGGGATCCTTTTCAGCCGTCACCCTGATCCGCTTGCCGTCGATGATCAGATCGTTGCCGTCGGCCTTCACTTCCCCCGGATAAGGGCCGTGGACGCTGTCGCGCTTGAACAGCAGCGCATTCGATTCCGCGTCGGCGAGATCGTTGATGGCCACCAGTTCCAGGCCGCTCTCCGGCTTGGCCAGGATGGCGCGGGCGACGAGACGGCCGATCCGGCCGAAGCCGTTGATCGCAACTTTGGTCATTGATTGAGCCTTTCCAGAATCTTGGGTGTGATCGCTTCGGCGGAAAAGCCGAAGCGGCTGAACAGGTCTTCCGCCGGCGCGGAGGCGCCGAAGCGGTCGAGGCCGATATTGAGGCCGTCGCGGCCGGTATAGCGTTCCCAGCCCAGCGTCGCGCCGGCCTCGATCGAGACCGCCAGCACGTCGGCCGGCACCAGATCGGCACGATAGCCGTCATCCTGGGCATCGAACCGCTCCCAGCAGGGAACCGACACGACGTCGGCGCCAATCCCCGCGTCCTCCAGGGACTCGGCGACATCAAGAGCCAGCGCGACCTCCGAGCCGGTGGCGAGCAGCACGACGCGCCTGTCCGCCGCCGCCGCGCGGAGCCGATAAGCGCCGCGGGCGCACAAATTCTCGTCCGGCACCTTCATCCGTACCGGCGGCAGATTCTGGCGGGTCAGCGCCAGCAAGGACGGGCCATCCTTCCTGCGCAGAGCCAATTCCCAGCATTCGGCGGTCTCGACCGCGTCGGCGGGGCGGAAAACGTCGAGACCGGGAATCGCCCGCAGGCCGGCGAGCTGCTCGATCGGCTGGTGCGTCGGCCCGTCTTCGCCAAGGCCGATGGAATCGTGGGTCATCACGTGAATGGCGCGGACCTGCTGCAGCGCCGAGAGCCGGATCGCCGGGCGCGAATAATCGGAGAAGATCAGGAACGTGCCGCCATAGGGAATGACGCCGCCATGCAGCGCCATGCCGTTCATCGCCGCCGCCATCCCGAACTCGCGGATGCCGTAATAGATGTAGCGGCCGGAATAATCCTCTCTTGTCAGAGGTTTCTGGCTCTTTGTTTTGGTGTTATTTGAACCTGTGAGATCGGCCGAGCCACCGATCGTTTCAGGCAATTGAGCGTTGATTGCCTCCAGCGCCAGCTCGGACGCCTTGCGGGTGGCGACCTTCTGCGGCTCCGCTACGAGGCCGGCGACATGGCCGGCGAGCGAGAAGCCGTCCGGCAGATCGCCGTCGAACCGCCGTTCGAACTCGGCGCGCCGGCTGCTGGCGGCCAGCCGATCGCGCCATTCGGCATGCGCCGGCTGCCCACGCCGTCCAGCCTCATGCCACGCATTGGCGATATCGGACGGAATCTCGAAGGGTGGCGCGGTCCAGCCGATCGTTTCGCGCACTGCGGCGACCTCTTCGGCACCCAGCGCGGCGCCATGAGTGGCCGCGGTGCCCTGCTTGTTGGGCGCCCCCTTGCCGATGATCGTCCGGCAAGCGATCAGCGACGGCCGCGCATCGGCGAGCGCCTCGTCATAAGCCCGGCGCACATCGTCCGCGTCGTGACCGTCGCACCGCACCGTGTGCCAGCCATAGGCGGCGTAGCGGGCTTCGATATCCTCCGAGGTCGAAAGATCAGTGCCGCCGTCGATGGTGATCCGATTGTCGTCCCAGACCACGTTGAGACGGCCGAGACGCAGATGGCCGGCCAGCCCCGCGGCCTCGTGGTTGACGCCCTCCATCAGGCAGCCATCACCAGCAATCGCCCAAGTGCGGTGATCGACCAGATCGTCGCCGAACGTGGCATTGAGATGGCGCTCCGCGATCGCCATGCCGACCGCCATGGCGACGCCCTGTCCCAGAGGTCCGGTCGTGGCCTCGACGCCGTCGAGCAGGAAGTTCTCGGGATGGCCGGCGCAGGGGCTGCCGAGCTGGCGGAAGTTGCGGATGTCCTCAATCGTCGGCCGCGCATAGCCCGTCAGGTGCAGCAGGCTGTAGATCAGCATCGATCCATGCCCGGCCGAAAGGACGAAGCGGTCGCGGTCGGGCCAATTCGGATCGGCCGGATCGTGCTTCAGATATTCGGTCCACAGGACAGTCGCGGCATCCGCCATGCCCATTGGCATGCCTGGATGGCCGCTGTTCGCGGCCTGCACTGCGTCCATCGACAAGGCCCTGATGGCGTTGGCGAGCGATGTCGTGCTGACGGGCATCGATTCCCTTT
>JBFWUJ010000086.1:0-6644 GCA_050247295.1 Sphingomonas sp. | reverse complement strand
ATTGCTGATATTGAGGTTATTGATGTTGAGTGCGTTGTTGGCGTTTCCTGTTCCGGTGACGCCATCGATGATGATGCCGGCGCCGGTTGAGTTGGTGGATGTGACGGTGGAGAAGTTGAGGTCGGTGTTGAGGGGGTCGAGGACGAGGGCGGGAGCGGCGACGGCGTTGATGGTTCCGCCGGTGGTGGTGAGGGTGAGGCTGAGGGCTGGCTGGACGGTCTTGAGCTGGCTGTTGTTGACGTTGAGGCCGGCGCCGCCGCTGGTGGCGATGTCGAGGATGCCGAAGTCGAGCTGACCGGCGACGTTGACCAGCGAGAGGCCGGCGCCGGTGACCGGATTGGCGAGGATGCCGATGGTGGTGTTGCCGCCGGCGACCGGGTTGACGGCGCCGCCGGGGGTGGCGTCGAACAGGATCTCGGTGGCGCCGTCGGCGCCGGCGATGACGATGCCGCCGGTCTCGCCATTGCCGCCGAGCACGGTGTTGCCGGCGAGGGCGGTGATGGTGACCGTGCCGCTGCCGGCGGCGCGGGCGATATCGACCACGTTGCCGCCGGCGCTCGCCAGGGTGGCGTTGCTGAGCGCGAAGGTGACGTTGCTGGCGCCGGCGTCGAAGTCGATCGCCTCGCCGCCGGCGCCGCCGGTGACAGTGACGTTGCTGATCGTGGCGCTGGCATTCTCGATGTTGATGCCGTCGCCGGTGACGGCGGTGATGGTGCCGCCGGCGAGGGTGAACGGGCCGGTCGTATTGAGCACCGTAAGGCCGGTGCCGACACTGCCCTGGCCGTCGATGTCGAGATCGCTGAACAGGACCGCGCCGGCAAAGCCGGCGACCCGGACGTTGGAGCCGGTGACGGTGGTCGTGCCCTGGAGATCGACGGTGCCGCCGGTGCCGCCGATCAGGATGATCGCCTCGGAACTGGTGTTGGCGAACGTCGCATTGCCGGTGACGGTGATGTTGCCGCCATAGGTGCCGGTGGTGCGCAGGCCGGTGGTGGCGCCGTCCACCGCCAGGCTGCCCAGGGTGAGGTCGAGGGTGCCGCCCTGCAGGGTGAGGGCGCGGCCGGTGCTGCTGATCGAGACCGCGCTGAACGAGAGCGCGCCGTCGATCGCGGCGATCCCGAACAGGCCGTTGCCGGTGACCGGGGTGCCGGCGGCGCCGATCGTCAGCATGCCGCCATCGACCGTGCCGCCCAGCCCGTCGGCATCGAACGTCACGTCGTTGAGGTTGATCGCCCCGGCGCCGGCGCTCTCGATGGCGAGGTTCGAGAAGGCCGCGATCCGCAGCGTGCCGGCCCCGGTGCCCAGCAGGCTCACCGTCGTCGCGCCGGAACCCAAGGTGAGGTCGCGCAGCGCCAGCACCGCATTGGCGGCGCCGTCGGTGATGCTGATCGCGCCGCCATTGCCGCTGATCCGGCTGCCGGCGATCTCGATCAGGCCGCCGGCCCCGTCGCCGAACACCCCGGCGCCGGTGCCGCCATTGGCGATCACCAGCCCGTCGAGCCGGTTGCCGCCGGCCAGGATCACGCTCGCCGCGCCGCCGCCGGCGCTGGTGGTCAGGATCGGCGCCCCGGAGCCGGCGAACGGGTTGGTGACGATGCCGGGCGCGATCCCGAACAGGATCACGTTGGCCGGCGCCCCGCCGCCCAGCGTGATCGTGTCGCCATTGAGGAAGCTGAGCAGCTGCTGGCCGACCGCCAGGTCGAGGCTGCCGCCGGCGCCCGCCGCATCGAGCACGTCCTGGCCGCCACTCAGATCGTCGAGCAGGATGATCGCCCCGGCGCCCGAAGCCTCTGCCCCCGCCAGGCTGCCCGGATCGGCCCGGGTGCCCGCCCCGCTCGCACCCTCGCGGACCCAGAAGGTGGTCACATCGGTCGCCAGCGCGCTGACATCGCCGGTCAGCACCACGTCGGCGAAGTTGTAGCTGCCGCTGGCCGCGTTGAGGCCGGCGATGACGATCGGCGTGGTGGCGTCGATCGCCGAGGCGGCGCCGTCGGCGTCGCTGTTCGAACCGTCGCCATAGCGGAAGCTGCCGGTGATCGCCGCATTGCTGAGGTCGACGCCGATGCCGACGCCGCTGATCGTCCCGCTCTCGCTGGTCACGATCGCCGCCGCCGTCGTCGAGCCGCGAAGATCGATGCCGCGCGAGCCGCTCGCCGACGCGCCGGTGATGTCGAGCGTCGCGAAGGTCACCGCCCCGGTCGCGCCGCGAAGATCGACACCGGTCTGGTTGGCGCCGACCCCGACGATGTCGATATCGCCGAACACGAACCCGCCCGCCGAACCGTTCAGTATGTCGATCCCGGCCGCCCCGCCGCCCAGCGCAAACGAACCAAAACCATAGGTCCCGTCCGCATTGTCAAAAACCAGACCCGTCCCACCAGACGAAGACAACAAGGCTCCCGTGAACGATAACGTGCCCGTGACATGGTTGAGCACGTTCACCGCGGCGGCCGCGGCGCCGTAGGTGAGGGTTCCCGCATAGGTCACGTTCGCGCTGGAATCGCGCAGGTCGAAGCCATTGCCGGTCGGGCTTGTGATGCTCGTGCCGGCGGCGAACGTGAAGGTGCCCGCCGATCCGGCGAGAATATCGATCCCGGCATTGCCGCCGTTCAACGTCGTCGTGCCATTGAACGCGTAATTGCCGTCGGCGTTGCTGAACTGGAGGCCGGTGCCGCTGGTGGCGGAAAGGGTGCCGGTGCCAAAGGTCGCGCTGCCACCATGCTCGGCAATCGCGACGAGGGCGCCGCCGGCGGTTTGGGTGATGTTGCCGAGATAGGAGAGGGCGGCAGCGCCGCCGGAATTGGCGCTGCCCGCGACACCGATCTGAACTCCGGCCCCGGCGCTGGTGATCGCCGATCCCGCGCCGAAGGCATAGGTGCCGGCCGAGGCGCCGGTGATGAACAGGCCCTGCTGGACGCCGCCGGTCACGGTGAGCGACGCGATATCGACGGCCCGGCCGCCGGCGCCGAACCCGCTGACGCCGGAAAGGAAAACGCTCGCCGTCGCGGCATTGGTCGACCGAACAGTTCCCAGGACGAGATCGAGGGACGTGCCGGTGATCGCCAGCGCGCTGCCATTGGCGGTATCGATGGTGCCGCCGACGCTCGACAAGGTGAACTGGCCCGGCGCGCTGACGACGTTGAGGCCGGTGCCGCCGCTGTTGAAGATGCTCAGGGGATTGAAGATCAGGCTGCCGGTGGACCCTTGCAGGTCGATGCCGATGCCATTGACCCGGGCTCCGCTCGTACCAAGGATGATGGTTGCCGATACGGCCTGGTTGCCGGCTGCCGCGCTTGCGTCGAACGTGACGTTGCGCGCTCTGAGGCCGCCGGTTTCGCCGTTGCCGCCCCCGGCCGTGATGTTGCCGAGGCCGCGGACGGTCAGCGTGCCCGCCCCGGTTCCGTCCAGATCGATGACCGCGCCGCCGCTGGCCGACAGCAGCAGATTGGAAAGGGTGACGCTGGCGTTGCCGGCGCCGTCGGCGAGCGCGATCGCGCTGCTCGCGCCGCTGATCCGGCTGTTGCGGATGAGCGCGTTCGCGGCCCCGATGCCGCCGATTCCGGCGCCGGTTGCGCCATTGGCGACGATGACGCCGTCGATCAGAACGTCGTTGTTGAGATTGACGGTGGCGAAGCCGGCGAGGCTGGTGGTCAGTGTCGGGGCGCCGGAGCCCGCGAAGGGATTGAGGATGCCCGATTCCGGCAGGCCGGAGACGATCAGGTTCGGCGGTAGCATGGCCACGCCGCCGACCGCGAAGAAATCGGTGTTCAGGAAGCTCAGCAGCGTCTGTCCCACGCCGAGATCGAGGCTGCCGCCGGCGATGATCGCGTCGAGCGTATCGCCGCCGCCGGTCGGATCGTTGAGCAGGACGATGAATTGCGCGCCGGAGGCCTCGGCGCCCGCGAGACTGCCTGGATCGTCGCGGGTGCCGGCGCCGGTCGCGCCCTCGAGGACCCAATAAGCGGTGAAGCCGGTCCCGGTCAGGTTGCTGATATCGCCGACGAGGTTGACGTCGGCGAAATTGTAGACGCCCTGGCTCGCATTGAGCCCCGCGATGATCAGCGGGACATCCGCCGATATGGTGCTCTCCAGTCCGTCGGCGGCGTCGCCGTCGCCATATTGGAAAGTGCCGGCCATGCTGGCGTTGGTCAGGTCGACGCCGGTCGCGACCCCCTGGATCGTGCTCGGATTGAGGATCAGCACGTCGGCCGTGTTGCCGGAGCCGGTCAGATCGATGCCGATCGATCCGCCGGCGCCCGTGCCGCTGATATCGAGCGTAGCGAAGGTGACGGCACCCTGCGTGCCCGCAAGATCGAGGCCCGTGAAGGCGCCGAGGCCGGTAATGTCGACATTGTTGAACGTGACGCCGCCGGTGACCGAGCCGAGGACGATGCCGTCGCCGAGCGGATCGGCGATCGTGACGTTCCCGAACGCCACGCTGCCCGCGGTGCCGCTGAGAAGGATTGCGGGATCGGCCGTTCCGGTCAGCGCGACAGTGAGGAAATCGACCGCGGAACCGGAAAGCGTGTCGCGAATATCGATGCCGCCGCTGCCGGTGACCGGGCCCGTGAAATCAAAGTCGCCGCCCGCATTGAAGATCGCGACAGCCGGGCCGGGGCCTGCTTCCGTGATCGCCGCGCCGAAGCTGAGGTTGATCGTCCCGCCGCTGTCGGCGACGCCGTTCTCGCCCACCTGAACCGCCGCGCCGGCACTGTTCTGGATGAGGCCGCCGAGGATTCCCACCTGGCCCGCGGAGCCGCCGGTGATGAACAGGCCCTGCTGTCCCGCGCCGGAAATGTTGAGGGTGCCGATCTGCAGGGTGCCGGTAACTTCGTCGAGGACGAGACCGGCGCCCGGTGCATTGGTCGAGCTGACGCTGGCAAGCGCGACGTTCAGGACCAATGGATCGAGATCCATCGCCGTCCCGCCGACGGTGTCGATCGTCCCGTCCACCGTGGTCAGCGTGAAGCTGTTGATTTTCGCATTGGCGACGAGAAGGCCGGTGCCGCCGCTATTCGCGATGTCGAGGTCCGCGAAGGTCAGCGACCCGGTGACATCGGTCAAATTCACGCCGTCGCCGGTGACCCGGTTCGCCAGCGTCCCGACCTCCATGCGGCCGGCGCTGACCGCCTGGATCCCCGCAGCCGCGGAATCGGCGTCGAAGGTCACGGAGCGCGCCGAGAAGCCGCCCGCCTGGCCGGGGCCGCCCGCGATCGTGATGCCGGACAGGCCGGTCACGGTGATCGCCCCGGCACCGGAGCCGTCGATGTCCAGCACCGTGCCGGTCGTGGTCGACAAAGCGAGATTGCTCAGCGAGACGGAGAGCGTGCCTCCATTGTCGTTGATGTCGAGCGCTCCGGTTCCGCCGCCCAGCGTCGAATTGCGGATCGTGATGCTGTTGCCGCCATCGATAACGACGCCGGTCCCGGCGCCATTGCGGACCGTCAGGCCGTCCAGAAGCAGCGCGCCGGTCACATTGGTCAGCGACAGGCCGGTGCCGCCAGTATTCTCGATCGTCAGCCGCTCGAACAGGTTCGATCCGACATTCGAGCCGCGCACGCCAACGCCGCTGCCCCGGACTGCAAGGTCGCGCAGGACCGATCCCTGTCCCATCGTCACCGCCGCGCCGGCGGCGTCGGTGCCGACGATGATGCCGTTGCTGCCGCCGAAGCCGAAGGCGGCGATCTGGCCGTTGGTCAGTCGCGCCTGGATACTGCTCGCGCCGCCGAGCAGATATTGGTTGGTCGCGAGCGTTACGCCGGGCGTATTGATATTGCCGGCATTGCCGAGCGCGACGACGACGCCATTCTGGCCGGCCCGCGCGACGCCGTCGCCGATCGTCGTCGGACTGGCGAAGGTGCCGGCGCCGGTCGTGCCGGCGCCGTTCACAAAATAGATGCCGCCAAACGCCTGGCCGGTGCGCGGATCGATCGCGAAGCTGTCTGCCGTAAGGCCGGTGCGTCGCGTGCCGGAGGGCGCCGCATAATCCCGCCGCACCCGATCGCCCATTTGCCGGTGCAGGCCGCTGCGCGCGCGTGCGCGGCCGGCCGACCCGCCAAGGGGAATGGTCAGCCGGGCGGTGAGGCGCGCCTGGGTTCCAAACCGGTTGTCATCCTGGATTTCGCCACCGATCGAGAAGCGGGTGCCGCGATCGTCGAGATCATCCAAATCGAGTTCGAGGCCGCCGCGGAGCCCCGAATAGTCGTCGTCGGCATCGCTGTCGTCATAATGGAAACCGCCGGCGAAGGCGCGAATGCTGAAATTGTCCGCGATCGGCGCCCGATAGCCGACCTCGCCATTGAATCCGCGCAGGGGAATCTCATCCAGCCGGAAACCCAACCGGCGTTCGATCAAGCGATTGTTCTCGATCAGCAGCGGCCCGGGCCCGGCCAGCGTCGGATCCTGCTGGGCGATCGTGCGGGTGTCGGAGAGCGGCAAACGGTAATTGAACCGTGCGTCGAATTGCGACGTCAATATTTCGATGCCGGCGGAGACGGACGCCTGCTGGCGTGATGCGAATTCGGATTGATAGAAATCGGCGCCGACATTGAATCCGAGCGCCAGATCCTGCGCGACCTGCCGCCTGACACCGAGGATGACGGACGCATTCTCCTCGTAGCGATTGCTGTAGCCCAACCGTCCCG
>JBFWUJ010000085.1:0-6673 GCA_050247295.1 Sphingomonas sp. | reverse complement strand
GCGATGAACATGCCGCGGCAGCGGATCGGCTATCATCTCAGGATCCTGGAACAAGCGGGCCTGATCGTGGCGGCGGGCGAGCGGCAGAGGCGAGGCTTCGCCGAGCATCTCTTCGAGGCGCGGGGCGACGCGCTGATCGTCGATCCGATGATCCTGGCGCCGCCCGATTCCGATGCGGCGGAGAAACAGGATGCGTTTGCGGCCGAGTATCTGGTCCGCACCGCGGCGGGGATCGTGCGCGAGGTCTCGCGGATGCGCGAGGCGGCGGCGACCGAGGGCGCACGCCTGTTGACCTTCACCGTCGAGGCTGACGTAGCCTTCGCCACGCCTGCCGACATCGAGCGGTTCACCGGCCGCATCGCCGAGGCCGTTGCCGACCTCGCCGCCGAATTCGCGCCCGGGCAGGGCAAGCGGCGGACCTACCGCGTCACGATCGCCGGCCATCCGGCGACCGGCACCAAGATCGGGGAAAGCGGCCAGCCGGCCATCAACTGAGGAAGGAGAGACGGGATGACCGACGCCGAAGCCAAGCCGACGAAAGACCGCATCCTTGTCGAAATGACGATCGCAGCGCCGGCCGACGCCGTCTGGGACGCGCTGAAGGATCCTACCAAGATCTACAACTGGCATGGCTGGGACGATCCCAGCCTCAAGGACGAGGTGGAATTCATCTACGTCAAATATGGCCGGCACGACGATGCGGCGAAGATATTGCGCTTCGAGGGCATGGGCGACCGGTTCGAAGTCGAGGCGCGGGGCGAAGGCAGCGTGTTGCGAGTCATCCGCGCGGTGCCCGCCGACGCCGAATGGCAGGACGTTTACGAGGACATGGTCGAGGGCTGGATCAGCTTCGTCGAGCAGCTTCGCTTCGGCATCGAGCGGCACGATCTGGGACCGCGGCGAACGCTCTATCTCAACGGGCGCGCGAAGCCGGGCGGGGCGGCGCCGATCGCCGCCCTCGGGCTCGGCGGGCTGCGCGACCATCGCGACGGCGCGCCCGTCACGCTCGACCTTGCCACCGGCGAGCATGTCGAGGGCCTGGTCTGGCACCGCAGCGGCTGGCAGGTCGGCCTGACCGTGCCACAATGGGGAGACGGCCTGCTGATCGCGACTGATAAATCGGTCACCGACAAGGCGCCGCACGGGCGCGGGATGGTGATCCTGACGACCTATGGAATGTCGGATGCCGACTTCTCGACGCTGGAGGCGCGGTGGCGCGGCTGGTGGAGCGAGCGCTACGAGGAGGCGCCGCCGATGGAGGATCCCTGCAGCTAGCGCGAGAGCAGCCTGTCCTTGCCCGCCTTCAACGACGAGCGCAGGCGGGTTCGCAGCCGGGGATGAGGCGGCGGCAGCTCCTGCCGGCTTTCGCCGAGCCTGAGATCGGCCCAGACCGGCAGATGATCGGAGGCGCGGCGCGAGGTCGGGCTGGCATGGGCGCCACTCGCCCGAATGACGAGGTCCGGCGTCACCATGATGTGATCGAGCTGGGCGATCGGACGGCGGGCATGGAAGCTGCGCCCGCAGGGCGCCAGCAGGTGGAGCTGGGCGAAATCACGCAGGCAGCCGCCGCGGGTGCTCCATTCGTTGAGATCGCCCATCAGCACCACCGGCCAATCGGCGTCGCGTCCGGCGAGGTGGGCGAGGATCGCCTGCGCCTGCCGCCGTCGCCAGAGCCCAGACAGATCGAGGTGCATGCCAACGACCCGCAAACGCGCCCCGTCAACCGCGACATCCGCCATCACTGCGCCGCGCGGCTCCAGCGCCGGCAGGCCGAACAGGCTATGGTCCAGCACCTCGACATGCTTTTTCACGAGGATCGCGTTGCCGTGCCAGCCGATGCTGCCGGCGCGGGCCTCGAACGCGACCGGCTTGTAGTCGCTATGCTCGGCGATCAGCCACGCGGGGAGGGCGGAGAGACGGCCGCCGAAGCGGCGATCCGCCTCCTGCAGCGCGATCACGTCCGCATCGAGCTCGTTCAACACCTCCAGCGTCCGTTCGGGCCGGCGGCGGCGATCCGTGCCGATCGCCTTGCGGATATTGTAGCTGGCGACCCGGATCATGCGCGGTGGCTAGGGCCGGGGCCGCGCCTTGCGCAAGCTCAATGGTTCTGCAGCTTGCCGAGCGCGTGATCGAGGGCGCGGATCGCCTTGTCGGCGGCCGCGGTCACCGCGGTATCGATCCGCCCCGCCTCGGCATGGACGGCGACTGGATCATGGCCGTTGGGACGCAGCTCCAGGCTGACCTTCTTGTCGCCGTCGCCGCCCTTGGCGCCGTTCGCGTCCGTGACATGAACCTCGACCCGGGACAGTCGCGTCTCGAACCTTTTCAGTTTCTCGCGGATGCGCTCCTCCAGCCGGGCATTTGCGCCGGCATCGGTGACGATCTGGTTGTCGGTATTGACCTGAATGAACATGCACCCTCCGCTGGCTGACTCTACAGCAATAATGCCGCCCCGTCCGCACCGGTTCCATCGCGTCGATTCAGACTGGATGTTCTTCTTGTGTTCCCCTATGCAGGCTGCATGGCGAAGCCGAAAGCCCGTTATGTCTGCCAATTGTGCGGCTCGATCAGTCCGCGTTGGGCGGGGCAGTGCGCGGATTGCGGCGAGTGGAATAGCCTGGTCGAGGATGCGGCTGGCGTGGTGACACCTTTCTCGGCCAAGCATGACCTGCGCTCCGGCGGGCGGAAGGTGGAGCTCGTCGGGCTGGACGCGCAGGCGGTGCTGCCGAAGCGGCTGGCGACCGGCATCGCCGAGTTCGATCGCGCGCTGGGCGGTGGCCTGGTGGCAGGTTCGGCAACGCTGATCGGCGGCGATCCGGGCATCGGCAAATCGACGCTCCTGTTGCAAGCGGCCGCGAAAGTTTCCGCGCAAGGCACTCCGGTCGCCTATATTTCCGGCGAGGAAGCGGCCGACCAGGTGCGGCTTAGGGCACGCCGGCTGGGGCTCGGCACCGCACCGCTGCAACTCGCGGCCGCCACCTCGGTACGGGATATCCTGACCACCCTTGGCGACGGCGCGAGGCCGGCGCTCGTCGTGATCGATTCGATCCAGACGATGTATTCGGACCTGATCGAGGGCGCGCCGGGAACGGTCAGCCAGGTTCGCGCCTCGGCCCACGAACTGATCCGCTTCGCCAAGGAAAGCGGGGCAGCGATCGTGCTGGTCGGCCATGTCACCAAGGACGGCGCGATCGCGGGTCCCCGGGTGCTGGAGCATATGGTCGATACGGTGCTCAGCTTCGAAGGCGAACGCAGCCATCAATACCGCATCCTCAGGGCGATGAAGAACCGCTTCGGCGGCACCGACGAGATCGGCGTATTCGCGATGGGCGAGGAAGGCCTGGCGGAGGTCGCCAATCCTTCGGCGCTGTTCCTGACCGATCGCGGCGAGGCGGTGCCGGGCGCGGTGGTCTTTCCAGCGCTGGAGGGAACGCGACCGGTGCTGGTCGAAATCCAGGCGCTGACCGTGCGGCTGGCGAGCGGGGCGACACCGCGCCGGGCGACGGTCGGCTGGGACGGCGGCCGGCTGGCGATGCTGCTGGCAGTGCTGGAAGCGCGCTGCGGGCTCAATTTTTCCAGCGCCGAAGTCTATCTCAACGTCGCCGGCGGCTATCGGGTGACCGATCCGGCAGCCGATCTGGCGGTGGCGGCGGCGTTGGTTTCGGCGCTGTCGGAGCGGCCGGTGCCGGCCGAGGCGGTTGCGTTCGGCGAGGTGGCGCTGTCGGGAGAGCTTAGGCCCGTCGCGCATGGCGCCCTGCGGCTCAAGGAAGCGGCGAAGCTTGGCTTCTCAGGGGCGCTGGTGCCGGCGGCGCTGGCCGGCGAGAAAGGCGGGATGCAGCTCAACGGTTTCCGGACGCTCGCCCAACTCGTCGATCACTTGCTGGGCCGCTGATACTCTAACCGTCGGTGCGAGCCGCGCCGCGCGAAATGACGGCCTTTCTTCCATTTCCATCCTCCTTTAGTCGCGGCTCCATGGCTTTCACCGCCCTCGACATCATTGTCTTCGTCCTGATCCTGGCAGGACTCGGCTTCGGCATCATGCGCGGCTTCGTGGCGGAGGTGCTGTCGCTATTCGCGTGGTTCCTCGCGATCGCGGCGTTGCGCTACCTGTACTCGCCGGTACAGGCTGCCCTGGTGCGGCCGATCGGCACCGAATCGGGCGCCGCCATCTTCGCCTTCGTGCTGATCTTCGGCAGCGTCTTCATCGCCGGCAAGCTGGCCTCGCACCGGGTCGGCCGTCGAGTGCGCCGGTCGGTCGTCGGACCGCTGGACCGGGTCCTCGGCGGCGGCTTCGGCGCCTTGAAGGGGTTGCTTGGCGCGTCCTTGCTCTACCTCGGCATCACCCTCGTCTACGACACGATCTGGGGCCGCGCCGCGCCGCGGCCCGAATGGATCGCCGAGGCGCGCACCTACCCGTTGCTGCAATCCAGCAGCGACACGATCATCGATCTGGTCGAGACGCGGCGCGGACCGGCGCCCAACGCAGGGCAGGGCAATTCCTCGCGATGACCGGAGTCCGGCTCCATGACACGCTGGCGCGCGAGAAGCGGGCGTTCGAGCCCGCCGATCCGCAGCGCGTCACGATGTATGTCTGCGGACCGACGGTCTACGGCCGCGCCCATATCGGCAATGCGCGCCCGGCGGTGGTGTTCGATGTGCTCGCCCGGCTGCTTCGGCATGTCTATGGGCCGGAAAGCCTCGTCTACGCGCGCAACGTCACCGATGTGGATGACAAGATCATCGAAGCCGCCGCCGCCGAAGGCGTCGAGCCGGGGGTGATCACCGAGCGTTACGAGCGCCACTATCTGGAGGACATGGGCGCGTTGGGTGTCCAGCCGCCGACGATCGCGCCCCGCGCCACCCATCATATCGACGCGATGATCGCGATGATCGCGCGGCTGATCGAAACCGGCCATGCCTATGCGGCGCAAGGCCATGTACTGTTCCATGTACCGGGAGACCCGGATTATGGCGCGCTCGGTCGCCGCGACCGCGAGGCGATGATCGCCGGGGCGCGCGTCGAGGTCGCCGCCTACAAGAAGGACCCGGCCGATTTCGTGCTGTGGAAGCCGTCCGCCGACGGCGTGATCGGCTGGGATTCGCCCTGGGGCCGGGGCCGGCCCGGCTGGCATATCGAATGTTCGGCGATGATCGCCGATCATCTGGGCGAGACGATCGACATTCATGGCGGCGGGCTGGACCTCATATTCCCGCATCACGAGAACGAGATCGCGCAGAGCCGCTGCGCCCATGAAGGCGCGCCGCTCGCTCGTTACTGGGTCCATAACGGCTTCCTGTCGATGGCCGGCACCGAGAAGATGTCGAAGAGCCTCGGCAATGTCGTGACGCCGGCGGAGCTGCTGGCGGCCGGGCACCATGGGGAGACGCTTCGGCTGGCCCTGTTGTCGGCGCACTATCGCCAGCCGCTCGAATGGTCCGACGCGCTGGTGGCGCAAAGCAAGGCGACTCTCGATCGGCTCTACCGGGCCGCCGCGCCGGTACCGGGGGAGCCCGATGCCGGGGTCATCGATGCGCTGGCCGACGATCTCAACACGCCACTGGCCTTGTCGCGATTGTCGGCGATCGGGGACGGCGCGGCGCTGAAGGCCAGCGCCCACCTGCTCGGCCTGCTGGAACAGGACAGGGACACCTGGTTCAAGGGGGACGGCGATGGCCGGATCGACCGGCTGGTCATGGCGCGAACCGAGGCGAAGGCCCGTCGCGACTTCGCCGAAGCGGACAGGATCAGGGAGGTGCTGGCGGCGGATGGCATCGTGCTGGAAGATGGCCCGGATGGCACGAGTTGGCGGCGGGCCTGACCGGCACTAAGTGGGTCGAGTGAGCGGTCCTCTCTACAATCGCGATATCCTGCGGCTGGCGGCGGCGATTCCGCATCTGCGGCGGCTCGCCGCGCCGCAGGCCAGCGTCGAGAGACGCGCCCCTTTGTGCGGCAGTCGGGTGATCGTGGATCTGGCGTTGGATGAAGACGGCAGGATCGGCGCGCTGGGCCAGCAGGTGAATGCCTGCGCATTGGGACAGGCCGCGGCGGCGCTGATGGGCGGTCACGCGATCGGGCGGACGATGGCCGAGCTGGATCGGGCGCGCGACACCCTCGCCGCCTATTTAGCCGGAGCGCGCGCCGATCCCGGCGACTGGCCGGGAGTGGACGCGCTCGCGGTGGCGCGGGACTATCCGGCCCGGCACGGCGCGATCCTGCTGCCTTTCGAAGCGGTGGCGGAAGCGGCGCGGGCGGCGAACCTGATGGCGGCCAAGTGAACCATGCGGCGCATGAAGCGGCGTCGCTGCTCGCGGCCGGGGTGCCGCTGTTCGGCTTCGCGCTCGTCTTCGTGCTGCTGTTCCGCCGGTTCGGGCTGGGCGCCACCCTCGGCTATCTCGTCGCCGGGGCGCTGGTGGGACCGCATGTCCTGCATCTGGTCAGCGACCCCGAGCGGATTCTCACGGTTGCCGAACTCGGCATCATCCTGCTGCTCTTCCTCGTCGGGCTGGAACTGAACCCAGCACGACTGTGGCGGATGCGGCACGACATTTTCGGCTTCGGCCTGCTGCAGGTGGTGCTGTGCGGACTCGCCGTCGCCGCCCTGGTCTGGCTGGCCACCGGCTCGACCTGGGCCGCATCGCTGGCGCTTGGCCTGCCGCTTGGCCTGTCGTCGAC
>JBFWUJ010000084.1:0-6717 GCA_050247295.1 Sphingomonas sp. | reverse complement strand
GCGGCCGCCAGGAGTTCGGCTGGAGCTTCGATTTCATCCACCTCCACGCCAAGTCCGGCTCGCTCTCGCCGCTCAAGCACTTCGCCTACGACCTGCGCGACATCGTCCGCCGCCAGGCGCTGCCCGGCTACCGGCTGACGATCGAGCAGCCGACCAGCGGCCCCGAACGCCTTTCCTTCGCCCCGACCGATCCGGCGCCGTTCGGCGCGCCGCGACGCCGCCGTTCCAACACTCGTCCTGGGGATAAGCTGTGAATTGCCTCGTGCTATCAGGGACCGCGCCTATCGTGCCATCGGGGACACGATCCTCGTGCTATCGGGGACCGGAATCGACGATTCCGCGCATCGAATCAAAAGCTTGCAACGCCCGTAACTTCTCTAACCAGAATTCCTACGGAATTCTTCTAACGGACGCCGCGTTGTGCCTGCCTGCGGATAACCGCCGGCCAGCGGCCAGGAGCGCGTCATGATCGTCGCGCTCCTCAACCAGAAGGGCGGTGTCGGCAAGACGACGCTCGCCCTGCACCTTGCCGGCGAATGGGCGAGACGCGGTCAGCGCGTCACCGTGATCGACGCCGACCCGCAAGGCTCGGCGCTCGACTGGTCGCAACAAAGGGCACGCGAGCGCCTGCCGCGCCTGTTCGGCGTCGTCGGCCTGGCGCGTGACACGCTCCACCGCGAAGCGCCGGAGCTGGCGCGCGACGCCGATCACATCGTCATCGACGGGCCGCCCCGCGTCGCCGGGCTGATGCGTTCCGCATTGCTTGCCGCCGATCTCGTGCTGATCCCGGTGCAGCCATCGCCATTCGACGGCTGGGCCTCGGCCGAGATGCTGGCGCTGCTCGGTGAGGCGCGCATCTATCGTCCGCAGCTCGCGGCCCGCTTCGTGTTGAACCGATGCGGCGCGCGAACCGTCATCGCCCGCGAAACGGCCGAGACGCTCGCCGATCACGACCCGCCGGTGCTGGCATCCACCATTGGCCAGCGCGTCGCCTTCGCCGATACGGCGCAGTCCGGACGCCTCGTGTCGGAGGTCGACGACGACAGTCCGGCTGCGCGCGAGATCGCCGCGCTGTGCGCCGAGGTCGGGAGGCTCGGACCATGACCGGGCCGTCTCAGAAACGCGGCTTCGCTGCCCGGCCCGGTGATGCTGAGCACTGGATCAAGTCGTCAGCGGCGCCGCCTGCGCGCGACCCGGACACCACCGCGTTCTCGGCACGATTGACCATCGACGTCACCTCCGAATTGCGCGGGCGCATCAAGATCGCGGCATTCCGGCGCGGCGTCACGGTCGCCGACATGCTGCGCGACCTGCTCGCACGCGAATTCCCCCCGACCGAAGGAGACCCATCATGACCGGCACCGCGGCCTCGCGCGTGCGCAGCGGCCCGTCGCCGTCCGCGCTCGCGTCCGACCAGATGACCCATGTCGAACTGACCTGGATTGAAAAGAAGATAGAATATTGGATCCGGTTCGGAGACCACGTTCGCGAGCAGATTCTGGATCGCCGCCGGCGTGTCCTCTCCTACCAGCCGGGCAGCATCTTCGCGTTCGTCCGCTGGGCCTCCAACGACTTCGGCACGGTCATCTCGCGCATCGACATCGTGCGCGCCGTCTCGCCGCGCCAACCCTATCAGACGTTGCCGTTCGTGCGCCCTGGCGGCGACATCCTGCTCAAGCTCGAAGGCTGGCCGAAGGTCGAGCGCGTACTCCAACTCATCGACGCCATCGAAGCGCGCAACATCGATCCGGCAGCGGTCTCGCCCGATCATTGGCGGCACATCCACAACCGCCTGACGGCAGGCCACGAGCCTCGTGCCTACACGTTCGAGCAGCATCTGGCATTCCTGAAGCGCCGGAGCGCCGAGCCATGACCCGCTTCGGCTACGTCATGACGACGTATTTCGCCGTGATGCTGATCGGCGGCCTGTCGTTCATCCACATTGCGCCGAAGCTGATTTGGAACGCCTCGGCCAGCACGCCGATCGGGCTCTATTCCGTCGACCGATCACCGCGTCTCGAAGTGACTGACCTGGTCGCCGTGGCCGCTCCCGAACCGCTCGCCACGTTCCTGGCCGAGCGCGGCTACCTGCCGCGTGGCGTCCCATTGATGAAGCGCGTTGCCGGCCTTCCGGGGCAGCAGGTCTGCCGAACCGGCGCACGCATCTCCGTCGATGGCATCACGATGGGAGAGGCTCTGCGGCGTGACCGCCTCGGCCGCGATCTGCCGGTCTGGCAGGGCTGCCGGCGCATCGCGGACGGCGAGATCTTCCTCATGAACTGGTCCGTCCGCGACAGCCTCGACGGCCGCTACTTCGGTCCCATTCCCACCAGCTCGATCATTGGCCGCGCGATGCCGGTGTGGACCGACGAAGACGACAGCGGCCACTTCGAATGGCGCGCCCAAACACGTTGAGGGGCGCGCCGAACCTCTCCCTCACAAGCAGCAGAAGGAACCTTCCCATGCCACAGATCGGTCAGTTCACCCGCACGAAGTCCGGCTATTCCGGCCACGTCCGCACGCTCACCCTCGACGCTGCGCTTTCTCTCTTTCCGGCCGAACCTTCCGATGCCGAGAACGCGCCGGACTACCGCGTCCATCTCGGCGACGAAGATGGCCCCGAGGTCGGCGCCGGCTGGAAGCGGACCGGCGAGAAGGCTGGCGAGTACGTCTCGCTGCTCCTCGACGATCCCGTCTTCGCGCAGCCAGTGCGCGCCAATCTGTTCCAATCCGGCGACGACAAGACGACCTGGGGCCTCCACTGGAACCGTCCGCCGAAGCGCGGCGAGCGGGACTGAGGCCATGCGGGCGCTTCACCCAACGCACAGGCGCTTCGTGGATTCCGGGCGGACGCATGCCGCCCGGAATCTCGCCATCCTTCTCCTTTCCGGTCTGCTTTTCGACGCAGGATTGCCCGCCGCCACTCTGGCTCAGAGCGCGCCGGTCGAGCGAACCGATCCTGCCGATCCGATCGCCGCCTATGTTGCCGAGGCCTCGCAGCGCTTCGGCGTTCCGGCGGCCTGGATTCGCGCCGTCATGCGCGCCGAAAGCGCGGGTGACGTGCGCGCGATCTCCCGAGCGGGTGCGATGGGGCTCATGCAGATCATGCCCGATACCTGGGCGGCGCTGCGCATCCGCCATCGTCTCGGTAACGACCCCTATGACCCGCGCGACAACATCCTGGCAGGCGCGGCCTACCTGCGCGAAATGCACGACCGTTACGGCTCGCCCGGCTTCCTCGCGGCCTACAACGCCGGTCCCGGTCGCTACGACGAATATCTTGCGGACGGCCGTGCGTTACCGGCGGAAACGCGGGCCTATGTCGCGGCCCTCGCACCTCTTGTCGGCGGCGGCGAGATCGCCGGAACCGTCACTGTCGCGACCGCCGATGCGCTGGCGTGGACGCGCGCGCCGCTGTTCATCGCGCACGCCGACGGCACGACCTCTGCTGATCGGGTGCAGACCGGGGGCCGTTCTGAAGGCGCTCCGGCGGCGGCTCCGCTGCGCGAGGTTTCCGCGATCACGCCGCAGTCCTCCGGCCTGTTTGTCGTGCGACCAGATGCTGGAGGTCCGCGATGACGGTGCCTCGACCGCATCGCAGTCTGGCGTGCCCCGGCGCATCATGGCGGGCGCCGAGGGGGGAGCGAGGTAACACGACCGCACGATGGCAGGATAAAGGGGCGCGATGTGCGCGTCGGTTCGGTCGTGTTTTTTCAGGGACTTACGAGGCGAATTCGCGAGGTGCGCCTGATCGGCGCAGCCTGCGGCTTCGGCAATTTCAGAAGAAAATCAGTGCCGTTGCGCGATGTGCGGGATCGCGGCCATGAGCGGCGAGGACGATTTCCGCATCCGGCCAGGCCGCATCCGTTCGCCCAGCGCGCAGCGCGCCAGGCCCTTCATCGCGCAGGCGCTGGCGGCGGCCCAGCGCGCCGGCGGAACGATCTCCCGCAAAGGGGCGATCGGGCCGAACCACCGTTCCCGGTTTGGCCGGGGCCAGCGCGCATCGGTGCAGGCCAACCGGCTCATCACCTCCCGCTCGCGCGGCGCTGTCGTCAAGGCGCGTGTCGTCCGCCACGGCGGACGCGCCGCGCCGCTCGCGACCCACCTCAGCTATCTGCGCCGCGAGGGCGTCACCCGGGACGGAGAGAAGGCCCGGCTGTTCGGCCCCGGCACGGACGATGCCGATCGACAAGCATTCGCGGAGCGGTGCGAGGATGACCGACATCATTTCCGGTTCATCGTCTCGCCCGACGACGCCGTGGAAATGTCCGACCTCAAGACCTTCGCCCGCGATCTCGTCGGGCAAATGGAAAAAGACCTCGGCACCAAGCTCGATTGGGTCGGCGCCGATCACTGGAACACCGAGCATCCACACGTCCACCTGATCGTGCGCGGCGTGCGCGAGGATGGCGAGAACCTCGTCATCTCGCGCGACTACATCAAGGAAGGAATGCGCGATCGGGCGCGCGATCTGATCACACAGGAGCTCGGCCCCCGCACCGATCAGGAAATCCGCCGCACGCTCGAACGCCAGATCGCCACGGAGCGCTGGACCAACCTCGACCGGCAACTCGCGCGCGATAGCACCCGTACCGGCGTCATCGGCCTCGCGCCGCATCCCGACCGCCAACCCGACGAGTTCCATGCGCTCAAGGTCGGACGCCTCCGCAAGCTCGAATCGCTCGGGCTTGCCGACCAGGTCGGTCCCGGCCAGTGGATTCTGTCCGAGAACGCCGAGACGACGCTGCGCCAGCTCGGCGAACGCGGCGACATCATCAAGCGCATCCATCGCGGGCTGGCAGAGCGGGGCATTGAGCGTGGCGCGGCCAATTATGTGCTGGCTGGCGAGAGCCTGGACGATCCCGTCGTCGGCCGGTTGGTGGCCCGTGGTCTCGACGACGAACTGAAGGGCACGGCCTATGCCGTGGTCGATGGCGCAGACGGGCGCACCCACCACATCAAGCTGCCCGATCTCGATGCTGCCGGCGATGGCACGCCGGGCTCTATCGTCGAACTGCGCAAGTTCGACGACGCCCAGGGCCGGCGGCGCGTGGCGCTGGCGGTCCGCTCGGACCTCTCGATCGAGCGGCAGATCACGGCGACCGGCGCCACCTGGCTCGACCGTCAGGCCATTGCCCGCGAGCCGGTCGCTCTCGGTGGCGGCGGCTTCGGCGCGGAGGTGCGCGAGGCTCTGGACCGCCGCGCCGAGCATCTGATTGGGCAAGGCCTCGCCGAGCGTCAGGGCCGCGGGGTCAGCTTCAGCCGCAATCTGATCGAGACCCTGCGCCGCCGTGAGCTGGACGCGCTCGGCGAAAAACTGGCGTCGGAGAGCGGACGGCCGCTGACGCGCGCTTCGACCGGCGAATATGTCTCCGGCACCTACCGCCAGCGCTTCGCGCTCGCCTCCGGCCGGTTCGCGATGATCGACGACGGCCTCGGCTTCCAGCTCGTGCCCTGGTCCCCCTCACTCGAAAAGCAGCTCGGCCGCCATGTCTCCGGCCTCGCGCGCAGCGACGGCGGCATCGACTGGAGCTTCGGCCGCAAGCGGGGGCTCGGCCTGTGACCACCACGCTTTACGAAGAAAGGACCCCGCAATGTCCGCCACTAAGATTCTCTGGGGCCAGATCCTGGTCGTCTTCCTGATCGTGCTCACGACGACCTGGACCGCGACGCAGTGGACGGCTTGGCAGCTCGGCTTCCAACCACAGCTCGGCCGGCCGTGGTTCGAGCTGTTCGGCTGGCCCATCTACTATCCGCCCGCCTTCTTTTGGTGGTGGTACTTCTACGATGCCTACGCGCCGCCGATCTTCGTCGAGGGCGCCTACATCGCAGCATCCGGCGGCTTCATCGCGATCGCGGTCGCGATCGGCATGTCGGTCTGGCGAGCCCGCGAGGCCAAGAACGTCGAGACCTACGGTTCCGCGCGCTGGGCACGGCCCGCTGAGGTGAAATCCGCCGGGCTGCTCGGACCCGACGGCGTTGTACTCGGCAAGCTCGATCACACCTATCTCCGTCACGACGGACCCGAGCATGTGCTCTGCTTCGCGCCGACGCGTTCCGGCAAGGGCGTCGGTCTCGTCGTGCCGTCACTGCTGACCTGGCCAGGCTCCGCCATCGTCCACGACATCAAGGGTGAGAACTGGCAACTCACCGCCGGCTTCCGCGCGCGTCACGGCCGGGTGCTGCTCTTTGACCCAACCAACGTGAAGTCGGCCGCCTACAATCCACTGCTCGAGGTCCGTCGCGGTGAATGGGAAGTTCGCGACGTTCAGAACATCGCCGACATCCTGGTCGATCCCGAGGGGTCGCTGGAAAAGCGGAATCATTGGGAGAAGACCAGTCACGCGCTCCTCGTCGGCGCCATCCTGCACGTCCTCTATGCCGAAGCCGACAAGACGCTCGCCGGCGTAGCCTCCTTCCTGTCCGATCCGAAGCGACCCATCGAGTCGACGCTTGCCGCCATGATGAAGACCGCCCATCTCGGTGCGGCCGGACCACATCCGGTCATAGCCTCCGCCGCCCGAGAACTGCTGAACAAATCCGACAACGAGCGCTCGGGCGTGTTGTCGACCGCCATGTCCTTCCTCGGACTCTACCGCGACCCCGTCGTGGCGGCCGTCACGCGCCGCTGCGACTGGCGCATCACCGACATCGTCGGCGGCGTGCGGCCGTCGACGCTCTACCTTGTGGTCCCGCCCTCCGACATCGCGCGCACCA
>JBFWUJ010000083.1:0-7033 GCA_050247295.1 Sphingomonas sp. | reverse complement strand
GGCGGCGGACGGGCTGGACAGCGGCCGCGACCCTTCTCTATAGGCCGCTTTCCCTTCGGCCTCGCCGAATGCCCAGGTAGCTCAGTTGGTAGAGCACGTGACTGAAAATCACGGTGTCGGTGGTTCGATTCCGCCCCTGGGCACCATCATCCTCGCCTTGCTTGCACTGCTCGTCACCGCGCCCGCCTCGGCGCAGGCCCCGGCCGGGCTGGCGCAATGGCGCGCGCAGGCGCAGCGAGTCACGATCGTCCGCGACGATTGGGGAATCGCCCATGTCCGCGGCCGGTCCGATGCCGATGCGGTGTTCGGCGCGATCTACGCCCAGGCCGAAGACGACTTCAACCGGGTCGAGACCAACCTGCTGACCGCCCTCGGCCGGCTCGCCGAGGCGGAAGGCGAAAGCGCCCTGTGGCAGGATCTGCGCCAGCGGCTGTGGATGGACCCGGCCCGGCTGCAGGCCGACTATCGCCGTTCGCCCGCCTGGCTCAGGCGGCTGATGGATGGCTGGGCCGCCGGCCTCAATTACTACCTCGCCACCCATCCCGACGTCCGCCCCCGCGCGCTCGCCCGCTTCGAGCCGTGGATGGCGCTCTCCTTCACCGAGGGCAGTATCGGCGGCGACATCGAGCGGGCCGATCTCGGCCAGCTCGCCGCCTTCTACGGCGGCGATCCCGCCCGCGTCGCCGCCCGCCCGCATGACGGCGAGCCGCGCGGCTCGAACGGCATCGCCATCGCCCCGCGGCTGACCCGCGATGGCCGCGCCCTGCTGCTCATCAATCCGCACACCAGCTTCTTCTTCCGCGCCGAATTGCAGATGACGAGCGACGAGGGCCTCAACGCTTATGGCGCCGCCACCTGGGGCCAGTTCTTCATCTACCAGGGCTTCAACGAGCGGGTCGGCTGGATGCACACGTCGAGCGGCGTCGATGCGGTGGACGAATTCGCGGTCGAGATCGTCCGCGGCCGCGGCCCTCCCTCGTATCGCCATGGCAACGGGCGGCGGCCGCTGCGGGTGCTGCCGGTAACGCTGCGGGTCCGCCAGGCCGACGGCAGCCTCGCGGTCCGCCGCTTCACCACCTACGCCACCCATCACGGTCCGATCGTCCGCGCCGAAGGCGGCCGCTGGATCGCCTTCGCGATGATGCACCGTCCGGTCGCGGCGCTGCAGCAGAGCTGGCTCCGGACCCGCGCCCGCAATCTTGCCGATTACCTGCGCGTCGCCGCGCTGCAGGCCAATTCCTCGAATGACACGATCTATGCCGATGCGGACGGGCGGATCGCCTATCTCCATCCGCAATTCGTGCCGGCGCGCGACGATCGCTTCGACTATCGCGGCGTCGTCGACGGCAGCGATCCGGCGACCGGCTGGCGCGGCCTCACCCCGCTCGACCGGCTGCCGACGGTCCGCGACCCCGGCACCGGATGGCTCTACAACGCCAACGATTCTCCGTGGCGCGCCGCCGGTCCGGACAGTCCTCGCGCCGCCGATTTCCCGCGCTTCATGGACAATGCCGGCGACAATCCGCGCGGCGATCACGCCATCGCCCTGCTGCGCGATGCCCGCCAACTGACTCCGGAGGCGCTGCGCCGGATCGCCTACGATCCGCACATGCCGCTGTTCGAAAGCCTGATCCCGCAGCTGGACCGTGCCTGGGCTGGCCTGGGTCCGCACGAGCCGCGCCGCGGGCGGCTGCGCGATCCCGTCGCCATGCTCTCCCGCTGGGACCGGCGCTGGGCTGCCGATTCGGAGGCGACCACGCTCGCCAATTTCTGGGCGATGGAATTGTGGACGCTCGCCGAGGCGCGGCGCGAACCGCACCAGAATATGTGGGTGGCGATCGCCGCGCTCCCGCCGGTCGAGCGGCTGGACGCGCTGGACCGCGCGGTCGCCCGGCTTCAGCGCGAATGGGGAAGCTGGCGGGTGCGCTGGGGGGAAGTGAACCGCTTCCAGCGCAATGACGGCGCCATCCGGCAGCGCTTCGACGATAGCCGCCCGAGCATCCCCGTCCCCTTCGCCTCGGCCCGCTGGGGCAGCCTCGCATCGTTCGGCGCCCGCGCCTATCCCGGCACCCGCCGCTGGTACGGGACGAGCGGCAACAGTTTCGTCGCCATCGTCGAATTCGGTCCGCGCGTCCGCGCCTGGGCGGTCAGCGCCGGCGGCGAAAGCGGCGATCCCGCCTCGCCCCATTTCAACGATCAGGCCCGGCGCTACGCCGCCGGCGATCTGCGGCCGGTCTATTTCCATCCCGACGAGCTCGCCGCCCACACCGCCCGCACCTACCGGCCGGGAGAATGAGCGATCGGCGCGGGCGGGGGAAACAGCCCCCCCCCGGCTCAGGACAGCGTATAGGTGTCGCAGTCGGGCAAGGGCTGGTCCGGCAGATAGCGTCCGCTTGCCATGTCGAACGCGAAGGTGCGGCGATAGCTGCAGGATGGATCGGGTTCCCAGACCAGGTCGGCGCGGCGGTAGCGGCGGCTGTCATTGCCGTCGTCGCGGGCCCCGCGCGGATAGCTGCGCGCCGTCGTCGCCAGCGTGAGCCGCGGCCGATCGGACGCGGCGGTCGGCGACAGCCCGACGATGCCGGTAAGTTCATATTCGTCATGGCACGCGCCGCGGTTCCGATATTCGTCCGGCGTGAAGCAGGCGCGGATCATCGCGGTGTAGCCGGTCTGGACGGTCAGGACCTCCGCCGCTGCCGCCGCCGCCGCCGGCCGCCGAAGCAGCGTCAGATGCGTCATGCTGCCGCCGCCGCCGGAAAAGCCGGCGGTCCGATAGCGCTCGACACCGAACAGCAGCGCGCCTGACGATTCCACGATGACATGCGGCCAGATCGTGTGCGTCTCGCGATCCGGATCGTCGCCGGGCGGCAGCGCGATTCGGCTGGCCGGCGCGACATCGGCGCCGGCAGGAAGCCGCTGGTGGACATCGAGGAACCAGGGCCCGCTCTCTCCCTCCCGCCACGCCTGCAGGCACAGGTCGCGCCCGGCGTTGCAGTGGATCGCGCTGCGGGTCCGGGCCTGCTCGTCGGACACCGGCGCGATCGCGGACAGCGGCGTGATCCGGTTCCCGGCATCGTCGGTGCCCGGGGTCTGCGCGAGCGCCGTCGAACAGGTCAGGACGGCGGCAAGGCAGGCATGGGCTGCTCGGATCATCAACGCTCCCCGTGTCCCACCATCCTAAGGGTGCGCGCGGCATCGGGAAAGACGGCAGTTGGCGGCCGCCGCGCCGCCGCTCAGCGCGGCGGGACGCTGACCGATGTGGTGGAGATATTCTGCCCCGCCGTGATCCCGCCCGGCTTGCCGGCGGTGGCGGCAGCGTTGTCGGGCGCCGGCACCGCATTCTGGATCGATTCACGGGTCAGGGTCAGGATGCGCGACGGCGTGCAGATTTCCTGGTTGCGCAGGATCTGGCCCGAAGCGATCTCGAAATTGAGGTTCGGCATCGCCAGCGCGGCCTGGCCGTGCGCGCCGAGCGTCCGCAGCACCATCTGCCGCACGGCATCGATATTGTTGGCCCCGAACAGGAAGCGCTGGTCGAAGATATCGAGCGTCGAACGGGCGGTGGCGGTCGCCAGCGCGAGTTCGGGAATGCCGCCGGACGTGTCGCCGCGCAGCGCCACGATGCCGTTGATCAAGGTGGTGAGCGGGGTGATCGAATCGCGCATGATATTGGCCCGGGCCTGGTTGCGGCTCATGTGATCCAGGTAATGCACGCATTCGGCCAGGATCAGGGCGAAGCCGGTCCGCATATAATGCTGCAGGACGGCCTGCTGGTCGGGGCCCGGGACCGGCGGGCAGCGCAGGGCCTGGTCCGTGGGCCCTTCGATCGGTTCGCAGCCGGATGCCCGCATCGCGGCGAGGCGAAACCGTTCATAGGGAATGCCGCCGCGCGGGCGATGGGCGTCATCGGCGACGACGCCCCGGGAATCGAGCACCGGCGCGGGCCCGTAGAAGCTGTAGCAGCCCCCGAGCAGACTGGTCGCCGCAAGCAGGATCAGCGATCTCGGCCGCATCATCCCCTCCCCCTGTTGACGGCCCGATCATGCCATTGCGGCGCGACGCTGGCGCGGGGAGATGACTCCGCAATCGCTACCGAATTGGAGGGAGAATGGGCCGCCCTAGAGCGCGTGCCCGGCGCGGCGGCGGGCGGCGTCGATTTCCGCCGCCTTCTCGTTCATGTCGCCGATCCTGGCGAACGCCGCCGCCGGCGCGGCCGGCGGCGCTTCCGCTTCCGCCCGTTGGCCGGGAGTCGCGGCGACGCCGAGCGTCAGCACCGCGAAGAAGGTCGCGCTTCCGAAGGCCAGCGCCCGCATGCCGCCCCGCGTCATTGCCCGTTCCCGCCGCGCAGGTGACGAAGCAGCGGGCTCCGCGCCAGCGCGGCCTGCACCGCCGCCTCGGTCTGCGAGAGGATCAGCCCCTGCGCCTCGGCGGCGTCGCACCGGCGATGAAGAAGGAACGCCATGGCGCAAGAACCCGCGATGCGCCGGCCGGTTCCGCGCCGGGAGCGACGACGGCTTGAACAGCGGCGGGCTGCGCGCCATTTCGGTCCGGCGCGCGTTGACCCGTTGCGCCGCCTTCATTAAGCCTTGGAACAAATCTGGAACGAATGGCCCGATGCTGACCCCCTTATGTCGAGACAGCGCCTTATGCTGACCCATTTGAGCGTCCGCGGCGCGCGCGAGCACAATCTGAAGGATATCGACATCGATATCCCGCGCGAGACGCTGACGGTGATCACCGGCCTGTCCGGCTCCGGCAAGTCCAGCCTCGCCTTCGACACCATCTATGCCGAGGGGCAGCGCCGCTATGTCGAGTCCCTAAGCGCCTATGCGCGGCAGTTCCTCGAGATGATGCAGAAGCCCGATGTCGATCATATCGACGGGCTCTCGCCGGCGATCTCGATCGAGCAGAAGACGACCAGCCGCAACCCGCGCTCCACCGTCGCCACGGTGACCGAGATCTACGATTATATGCGGCTGCTCTGGGCCCGGGTCGGCGTCCCCTACAGCCCCGCCACCGGCCTGCCGATCAGCGCCCAGACGGTGAGCCAGATGGTCGACCGGGTGATGGCGCTGCCCGAAGGCACGCGCCTCTATCTGCTCGCCCCGGTCGTGCGCGGCCGCAAGGGCGAGTACCGGAAAGAGCTGGCCGAATGGCAGAAGGCCGGCTTCACCCGGGTCCGCATCGACGGCCGGTTCCACGCCATCGAGGACGCCCCGGCGCTCGACAAGAAATACAAGCACGACATCGAGGTGGTGGTCGATCGGCTGGTGGTCCGCGAAGGCATCGAGACCCGGCTCGCGGACAGCCTCGAGACGGCGCTCAAGCTGGCCGAGGGCCTCGTCTATCTCGATCCGGCCGATCCTCCCGCGGCCGCGCCAGGCGCGCCGGCGGCCGAGGATGGCGTGCTGCAGGACAACGCCCCCGAAGGCCGGATCACCTTTTCGGAGAAATTCGCCTGCCCGGTCTCCGGCTTCACCATCGCCGAGATCGAGCCCAGGCTGTTCAGCTTCAACGCGCCGCAGGGCGCCTGCCCCGGCTGCGACGGCCTCGGCGAGAAGCAATTGTTCGATCCGGACCTCATCGTCCCCAATGAGAATCTCAGCATCAGGAAGGGCGCCATCGTCCCCTGGGCCCGCTCCAACCCGCCCAGCCCTTATTACATGCAGGTGCTGGGCAGCCTCGCGCGCGAATTCGATTTCAGCCTCGAAACGCCGTGGAAGGACCTGCCCGAGGCGGTCCACGACCTCATCCTCAATGGCTCGAAGGGCCGCAAGGTCACGCTCCGCTTCGTCGACGGCCGCAAGTCCTATGAGGTCGAAAAGCCGTTCGACGGCGTGGTCGGCAATCTCAACCGCCGCCTGCTGCAGACCGAATCCGCCTGGATGCGCGAGGAGCTGGCCCGCTACCAGACGCCGCAGCCCTGTGAGGTCTGCCTGGGTGCCCGCCTGCGCCCGGAGCCGCTGGCGGTGAAGATCGCCGGCGAGCATATCAGCCAGGCGACCGCCCGCTCGGTCCGCCACGCGCTCGCCTGGTTCTCGGGCCTCGAGGAGAAGCTCACCCCGACCCAGAGGGAGATCGCCCGCGCGATCCTGAAGGAGATCAACGAGCGGCTCGGTTTCCTCAACAATGTCGGCCTCGATTATCTCGATCTCGACCGGACCAGCGGCACCCTCTCGGGCGGCGAATCGCAGCGCATCCGCCTCGCCAGCCAGATCGGCTCCGGCCTTTCCGGCGTCCTCTATGTCCTCGACGAGCCGTCGATCGGCCTCCACCAGCGCGACAATGACCGGCTTCTCGTCACGCTGCGCCGGCTGCGCGATCTGGGCAACACCGTGATCGTCGTCGAGCATGACGAGGACAGCATCCGGCAGGCCGATTATGTCATCGACATGGGCCCCGGCGCCGGCGTCCATGGCGGCGAGATCGTCTGCCACGGTCCCTATGACGAGATCGTCAAGTGCGAGGACAGCCTGACCGCGGATTATCTCGCCGGCCGCCGCGCCGTCCCGGTCCCCGCCCAGCGCCGCAAGGGCACCGGCAAGAAGCTCACTCTCACCGGCGCCGCCGCCAACAACCTCAAGGGCGTCACCGCCGCCATCCCGCTCGGCACCTTTTGTTGCATCACCGGCGTCTCCGGCTCCGGCAAGTCGAGCTTCACGATCGATACCCTCTACGCCGCCGCCGCCCGCCACCTGAACGGCGCCCGCCTGCAGGCCGGCCGCTATGACAGGATCGACGGCCTCCGATATCTCGACAAGGTGATCGACATCGATCAATCGCCGATCGGCCGCACCCCGCGCTCCAATCCGGCCACCTATACCGGCGCCTTCACCAACATCCGCGATTGGTTCGCCGGCCTCCCCGAGAGTCAGGCGCGCGGCTACAAGCCCGGCCGCTTCAGCTTCAACGTCAAGGGCGGCCGCTGCGAGGCGTGCAAGGGCGATGGGCTGATCAAGATCGAGATGCACTTCCTGCCCGACGTCTATGTGACGTGCGAGCAATGCCAGGGCCGCCGCTACAATCGCGAGAC
>JBFWUJ010000082.1:0-7236 GCA_050247295.1 Sphingomonas sp. | reverse complement strand
GATCCGCGGCAGGACGCGGCCTTCGATCCCGAGCGCTTCATGTCCTATGTCGAGAAGGTCGGTCATGGCGGCGCGCTCGGTATCGCCTATCGCGCGCACGGTGACGACTGGGTAGAGCTGACCTTGCCCTATCGCCCGGAGCTGGTGGGCGTGCAGGCCAGCGGGATCATCGCGTCCGGCCCGATCATCAGCCTGATGGACATGGCGACCAGCCTCGCCATCTGGGTGAAGTTGGGCACCTTTCGCCATCAGGCGACGATGGACTTGCGTGTCGACTATCTGAAGCCCGCCACGCCGGGCGAGGCGATCGTCGGGCGAGGCGAATGCTATGGACTCACCAAGCGCGTCGGTTTCGTCCGCGGCGTTGCCCATCATGGCGATCCCGACGATCCTGTCGCCCATGTGACGGGCACGTTCGTGACGACAGGCTGAGCGTCAGGACGACGGGCGCCGCTCCTCCGCCAAGCGCAGCACGTCATAGGCCGCCTGGACGGCCTGAAAGCGCGTTGCCGCTTCGGCGTCCCCAGGCTTGAGGTCCGGATGATTCGCTTTGGCCAGTCGGCGATAGGCAGTGCGCACTGCATCGAAATCGGCGTCCGCCTCCAGCTCCAGAACATCGAGTGCCCGCATCTCGTCCCGGCTGCGGCTGCCGTCGCCCGGCCCGCCCCAGCCATAATGGGAGGCGCTGGCGAACGCGTCGGCGCCCTGCCGTTCCCGCCGTTCGCGGACGGTCGCCTCTTCGGCGGTCAGCCCTTCGAAGTAGTTCCAGTTACGGTTATACTCGGCGGCATGCTCGGCGCAGAACCACCAGCGGTCCCCGCTATTGGGTGATTTGGGGGCGGGCCGGTCACCGGGTTCGCCGCAACCATGCCGGTCGCACAGGCGCACGGGCTCCGCGTCGCGCGCGCTGCCATAGCCTCGCCAGCGCGGAAATCCCCAATCGTTCGAACGCGTCGCCTTTGCCATCGTCACCCGGATACTGAGCGGGGCTCGTCTGAACCAGCCCGGAATATATGCCAGAGGGTCTGTAAGCCGGGTTCTGTCCCTCCGCCTCGCCGAAGCATAAGCGGATTGTGCGGCCATTCCTCTAGGAGACGGATCGCTCCGCCCCTCAAGCAACCAACCCGGGCGACGGGGCCGGAACGAAGCCCATATGCCGCCCCTATTCGGTCTTGCTTCCGGCGGGGTTTGCCATGCCGCCCCCGTTACCGGCGGCGCGGTGGGCTCTTACCCCACCCTTTCGACCTGACCGCGCCGAAGCACGGCGGACTGTTTTCTGTGGCACTTTCCCTGGAGTCGCCTCCGCCGGGCGTTACCCGGCGCCGTCGTTCCATGAAGCCCGGACTTTCCTCGCCCTGCTTACACAGGCCGCGGCCGCCCGACCCTCTGGCAACGTCTATGTAGCAAGTCCGCTTTCGCGGTCCAAGAGCAAGCGCAACAGGATCGCCCGGCTCTCGCCGTCTATCGTGCCGTCGAGCAATTCGGGTCGAAATCGGCGCTGGAAGGCCACGGTCGCGGCAAGAGGATCGCGCACGTCATAGCCGTAACGCTCCAGCGCCAGCAGAAAACCACCATCGGTCCAGCGCGGATCGACCAATCCCTCAGTCGGCCGCGCGATCGCCAGCCGGTGCCGCGCGAGCAGCGCCCAGTCGAACAATTCACCGGGATCCTGCTTGCGCGCCGGCGCGACATCCGAATGGCCGACGACGTTTGACGGCGCGATCGGATAGCGGCGCATGATCCCCGCCACCAGCCGGACGACCGAGTCCATCTGCTCCGGCGGAAACGGACGATAGCCGAACTCATGGCCTGGATTGATGATCTCGATGCCAATGCTGATGCCGTTCACGGCATGCTGGCCGCGCCAGTAAGACTGACCGGCATGCCAGGCCCGCTTGTCCTCTGCCACCAGGCGCAGCGTCTGGCCGTCCTCGGCAACGACATAATGGCTGGACACGCGCGACTCGGGGTCGCGCAGGCGGGCGATGGCCAGCGGGCCATCCTGCATCCCCGTATAATGGAGGACGATCATCGAGACCGGCTGGGTGCGGTCGTCGAAATTGGGTGACGGCGCGTCGATGATCTCATCTTCCACCCAGCCACCATAGACGTTCCGGCGGCCCGCGGGAATCGCCAAGCTGTCAGGCGACTCGGGCAGCTGACGCGACGGGTTGGGCCAGCCGATAGAGCCCCCGGCAATCGGGATCGGAAACGAACCGGTCGGTCTGGCCGAGCACCGTTTCGCCGGCACCGAGCATGAGTGTCCCGTCTGTCGCCACCGCGCCGGCGAAGCGGTTGAACGCCAGCCGCCGCATGTCCGGCGCGAAATATAGCAGGACGTTGCGGCACAATATGATGTCGAAGCGCCCCGGCGAGGGCGGCGCCCCGATCAGGTTGCCGGTGTCGAAGCGTACGGCATCGCGAAGCTGATCGGCGATTCGCCACTGTTGCGCGCTTTCCTCCTGGAACCAGCGCAGCATCTGCATCACCGGAAGGCCGCGCTGGACCTCGAACTGCGAATAAATGCCGGAGCGGGCGCGCTCGATCACCGAACGGGAAAGATCGGTGCCGACGATTTCGATCGTCCAGCCGCGCCAGCGCGCCTGATTTTCGGCAAAGGACATCGCGATCGAATAGGCCTCCTGCCCGGTCGAGCAGCCGGCGCACCAGATCGAAAGACGTCGGGTGGCGGCGCGAGCCTCGGCAAGCCGCTGCACGGGCCCGCCAAGCAAAAGATCGAAGGGCAGCTTGTCGCGAAAGAAATAGGTTTCATTGTTGAGCAGCGCTTCGATCACCTGGTCGGTGAGCTGGCGATCCTGATTGGAGGCGAGCCGGGCAACGAGCTCGTCGGCGCTTCTGAAGCCCCGCTCGCGCATGATCGCCGCAAGCGCGGTATCGACCCGCCAGCGGCGATTGGTCGCCAATTGCTGGCCGGTGCGAGCCTCCAGGAGGCTGGCAAGAATGCGCTGGGCCGATGCGCTCACCTGCATGACGAGGCCCTCGCTGCAACCCGACGGGCGAGATCCGCAGGTGATAGTATGGCAGCCGCGAGCCCGGCGCGTGCGACCGAGCCGGGCATGCCCCAGACCGAAGCGGAAACCCGATCCTGCACGATGACCGCGCCACCGGCTTCGACCAGCCGGCCGGCGCCGAGCAACCCGTCCCGGCCCATTCCGCTCAGGATAACTGCCAGGCCGTTCTCCCCATAGGCCGTGGCAACCGATGTCAGCATGGGATCGACCGAGGGGCGGCATCCGGACGCGGCACGGCGGCAGTCGAGCGCGACCGTGACCTCCAGCCCGTCGCGAACCAGCGTGAGATGGGCATTGCCGGGAGCGACATGGATCGCCTCCGCAAGGACCTTGTCGCCGTCGCCGACGACGCGGGCCGAACGGCCGCTGGCCGCTTCCAGCTGGCCTGCGAAATGAGCCATGAAGGTCGCCGGCAAGTGCTGAGTGACCAATATGGGCACGCCGATCCGCTCAGGCAGCGCTCGCAGAAAGGCCAGCAAGGCGGGCAGGCCACCGGTTGAGGCGCCAAGCGCGAGGCAGCACAACGGGGCCGAAGGCATTTCACGCAGACGAACCGGAGCTTCGCCCGCTCCGCCGCCAGCTCCCGGAAGCCGGTCGGCGCGTCCGATCCGCCGCAGGCGATCGGTCAGCATCGCGGCGAAACGTCCGGCGAAAGCGGCCGCGGCCGGTTTCGGCAATGCATCCGCCGCGCCCTGCGCGAGGGCGCGCACCGTCACCTCGGCCCCCTCCTCTGCCATCGACGACACGATCAGCACGCGCGCGCCACGCCCGGCGGCAACGATGTCGGGCAACGCCTCCAGACCGCTTGCCCCCGGCAGCGCGACATCGAGAAGGACAATATCGACATGCGTCGATCGCAGGGCATTGAGCGCTGCATGGGCATCCCCGGCCGTGGCGACGATCTCGAAATCCGGGTCATCCGAAAGAATACGGGACAGGATTGCCCGGGTGACCGCCGAATCGTCGACGATCATCAGGCGGATCGGTGGTGCGGAAGCAAGATTCCGCCCACGCCGCGACGTGGCGGCGAGCGCGGTCACGCGAGGCCGACAATCTGCAATTTAGCGTGGAGCGTCTCTCGGTCGAACGGTTTCATGACATATTCGTCCGCGCCTGCCTCCATCGCGGCACGAATATGCGAGAGATCGTTTTCCGTGGTGCAGAAGACGACCTTGGGTTGGTTGATATGCTCGGACTGGCGCAGCGTCCGCAGAAAGTCCATGCCGCCCATGACCGGCATATTCCAGTCGAGCAGAATGACGTCCGGCATACTGGCGTCGCAGCGGCGCAGGGCCTCGCGGCCGTCCTCCGCCTCGTCGACACTGAAGTCGAGCGTTTCAAGGATATGCCGGGCAACCTTGCGGATCACCTTGCTGTCGTCGACTACCAGGCAGCTTCTCATGCGCACGTGCTCCGTTTGTCGGCGCCATCCATAACGACAGGAAGTAAGCGTAACTTTAAACGCTTAGCGCGGCTTTCCCGAACCGGCCCTCAGGCCGCCTGGGCGAGGGTTCCGGCGATCAGCGCATGCGGGTCGGCAAGCAGCAGAAGCTCGCCGTCGGCCTCGATCATACCCAGCGCCACCCGGTCCCATCCGTCACCGACCGGCGCCGCGATCGCAGCGCGCGGCGCGTTCGTCTCCACGACATCCTCGACGCCATCGACAAGCAGGGCATAAGGGTGGCCGTCCGACGGAATGACGATTGCGCTGGCAAGGCTCTCCGTCGCTGCGGCGCCGAGACCCAAAGCAGCCAGTCCGTCGATCACTGTCAGCACCCGGCTTCGCAACGAGGCGAGCCCGGCCACATGGGGCGCGGCGCCGGGGGCCGGAGTCAGGGTCTCCAGTTCGACCACCCCTTCGACCTCGCTCGCCGGCAACGCGATGCGGCGTCCGGCGAGGCGGATGACGAGCAGCAATTCAGCCACGTCGGCGTCCTCCCGCCGCGCCGAGCGCGGTCAGCAAGGCGGCGCGGTCATAACGATAGATGCTGTGGTCAGCATCGCCCGCCGGCTCCGGGCAGGTGCGTAACCTCAGGACGGCGCCCTCCACTGATGTCACGTCATCCCCGGCGGCGATGAAGATGTCGGCGTCGACTCCATCGGCCGCAGCGACCACGCGATAGCCTAGGCCCTCGATAAGCGGCCGGAGCATCGTCTCGATCCAGGGATCGCCCTCGGGCAACGCACAAACGGGTTGAGGCCCGAAACGGCCACCGGTGGCCTGGGTCGCGAACAGCCAATGTGCGTCGAGCAGCTCGATCTGGATACCGTCGACCAGCAAGACGCCGGCGATTTCCCCGGGGACCGCCGCCGGCTGATGCGCAAGCTCGAGCGCGCGGATGTCGATCACCTCGGCAAAGGCGTAGGCAAGCTCGGCTGCTCCGTCGGTGAGGCGAAGAACTCTGAGATTGCCGTCGGAGGGTGGCTCGACGCAGCCGGCAAGAGGCACGATCCGATCCTCGATCGCGACCCGAAGGCGGCCGCCGCTGCGCCGGACATCGCTGGCAGCGACATCGACGATCCGCTCGACAAGCGAGACCGGTATGGCGCGGGCCTCGCCGCCGAGCGCGCGGAACAGCAGCGTCGGGACGGCGCCGCGGGCGGCCTGCTCCTCTTCAGGCAGCGATGCAGGCTCCTGCTCGACTGCGTGGAGCCGCGCGACCTTGGCCACACCGGAAGGATCGAGCACAAGAATCGGCCGGCCGTCATCCGCCAGGGTGGTGCCGGCATAAACCCCGGCCGCCATGACGAACGGCGAAGCCGGCTTCACCACGAGCTCCTCATGATCATGGACCGCGTCGACGGCGAGCGCATAGACCTCACCGCCGGCGGGCTTGAGCAGGATCAGCCTGCGCTGCCGCGGATCATCGCCGGCCGTCAGGCCGAGGAGTGCCGGCAGATCAATCATCGGCACACGCCGGCCCCGGACCGTCGCGATCTCGGCCTCGCCGAGCCGGTCGATCCGGACCGTCTCGCCACCGAAACGCAATATCTCATCGATCGCGGAGCGTGGTATCGCAAAGATCTGATCGCCGGCGGTGATGGTCAGGGCGGGAATGATAGTTAGTGTGAGAGGAACCCGGATGGAAAGGCGGACGCCCAGCCCTGGCCGCGAATCGATGTCGACCAGGCCGCCGATCCGCTCGACGTTGGCGCGCACGACGTCCATCCCGACACCGCGGCCGGAGATGGCGGTGACGGCACCGGCAGTCGACAGGCCTGGCGCGAAGACAAGATCGAGCCGCTGTGCCGCCGTCAACGCGTCGGCCCCGGCGGCCTCAAGGATCTCGGCCGCCACCGCCCTGCGGACGAGCGCCGCCACGTCGATGCCTTTTCCGTCATCCATGACTTCGATCAGGATTTGGTTGCCCGACTGACGAGCCGAGATGGCGATACGGCCCTCGGGCGGCTTGCCGGCGGCGATGCGTTGGTCGGCCGGCTCCAGACCATGATCGATCGCGTTGCGGATGATGTGGGTCAGCGGATCGCGGATCATCTCGATCATCTCGCGATCCAGCTCGACGTCGCCTCCGTCCAGTTCAAGCCGCACCTGCTTGTCGAGTTCGGTCGCGAGGTCGCGAACCATGCGCGGCAAGGCAGCGAACAGACTGTCGATGCGCTGCATGCGGGTTTTGGTGATCGCATCCCGAATCTCGGCGATGCAGCCTGACATCCGCTCGAACGCCGCCTCGACGCCGACATCGCGCGGCAGGTCACGAAGGCGCCGCGACAATTCATTGCGCGCGAGGACGGCATCGGACACACCGCTCATCATCCGGTCCAGCAGATCGACCGACAGGCGGATCGTGCGCATTGCCTGCCGCCGCTCGGGATCCCCCGTCTGGACCCGCGCATCGGCGCTTGCAGCGGGCTCCGTCGATCGCTGGGCGAGCGCGGCGACCAGCTGCTCGTCATCCTCGCTGGCCAATGCCTCGCCGGTCTCGAGCGCCAGGACCAGTTCGCCGATCCGGTCGACGACGGCGAGAACGGCGCTGACCAGGGCGGGATCGGCGGCCCGGCGGCCGGCCCGGACCTCGGCAAGCGCATCCTCCGCCGCGTGGCTGAGCTGTCTAAGACGCGGCAGATCGAAAAAGCCGCAATTGCCCTTGACCGTGTGGACGAAGCGGAAAATCTCGTCGAGCCGGTCGCGGTCGCCGGGATCGGCTTCCCACGCCACGATCGCGCCACCGACCGCCTGCAGCAT
>JBFWUJ010000081.1:0-7380 GCA_050247295.1 Sphingomonas sp. | reverse complement strand
CGTCCGCCGCCCAGCGGGCGAGGATCGCCGGCTCCTTCTGCGCGAGGCCGGCCTTCATCGGGAAGTCCGTCTTCGGCAGGAAGACGGTGTCTCTGTAATCGGGTTTGTCGGACATTGGCGGTCGCGCTTAGCGGGGAAGGGGAAGGAAGGGAACCAAAGGAGGGAAGGCGTCATGCCGGGCTTGATCCGGCATCCACCTTCTTCAGGCCGCAATGAAGGAAAGATGGACCCCGGATCAAGTCCGGGGTGGCGAGGAAAGAGTGGCGCGGGCATCGTCCGCGTCCTGCTTCACCTGCGCTACCAGCCCGTCCAGATCGTCGAACGCCCGCTCTTCGCGCAGGTAAGTTATCAGCGAGACCTCGATCGTCCGGCCGTAGAGATCGCCGTCGAAATCGAAGAACCACGGTTCCAGCAATTCCCGCCCGTCCGCGAACATCGGGCGCAGGCCCAGATTGGCGACCCCCTCCACCACGCGGCCCTCGGCCAGCAGGGCCCGTACGGCATAGACGCCGAAACGCGGCCGCAGATAATCGCCAAGTCCGATATTGGCGGTCGGGAAGCCGAGCTCCCGTCCCCGCTTGTCGCCATGGATGACCGTTCCCCGGATCGCGAAAGGGCGCGTGAGCAGCCGGGTCGCCGTTCCGCAATCGCCGGCCCGCAGCGCCTCGCGGATGCGGGTGGAGGAGATCACGCCATCATCGTCCGTCACCGGCGCCGCGATGTCGACGGAAAGGCCGTTCGCGCGGCCGAGCAGCTTCAGCGCCTCGGTATCGCCGGCGCGGCCCTTGCCGAAGGTGAAATCCTCCCCGGTGACGACCCCGGCGGCGCCCATCCGGCTGACCAGATGATCGGTGACGAACTCCGGCGCCGGCACGGCGGCGAGCGCCGCATCGAAGGTGAGGACGATCATCGCGTCGATTCCCGCCCCGGCCAGCAGCGCCTGCCGCTGGTCGAGGTCGGTCAGGCGAATGGGCGGCAGATCGGGACGGAAAAATCGGGCCGGATGCGGATCGAAGGTGACGACCAGGGCGGGCCGGCCCTCGGCCCGGGCACGCGCCACGGCGCGCCCGACCACCGCCTGATGGCCGGCATGAAATCCGTCGAAATTACCGAGCGCGACGATGCCGCCGCGATACGGGGCCGGAACCGCCGCGCCCCCGTCCAGGCGCTCCATCAGCGGCGCTATAGGGTGGGCTCGTGGGGCGGGCAACGCACTAAGGCGTGCGCCGGAGCGTCACGAAGCTGTAGGCGGGGCGCCCGTTCTCCGCCGGATGATCCTCCCGGACCGTTGCCGCCCAGCAGGACGGGTCGAACGCGGGCAGAATGGTATCGCCCTCGGCGGCCAGGTGAATCTCGGTGAGCTCGATCCGCTCGGCCCGCGCCTCGAACAATCGGAAAATCTCGGCGCCGCCGATGACGAAGACCGGGTCGGGGCCGGCCAGCGCGATCGCGTGTTCCGCCGAGCGGGCTGCCTCCGCGCCCTCGGCCCGCCAATCGGGATCGCGGGTCAGCACGATGTGCCGCCGTCCGGGCAGCAGGCCGGGAAGGCTGTCGAAGGTCCGGCGGCCCATGATCATCGCGCCGCCCATCGTCAGGCGCTTGAAACGCTTGAGATCGGCTGGAAGGTGCCAGGGCAGGGCGCCGTCGTGGCCGATCACGCCATTTTCAGCCCGCGCGACGACGAGCGTGATGATGCTCAAACCGCCACCTCGGCCTTGATGTGCGGGTGCGGGTCGTAATCCACAATCTCGAAATCCTCATAATCATATTGGTCGATCGCCGGCGGCTTGCGCCGGATCGTCAGCTGCGGCAGCGGCCGCGGCGCGCGGGTGAGTTGCTCGCGCGCCTGCTCCAGATGGTTCGCATAAAGATGGCAGTCGCCGCCGGTCCACACGAACACGCCCGGCTCCAGCCCGCATTGCTGCGCCAGCATATGGGTCAGCAGCGCATAGCTGGCGATGTTGAACGGCACGCCCAGGAAGATGTCGGCGCTGCGCTGGTAGAGCTGCAGGTTCAGCCGGCCCGCCGCGACCTGGGTCTGGAACAGGCAATGACAGGGGGCGAGCGCCATCCGGTCGATTTCGCCGGGATTCCAGGCGGTGACGATCTGCCGGCGTGAGGCGGGATCGCGCCGGATCAGGTCGATCAGCGACGTGATCTGGTCGATCTCGCGCCCGTCCGCCGTTTCCCAATGCCGCCACTGCTTGCCGTAGACCGGGCCGAGATCGCCGCTCTCGTCCGCCCATTCGTCCCAGATCCGCACCTTGCGCTCCTGCAGCCAGCGCACGTTGGTGTCGCCGCGCAGGAACCAGAGCAGTTCGACGATGATCGATCGGAGATGCAGTTTCTTGGTCGTCAGCAAGGGGAAGCCCTTGCCGAGGTCGAAGCGCATCTGATGGCCGAACACGGAACGGGTGCCGACACCGGTCCGGTCCTGCTGCTCGACTCCTTCGTCGAGGATGAGCCGAAGCAGATCGAGATAGGCGCGCATGGCCTCACGCTATGATCGGCAATGCGGTCCGTCCAATCCAAAATGGACATGGGATCATCCAGTCCGGACAAAGCTGTGGATCGCGGCGGCGCGAAGCATGGCCGATGATGCCGGATGGCCATATTGACCGCCCGCAACGCCGCCGATCTGATGCGGCCGGCAATCGCCGGCGCGACCCGCGAGCGGCTGGCGATCGCCTATCTGGACCGGGACGGCCACCTGCTCGACCTGCTGCTGCGCGACGATGCGGGCGACCATGTCGTGCTGCCGATCCGCGAGATCGTCGGCCGGGCGCTGGCGCTCAACGCCTTCGGCCTCGTCGCGGCGCATAACCATCCGAGCGGCGACCCGAGCCCGAGCGTTGCCGATATCGCCGCCACGCGCAGGCTTGCCTTGACCTGCGGGGCTGTCGACATCCGGTTGCACGACCATCTGATCTTCGCCGGGGAGCGCTGCGTCAGCTTTCGGCTGGAAGGCTTGCTCTAGGCCCTCACAGCGCGCAGCTGCGGATGTCGCGCGGTTGCGGCCGCGGCCCGCTGGGCTCGAAGGACGCGAAATAGGATTCACTATCGGGAAGCCGCTCGAACCGCCTGAGTTCGTAGCCGACCGCGTTGAATTCGCAGACGAGAAGGCGGGGCGGGGTGCCGTGCCGTGCCGTCGTCCGATCGGCATCGACGACGACGATGCTGCCGCCGCGCGCCACATCGCCGCGCAGGTGCCAGAGGAATTCGAACGGCTGCTCGATCTCGTGATACATGTGGATCATCAGGATGCGGTCGAACGAGGCGTCGGGGAGCAGCGGATCGTTGGGCCGGCCGAGCCGGATCGCGACATTGTCGAGCCGCTCGCGCTGCACCCGCTGTCCGAGCGCCCGGATGGTGCCGGGAACGATATCTTGCGCCAGCACCCGGCCGGTCCGGCCGACGATCGGCGACAGCCGCACGGTATAATAGCCCTGGCCGGCGCCGATGTCGGCGACCGACATGCCGGTGCGGATCTCGGCCAGCCGCAGCACGGTCTGGAACTCGCCGACGCTGTCCCGCGAATCCTCGTCACGATAGGCCGACGAGACAATCGGCGCGACCGGCCGCTGCGGCGCCGGAAACTGCGCCTGCCGCTGCGCCTCCTGCTCGCGACAGGCGCCGAGCAGGGCGAGCGTGAGGAGCCCCGCCCTAGTCCACATCCTCGACATCCACCTTCTCGCCGGTCACCCGCTGCGACAGCGCGGCGGCCATGAAGCGGTCGAGATCGCCGTCGAGCACGTCGCCCGGCGCGGTCGAGGTGACGCCGGTCCGCAGGTCCTTCACCAGCTGATAGGGCTGCAGCACATAGGAGCGGATCTGGTGGCCCCAGCCGATGTCGCTTTTCGCCGCATGCTGAGCCATCGCATCGGCCTCGCGCTTCTGCAGCTCGGCTTCGTAGAGGCGGGCCTTCAGCTGTTTCATCGCCTCGGCGCGGTTCTTGTGCTGCGATCGCTGATTCTGGCAGGCGACGATGATCCCGGTCGGCAAATGGGTGATGCGGACCGCCGAATCGGTAGTGTTGACGTGCTGGCCGCCGGCGCCCGAGGCGCGATAGGTGTCGATCTTGAGATCGCCCTCATTGACCTCGATGTCGATGTCGTCGTCGACCACCGGATAGACCCAGACGCTTGAAAAGCTGGTGTGCCGCCGGGCATTGGAATCATAGGGGCTGATCCGGACCAGGCGATGCACCCCGCTTTCGGTCTTGGCATAGCCATAGGCATTCTCGCCCTTGATCATCAAAGTCGCCGACTTGATCCCGGCCTGCTCGCCGGCATGATAATCGATGATCTCCACCTTCATGCCGTGCCGCTCGCCCCAGCGCGTGTACATGCGCTGCAACATCTCGGCCCAATCCTGGCTCTCGGTCCCACCGGCGCCGGCATTGACCTCGATATAGGTGTCGTTACCATCGGCCTCGCCAGCCAGCAGCGCAGCCACCTTGTCGCGCTCGGCCCGCTCGGCCAGCTCGGACAGCGACTGGACGGCATCGTCGACCAAAGCCGCGTCGCCTTCGCTTTCCGCCATCTCCATCAGCTCGATCGTATCCGCCAGTTCCTTTTCGATGGTGCGCGTGGCGCCGATCGCCTCGTCCAGCCGTCGCCGCTCGCGCATCACCTCTTGCGCCGCCCTGGGATCGTCCCAGAGCGTCGAATCCTCGACCCTGGCGTTGAGCTCCTCAAGCCGCTTCAGCGCCCGGTCCCAATCCAGGAACCGGCGCAGGAGCGCGAGCGCGGCATTGATCTGGTCGGCAGCTGCTTGCGCTTCGGCGCGCATCGAAAGTCTCCGGTGAACCGGTCCTGAAAGGACAAAGCGGGCCTAGTAAATCCCGCCCTGGCTTTGCAAGAAATCGCTGTCCCGCCGATCGGTGCGCGCCTGGGTTCGGCGCACCGTCTGCCGCGGCGCCTGGGCGATCTCTTCACGGGTTGCAGTGCGTCTCGGCTCGCTCTCCGGCCGGAATGCCTCCCAGATCACGGCGGCGCGCGGGTCGGTACCGGGCCATACCGGCGCCCGCCGCCCGGTCCGCCGGTCGATCGGCACCATCCTTATGCCTTGCGGCGCCCGGAACGGGAGGACGGGCATGCCCTCGAACGCGGTGCGGGCGAACTGGCGGAAGATCGGCGCCGCGACCCGGCCGCCCTGGGCCCAGCCGCCCATCGGCCGCGGCCGATCATAGCCAAGATAGACGCCGGCGACGATCTGCGCCGATCCGCCCACGAACCAGACATTGGTCGGGCCGGTGGTGGTACCGGTCTTGCCGAAGATCGGCCGGTTCAGATCACGCAATACGGTCGCGGTCCCGCGCTGGACGACGCCCTCCAGCATGTGCACCACCTGATAGGCGGTCATCGGATCCATCACCTGGCGGGTGCGCAAGGGCGGCCGCGGCATCGGCCGGCCGTCCCAATCGGGTGCGTTGCAGCCTTCGCACGGACGGGTGTCGGCGCGGAAGATGGCGCGCCCCCGCCGGTCCTGCACCAGATCGATCACGGTCGGGGTCAGCGCCCGGCCCTGATTGGCCATGATCGCATAGGCGTTGGTGATCCGTTGCGCCGTCGTGTCGGCGGCGCCGAGCGCAACCGGCAGCACATTGGGATAATTCTCGCCCAGCCCCATGAGTTCGGCGACGCGGTTGACCCGCTCCATGCCGACCTGGTTGGCGGCGCGGATCGTCATCAGGTTGCGCGATTGTTCGAGGCCCCAGCGCATCGTTTGCGGTCCGGCATAGCCGCCGGAGAAGTTGCGGAAGCAATATTGCCCGGCCCGGCCGGGATTCACGCAAAACGGTCCGTCGAGAATGATCGACGCCGGGGTCAGGCCGCCGTCCAGCGCCGCCGCATAGACGAACGGCTTGAACGACGAGCCCGGCTGGCGTTGCGCCTGGGTCGCGCGGTTGAAGTCGGAAAGCCGGGCATCGAAGCCGCCCTGCATCGCCCTGACCCGGCCGGTGCCGACCTCCTCGGCGATGATCGCGCCGGAAATCTCCGGAATTGATCGGATCGAATAGATGTCGCCGCTTTCGCCCTGCCGCTCGACCGCGATGATCGCGCCGGGCCGCAAGGCCGAAAAGGCCGGGCCGCCGCCGCCGCGCCGCGGCATCGAGGCGTTCGCGGAGGGAAGCCTGCCGCGCGTCCCGTCGGCGAAGCCGAGCTGCGCCTCGCCGCCCCTGATCGCGAGCACCACCGCTTCCCGCCAGCTCGGATAGCCGGCACCGAATGGAGCCGCCGCGAGGCGTCCGCGCCATTCGCCCTCGATGTCGATCGTAAGGCCGGGATCGCGCCAGCCGCGGCCCTGCTCGAACCGGACAAGGCCGTCGAGTAGCGCCGTCTCGGCCGCCCGCTGCATCGTCGGATCGTAGGAGGTACGGACCCACAGGCCGCCGGAATAGACGCTGTTCGGATGCTCGTCGCTGGCGGTTTCGCCGAAGCGCGAGATCAGCTCGCGGCGGACCTCCTCCATGAAATAGCCGCCGACATTGCGCACCTGCTCCTCGGTGCCGCCCTGGATGGTGTCCAAAGGCGTGCGCATCGCCGCGTCCGCGCGCGCCTGGGTGATGAAATTGTTGCGCGCCATCTCGGCCAGCACCCAGTTGCGTCGCTCCAGCGCCCGTTCGCGGTGGCGGACCGGATCGTAATTGGCGGGAGCCTTGGGAAGGATCGCAAGATAGGCGAATTGCGGCAGCGTCAATTCGCGCACGTCGCGGTTGAAATAGGCCCGCGCCGCCGCCTGCACGCCATAAGCGTTCCGGCCTAGGAAGATCTGGTTGAGATAGATTTCCAGGATCTGTTCCTTGCTCAGCACCGATTCGATGCGGCGGGCGAGGAACAGCTCGCGAATCTTGCGAGTGTAGCTGACCTCGTTGGTCAGGAACATGTTCTTCGCGACCTGCTGGGTGATCGTCGACGCGCCGACCGGCCGGCCGGGATTGGTGAGGTTGGTCCACATCGCGGTGATGATGCCCGGCAGATCGACGCCGCCATGGCTGAAGAAGGTTCGGTCCTCGGCGGCGAGGAAGGCGTTGATCAGGTCGCGCGGGAACTCCTCATAGGCAAGTTGGACCCGCCGCTCGCGAGCGAAGGTCTGGATCGGCTCGCCGTTGATGTCGCGGACATAGGTCGGCAGCGCCGGCTCGTAGTTCAGCAGCGCCTCGGGCGACGGCAGCCCGCGGGCGAACGTCATCCACAAGGCGAAATAACCGATGAAGGGCAAAGCGGCGAGGACGAGCAGCAGCTTCCCCCACCAGCGGCGCCAGAACCAGCCGATCGCGCCGCCGATCGCTCTCACCGCCGCCCAGAGAGCCCCGAGCACGCCGGCGCCCCGGCCGAGCCAACCGTCGTCCCGGCGCAAGGTGAGACGTTCGTTCGG
>JBFWUJ010000080.1:0-7461 GCA_050247295.1 Sphingomonas sp. | reverse complement strand
GCGCCTCGGCCAGCATCTGCCGGGCCGTCTCTTCGCTCAGCACGTCGGAAAACTCGCCACGCACGAGCAGCGAAGGCGTATTCGCCAACGCCCGGAAGGTCGGCCACAAATCGAAGCCCGTCTCGCCGCCCGGCAGCTTCAGCGGTTCGGCGATCCGCATGTCATAATCGTAGACGATGCGGCCGGAGGAGGTCAGCTTGCAGACCCGCTTCGCAAAGACCAGCCAATCGTCGATTTTCCAATCGGGATAACGATCCTGCTGCGCCTCGGCTATGAAGCGGGCGGCGTGCAGCCAGGTCGGCCAGTCGCGGGCCCGGCCGACATAGGACCGGATATGCTCGATACCCCTGGGTTCCAGCACCGGGCCGACGTCGTTGAGCAGCGCACCGGCGATCCGCTCCGCCCCACTCGCCGCGAGCAGCATCGTCAACAGGCCGCCCAGCGACGTGCCGAATAGCGCGAAGCGTGCCAGCTTCAGTTCGGCGATCAGCGCTTCCATGTCCTGCAGATAGGTGAGCGGGACATAGGTCATCGGATCCTTCGAATAGGCGCTGTCGCCGCGCCCGCGCAGCTCGACGCAGATCACCCGCCACGCCCCGGCCAGCCGATCGGCAACGCCCTCGAAATCGCGGGCGTTGCGGGTCAGGCCGGGGATGCAGATGATCGGCGGCCGGCTCGCATCGCCGGCATAGTCGCGATAGTGGAGCCGGAGCCCGTCCTTGGACCACCAATAGCCTTCGGACCATTCCGCCATGCCCAAGCCCCTCGCCGCGCGCTCCCCTATCCACTGATGACGAAGCGCCCGCAACCCTATCGGCCCGACCCGGCGATCCTCTCGCTCGGCGGCGCGTTCTACGATCCGGTGACGGCAGCGGACTTTCCGCAGGCGATCCTGCGCTTTCGCAACGATCGAGCCGCGGCGGGCATCGGCCTGGAGGACTTGAGCGACGAGGCGTGGATTCGCCATTTCGGCCGCTTCGAGCCATTGCCCGACAACCTGCCGCAGCCGCTGGCGCTGCGCTACCACGGCCACCAGTTCCGGGTGTACAATCCGGACATCGGCGATGGCCGCGGTTTCCTGTTTGCGCAGATGCGCGACGATGCCGGACGGCTGATGGACCTCGGCACAAAGGGATCGGGACAGACGCCCTATAGCCGCTTCGGCGACGGCCGGCTGACGCTGAAGGGCGCGGTGCGCGAGCTGCTGGCGACGGAGATGCTGGAGGCGCTCGGCGTCGAAACCTCGCGCAGCCTCTCGCTGATCGAAACCGGCGAAGCACTGCAGCGTAACGACGAGCCCTCGCCGACCCGATCGGCCGTGCTCGTCCGGCTGAGCCACGGGCATATGAGAATCGGCACCTTCCAGCGCCTGGCGGCGCTCGACCAGCCGGACAATCTGCGCCGGCTCACCGATTATTGCCTGCGCCAATTCTTCGCCGACGACGGCGGCGATCCCGTTCGCCTGCTCGATCATGCCTGCGACCGCACGGCGCGACTCGCCGCGGCCTATATCGCCGCCGGCTTCGTCCATGGCGTCCTCAACTCGGACAATATCAACGTCACCGGCGAAAGCTTCGATTACGGTCCCTGGCGCTTCACGCCCTTCTGGGACGGCGCCTTCACCGCCGCCTATTTCGACCATGGCGGCCTCTATGCCTTCGCCCGCCAGCCCGAGGCGATCCACTGGGACCTCGTCCAGCTCGCATCATCGCTGCGCCCGATCGCCGACCCTGACGCACTGACCACGGCGCTGGAGACCTTCCCCGATCGATTCCGCCTCGCGCTGCGCGACGCGGTCTTCGCCCGGCTCGGCATCGCTCCGGCCGACCTTGCCGACGATCTGGGCCTGATCGGAGCGATCGAAGCGGCGCTGGCGACGGAGACCGTGACCATCGATCGCTTCTATTTCGACTGGCGGGGCGGCGCCCTGCGCGCGCCGAACGAACGCTATGATGACGAAATCTTTACCATCGTCCGGACCGGCCTCGCCGCGCGCACCGCCAGCCCGGGCGCCCTCGATCACGCTTATTGGGCGGATCCCGAGCCCTGCGCGATGCATATCGACGAGGTGGAGGAAATCTGGGCCGCGATCGACGGCAACGACGATTGGACACCGCTCCAGACCAAGGTGGCGGCTGTCCGACGGATGGGCGAAGCGCTTGAAAAATCTCCCCGCTCCGGCATGAAGCGCCCGTGACCGCGACACTGACCTCGTTCGAGCCCGCCACCGGGGCGGAATTATGGACGGGCGCGGTCGGCGATCCGGAGGCGGCGGTGAACGCTGCGCGCGCCGCCTGGCCGACCTGGGCGGCCAAGCCGTTCGCGGTCCGGGTCGAGGCGCTACGCCGCTTCGCCAATCTCGCCCGCGCCGAGCTCGACACATTCGCCGATCTGATCGCGCGCGAGACCGGCAAGCCGCTCTGGGAAGCGCGCACCGAGGTCGAAGCGGTGATGAAGAAGGTCGACATCTCGGTGTCGGCTTATGCCGAACGCACCGCCCAGCGGCGGCAGGAAGGGGCGATGGGCGCGCGGGTCGCGGTGCGCCACAAGCCGCACGGCGTGCTGGCGGTGCTCGGCCCCTATAATTTTCCGGCGCACCTGCCGAACGGCCATATGGTGCCGGCGCTGATCGCCGGCAACGCGGTCGTTTTCAAGCCGAGCGAGAAGACCCCCGCAGTCGGCGAGTTCCTGATCGGCCTCTATCACCAGGCCGGCGTGCCCGAAGATGTCGTCTCCTGCGTTCAGGGCGGACCCGATGTCGGCAAGGCGCTGGCCGCCAGCCCCGGAATCGACGGCCTGTTGTTCACCGGCTCGGCCCGCGCCGGGGGCGCCCTGCACCGCCAGTTCGCGGAGACGCCGCAGAAAATCCTGGCGCTGGAGATGGGCGGCAACAACCCGCTCGTCGTCTGGGACGCCGCGGACGTTCATGCCGCCGCCACGATCGCCGTCCAGTCCGCCTTCATGAGCGCCGGCCAGCGCTGCACCTGCGCCCGGCGGCTGATCGTCAAGGACGGCGACCACGAACCGCTCGTCGATACGATCGCGCGGCTGATCGACCGCATCATCGTGGATCACCCGCATGCCAATCCGGCCCCGTTCATCGGCCCGGTGATCGATAACGACGCCGCCGATGCACTGCAGGAAGCGGTGCTCGACCTGATGGGCAAGGGCGGCCGCGCGATCCGCCGGCTCGACCGCAAGGAACCCGATAAGCCCTTCCTGACACCGGCGCTCATCGACGTCACCGACATTGAGCGGCGGCCGGATGCCGAGCTGTTCGGCCCTGTCCTGCAGCTCATCAGGGTGGCCGATTTCGATGCGGCGATCGCCGAAGCGAACGCGACCCGCTACGGGCTCTCCGCCAGCCTGGTGGGCGGCGGGCCGGAGCTTTACGACCGCTTCTGGGCCAACATCCGCGCCGGCGTCATCAACCGCAATGCACCAACGAACGGCGCCCCTTCCAACGCACCGTTCGGCGGAGTCGGCCTTTCGGGCAACCATCGTCCGAGCGCCTATTACGCCGCCGATTATTGCGCCTATCCGGTCACCAGCTCGGAATCCGAGAGCATCCGGGCGACCATCGGCATCGGCCTCGCCGATCCGCCCTCGGGCAGCTAGCCCCGCATCTCCGGGAGATAATCGGCATCGGCGTGATCGCTGAAGCGAGTGATCTTGGCGTCGAACTTCAAACGGACCTTGCCGGTGGCGCCGTGACGCTGCTTCGCGACCAGCAGCTCCGACATCTGGTACACCCGCTCCATGTCGCGCTGCCACTGCTCATAAGCTTCGAAAATCTTCACATCGTCGCCCTCGATCGGCTTCTTGGGCTCCCGCGAGGCGACATAATATTCCTCGCGATAAACGAAGAGAACGATATCGGCGTCCTGCTCGATCGAGCCGGATTCGCGCAGGTCCGCCAGCTGTGGCCGTTTGTCCTCGCGCTGCTCGACGGCGCGGCTGAGCTGTGAAAGCGCCAGCACCGGCACGTTCAGTTCCTTGGCCAGCGTCTTCAGGCCGCGGGAGATCTCGGAAATCTCCTGCACCCGATTGTCGTTGGAATTGCGGCCCGTGCCCTGGAGCAGCTGCAGATAATCGACGACGATCAGGCCGACCCCCTTTTGCCGCTTCATCCGCCGGGCGCGGGTCCGCAGCGCCGCGATCGTGAGGCCAGGCGTATCGTCGATATAGAGGGGCAGGCTCTCAAGATCGCCGGCGGCACGGGCGAGGTTGCGGAAATCATGCTGGCTGATCTTGCCCATGCGCAGCATTTCGGAGCTGATGCCGGACTGCTCGGCGAGAATTCGGGTGGCGAGCTGATCGGCCGACATTTCGAGGCTGAAAAAGGCAACCCCGGCTCCCGCCGAGCGCTCCGGCGCGATCCCGTCTTCGATGTCCTGCACCATCCGCCGCGCCGCGTTGAAGGCGATGTTCGTGGCAAGCGCGGTCTTTCCCATGCCCGGCCGCCCGGCCAGGATGACGAGGTCGCTATGATGGAGGCCGCCGGTCTTCACGTTCACCGATTCGAGACCGGTGGTGATGCCGGAGAGGCCGCCGCCGGTGTTGAGCGCCTTTTCCGCCATCCGCACGGCCTCGGCCGCCGCCTTGGCGAAGCTCTTCACGCCGCCCTCGGTGTCGCCTTCCTCGGCAACCCGGTACAGCGCCGCCTCGGCCTGCTCGATCTGGCCCTTGGGATCGACCTCCTCCGACGTGTCGAGCGCCGTCTCGACCATTTCGCGCCCGACCCCGACCAGCGCCCGCAGCAGCGCCAGATCATAGATCTGATCGGCGAAATCGCGGGCGCCGATGATCGCCGCGCCAGAGCCGGTGAGCTGGGCCAGATAGGCCGGCCCACCCAGCTCCTTCATCTCCTCATCGGCCTCGAACATCGGCCGCAAGGTGATCGGGCTGGCGATCATGTTGCGATTGAGAAAGGCGAGAATCTGTTCGTAGATCCGGCCGTGCAACGGCTCGTGGAAATGCTCCGGCCGCAATTTCAGCTGGATATCCTCGGCCAGCCGGTTGTCGATCATCAGCGCGCCGAGCAGGGCCGCCTCCCCCTCGATATTGTGCGGGAGGGACTGGGCCGAAGGCGGAGTGTCGATGAGGGTCAGAGGCTGGGCCATGCACATCCCCTACGCGCCCGGCCGCGACAGCGGTAGAGTCCCGGCGAAATGTTGTCGGGGACGGATTTGTGGATTGCACGGGCGTGGCCTGTTCACTCCATGCTGCACCCGCTAACAAAGGCCATGTCCGATGCCCGGATCATCGCCATCGACCTTGACGAGCGCTCCATCCTGAAGCGCGGGGCCGACATCGAGCAGGAACGCAAGATCGCGATCTTCGACCTGCTCGAGGGCAACAGCTTTGCCGTCGCCCGGCATCCGGGGCCCTACCGGATCCGGCTGCGCGTCGAGGAAGGCCGGCTGGCGATCGACCTGACCGACGAAGCGGGTGCGGTCATGGATACGATCCGAATGGGGCTGGGCCGCCTGCGCCGTCCGATCCGCGACTATTTCCTGATCTGCGATTCCTATTTCAAGGCGATCCGTTCCGATTCCCCGCGCGGCATCGAAACGATCGACATGGCGCGGCGCGGCCAGCACAATGCCGCCGCCGAACTGCTGCAGGAATGCCTGAAAGACGAGATCGAGATGGATTTCGACACCGCACGGCGCCTGTTCACCCTGATCTGCGTCCTCCACATCAAGCAGATGCCGGCGGCGGTTGACGTGGACGCCGCCGGCCCGGCATCGCACGCCGCATGATCCTGTCGGACAAATGGATTCGCGAGGCCGCGACGACCCAAGGGATGATCGAGCCGTTCGTGGAATCGCAGCGCCGCGAGGGCTGCATCTCCTACGGTCTCTCCTCCTACGGCTACGACGCGCGCGTCGCCGACGAGTTCAAGATCTTCACCAATGTCGATTCGGCGGTGGTCGACCCCAAGGATTTCGCGGCGAACAGCTTCGTCGACCGCAAGACCGATTGCTGCATCATCCCGCCGAACAGCTTCGCGCTCGCCCGCACGGTCGAATATTTCCGGGTGCCGCGCGACGTGCTGGTGATCTGCCTCGGCAAATCGACCTATGCCCGCTGCGGCATCATCGTGAACGTGACGCCGCTGGAGCCGGGCTGGGAGGGTCATGTGACACTGGAGTTCAGCAACACGACGCCGCTCCCCGCCAAGGTCTACGCCAATGAGGGCGCCTGCCAGTTCCTGTTCCTGCAGGGCAACGAGCCCTGCGAGACCAGCTATGCCGACCGGGCCGGCAAATATATGGGCCAGCGCGGCGTGACCCTGCCGAAGCTCTAGCCGTCCGGAACCGGCGGCGGCGGATCGGTGACCCGCTGGGCCCGGGCCTGCAGATAGTCGTAAATCTGGTCGATCTCGGCGTCGGTATAATGGCGTAGAGCCTCGACCGCGACCTCGCTCATCATATTGAGCGGCCGTCCCCCCGGTGGCCGGCCGGTTCGCAGCAGCGTCCGGAACTGATCGCGGCTATAGGCGCCTGCGATCGACAGGCCGGGCGCCATGACGCCGGGCATTGGCTCGCCGCCGGAAAGGTCGGGCGCGTGGCATTCCCCGCATTGGATCGCGACCAGGCGGCGGCCGGCTGCGGTGGCCGGACCCGCATCGAAGGGCTGGCGAATCCGAAATTCCTCCAGCCGGTCGCGCGCCGACAGCATGCCACCCGTCGCCAGCACAAAGCGGCCGATCGGCCCCCATTCCAGATCGGCCAGCCGTCCGCCGCCGCGCGGCAGCGAGCGAATATGAGCGACCAGCGCCGCGACCTCCGAATCGGCAAGCCGCGAATAGAGCGCCGAGGGCATGACATAGAGCGCCCGGCCATCATGACCGATGCCCTGACGGATGCCCTGGGCCAGCTGCTGGTCGTTGATGCGTCCGGCAAGCTCGACCAGATTGGGGGCCCAGACGCGCACCACGTTCGGCGCTTCGAACATCAGCCGCCCGCGCAGGCCTTCGCCATGACAGGAATAGCAGCCGAGGATACGCGCCTGACGACCGCCCTCCGCGAGCTGCGCCCCGTTGACCGCAGGCAATCGTTCGACCGTCGCCTCATGGTTCGCGGCGAGGATCCGCGCGGAGGCGAACCAGACACAGCCGACGAACAACAATGCGAGGACGAGAAGGCCCGCAACGCCCCAACCGAACCAACGCAACATTTTCCGCATCGCCCGCTCTCCCCCACGCCGGATAACATGACTGGCCGCGGGTCGATCAAGCCCGGATCAATCGCCTGCGAAGCGACCAACCCATGCGGCGTAAGCGCCGATGAACCGCGTCAGCAGCTTCTTCACGCGCTCGTCCGTCACCGCGCCGTCGCCGGCGAACATCTCATCCTTGACCCCGGCCAGATAGACTTCCGGCTGCTGCAGCAGCGGGATATCGAGGGCGACGCACGACTGGCGCAGATGATGGTTCGATCCGAACGCGCCGAG
>JBFWUJ010000079.1:0-7753 GCA_050247295.1 Sphingomonas sp. | reverse complement strand
AGGAAGGTCGCGAAATCGCTGATCCCGTAGCGCTCGACGCCGCCGACCATACGGTTTGAATAATGGGTCATCACGGCCAGCGACATGTAGCCGCCATAGGATTGCCCGTAGACCGCGACCCGCCCGGCATCGAGATTCGGCTGTCGGCCGATCCAATCGAGCAGGGCGCCGATGTCACGCACGCTGTCCTCGCGCCGCTCGGCATTGTCGAGGTTGAGATAGCGGGTGCCGTAGCCGTCCGAGCCGCGGACGTTGGGCAGGATCACCGTCGCGCCCAGCACGTCGGCGAAATATTGGGCGCCGGGATTCCAGCCAGGCCGGGTCTGCGACTCGGGACCGCCATGGATATCGATGATCACCGGCGTCCGCGCGGTCGCCGCAACGTCGCGTGGCCGATAGACGAAGGCGGGAACCGAGAGACCGTCGAAGCTTGAAAACCGGATCAGCTCCGGTTCGGCGAAGCGTGCCGGATCCAGATCGCCCAGTTCCGACATCGTCCAGCGCACCGTTCCTTCACGACCGGTGAGATCGAACGTGTAGACGTCTCCCGCCGATCGCGCGTCGGTCATGCCGAGTGCGAGGCGGCGGCCATCGGGGGAGAATTCCATCGCCGTCAGGACACCGCGCGGCAGCGCCGTCGGTTGCGGCATGGCGCGCCGGGTGACAAAATCCTGCACGACGACGCGCGAGAAGCCATCCTCGTTGAATGAATAAGCCAGCACCCGGCCGTCGTCGCTGAGGTCGTAATCCTCGACATCCCAGCGGCTTTCGGGCGAAACGACGCGGCGCTCGCCGGAGGCGACGTCGATTTCGACCAGCCGGCGAACGTCGCTTTCCGCATCGGTGATGACGAGGATGGCACGGCCGTCGCGGATGAAGCGGGGCTCTTCGTAACGGGCGCGGGCGGCCACGCTCCAGGCAAGCTCTCGAACCTGGCCGGAGCCGAGATCGAGGATCATCAGCCGCGTCTCGCGATTGGAGATGCCGCGGGCGATCAGCGCCTGCCGGTTGTCGGGCGAAATGTCCGCCGGGCCGACCGCGCCGGTGCCCTGCCAGACCAGCCGGCGGGTCGATGCATCGCGCGGATCGGCGGCCATGATCGCATAATCGGCGGAGCCGCGGCTGGCGCGCGACCATACGAGCAAGCGACCGTCGCGGCTGAGCGTGGCGGCCTGGTTGCGGGTGCCGGGCTCCGTCAGCTGCACCGTCTCGCCGCTGTCGACGCGCCGGCTGTAGAGCTGGAACCATTCGTCGCCGCCGGTATCGCGGCGATAGATAAAGGCATGGCTGTCCGGGATGGCCTGGGCGCCGGCGACCGGCTCGTCATGGAAGGTGAGCTGGTTCCGCGCCCGCATCGGCGCAACGACATGGTGGAGCTGATTGGTCGAGCCGAAACGCGTGGTGATCAGCATGGTGCCGTTGCGCAGCCAGTCCTGGAACTGGGCGGCGCGGTAATTCTGGTAGCGCTGCACGGCCGTGCGGACATCGGCCGGGATTTCAGGCACGTTTTCCAGTCGCGTGGTGCCGATCTGGCGGGTCTGGACCGGGGCGGGCTGGGCGAAGCCCGCGGTGGCGGCGGACGCGATCAGGGCGGCGGCGAAAGCGGGACGAATCACGGGCGAACCTCGACGGCTGAAGGGTAGGTTGCCGGTTCCAGCAGCCGCGGGGTTTCGTCAACCCGCGCTTTCGTCACATGCCGCGGACGCCGCTATCCTCATGATTGTGCGACCGCGGCTGCGGCCTCACCAGCGGCGCGCGCGGCGCCCGTGCCCGCGGCGGCGCGGCGCGATGATCGCAACGCATGTCGAGCATCGCGGTGCGGCGTCCTCCGCGTCCGGCATGATCGCCGCCGTCCGCAAGCTGGGCGCCGTGCGCGCGATGACCGTCCCTGGCGTGATGGCCCCTGTGCATGTCATCGCGCCCATGATGACCATCGCGGGCGAAGTGATTGCGATGGGTACGCCGCAGATCGTCGCGGCCATGGTCGTGCCGCCCGTGCCGCCCATAGCGGCGCCCGTCGAGCGAGGCGTAGCGCACCGCCTCTTCGTAGCCCGGATCGCCGTCGCGCAGCCAGCGTGCATAAGCCGCGCGAACGCCGCGCTCATAGAGCTGGATGCAATTGTCATCGCGACGGCTGCGACAGGGGCGGTAGGTCCGCGGCGCATCATTGTCGGCGGACGCGTAGCCGCGATGGTCGTAACCCAGCCGGTCGCCGTCCGGATAGGCGGCGCCGATAAGTATGAGTCCGGAAAAGGCGGCAAGCACGAGCGGCTTCTTCATCTTACGCTCCCGGTGAACGCGGAAAGCCGTTCGTTTACCATCGTTAACGATTGTTGTTAACCTTTTTAGCGGAGTGCCGACCAGATGCCGTAAAGGCTCGTGACGATCAGCACGACGGCGACCAGGACAAGCAGCGGACGCGCCGGAATCCGCTTGGCGACGAGGGCGCCGAACGGCGCCGCGGCGACACCACCGATCAGCAGTCCGGCCATCGCGACCGTCAGCGCTTCCGTCTGCAGCGACACCAGGAACGTCGCCGATATTGTGAGGGCGATGAAGAATTCGGCGGTGTTGACAGTGCCGATCACCTTGCGCGGATGGGCGCCTTGGGCGAGCAGGTTGCTGGTCACCACCGGCCCCCAGCCGCCGCCGCCGGCGGCGTCCAGAAATCCCCCGACGAGGCCGAGCGGCTCGACGACCCTCGGCTTGCGCTCGCGATGGGCCTGGCGAATCCCGCGCAGCAGCAGATACAGGCCTATCCCGGCGAGATAGACAAGCACGAATGGCCGCGCCGTGCCGGCCGAGATCTGGGTCAGCACATAGGCGCCGAGGATGCCGCCGATGACGCCGGGGATGACGATGCGGCGGAACAGCCGCCAATTGACGTTGCGATGGGCGACATGGCTGACGCCCGATGCTCCGGTGGTGAAGACCTCGACCGCATGGACGCTGGCCGACGCGACGGCAGGATCGACGCCGCGGCTGATCAGCAGTGTCGTCGAGATCACGCCGAACGCCATTCCCAGCGCGCCGTCGATCAGCTGCGCGGCGAATCCCACGAGAATGAAGGGCAGCAATTCGGGCAGGCTGATGGCGGCCAGATCGAACACCCCGCACGCTCCCTTCCGCGCGGGCATCGCAGGCTCCCGCCGGAACCACGCATAGCGTTGCGCCAGACCGGTGCAAATGGCCGTCGGCATGTCCGTTCGTGCGGCAAGCGGCGGATAAAGTTTACGATTCGTAAACCTATGACGCCGGACAATGCGGGGATCAGCCAGCTTTTGGACGATCCCAGGTGTTGGATACGGTCTATTCCTTGTCGGGCGACGTGCCGCAGACCGATTGGGTCGAGGATGCGGGTGCAGTGTTTCAGCCCGGCGCCCTCATCCTCGGCAGCGCCCGCCAGATGTGTCAGATTCGCAAGATCGGCAACGCCGGCGCAGTGCTTCACGCCGACGTGCCGATCGCCGAAGGAACGCGGCTGGAGCTCGAGATCGAGACCGGCGAGCAGCTCAACGGCGTAGTCGTCTGGCAGCGCGGCGGCGAGGTTGGGCTGCGGTTCGACAAGCCGATCGACATCCTGCCGATCATCGCCCGCAATCTTGCCGGGCAGCCGGGGGAGCGGCGGCGCATGCCGCGGATCGAAATCGATTGCCCGGCGCTGTTGGAACATGAGGGGCGCACCGAATTGGTGGCGATCCGCGACATTGCCCAGGGCGGCGTCAAGATCGAGACGCCGCACGCGTTACAGCCCGAGGCGCGGATTACGGTCACGCCGGAAGGCCTGCATCCGATCGAAGGCGTCGTGCGCTGGGCCAACGACCGGATCGCCGGCGTCGCCTTCGGACGCGAGATCGGCTGGCAGGATCTGATGCCCTGGCTGCGGTTGCGAAGCCAATTGCCGGCGACCGATTTTCCTGCAGCGCCGCGGCAGATCACGGAGGCGGCGACGGCGACGGATATCGCCCCGTCGCCCAGCGTGCAGCTGAACCTCAGCGCGCGGGTGCGCGAAGGCCTGCGGCGGTGGACGATCGATGTCGACAGCCTCGATTCCCGGTCCGTTTCGTTCGAATCCTATGCGCCGCTGCGGCTTGGGACGCTGCTGTGGATCGTGCTGCCGGGGCTGGAAGGCTGGCCGGCGCGGATCGTCGACAATGATGGCTATCGCTTCACCTGCGAATTCACCCAGCCGCTTCACCCGGCGGTTCTGGAGCGCGTTCTCACCGCGGCGCACGCCGGTCTTTGAGATGAAGGCGCCCGGCCTTGGCCGTGCCGCATCCTTTGCCGTCCCGCTCGCCCTGTCGCTTTCGGCTTGTCAAGCGCCGCCATTGCCGCCGCCCGCGGCCACCGTACTGCCGGTGGTCGAGAATTGGCGCGCCTCCGCCCGGCCGGCCGATATCGACCGGATCGCGCGCATCGAGGCGGCGTGGGATGAGGCGCTGGCCCGCGCCCGTGGGCGCGCGTTGGCGATCCGGATCGCGGCCGCCGGTGCGGCGCTCGATCGCTCGGCGGCGATGCCGCGCGCGGCGCCGCCACCCGGCTCTTATCGCTGCAGGTTGTCGCGGCTCGGCGCGGCGCCAGGCGTCCGCGCGGTACAGCGCTTCCCGGCTCACTTCTGCCATGTCGGCGTCGAGGGCGCGCTCCTGTCCTTCGCCAAGCAGACCGGCAGCGAGCGGATGGAGGGCTATCTCTTCGCCGATAGCGACAGCCGCATGATCTTCCTCGGCGCCCGCGGCGGTACGGAAGGCCGGATTCCGGCCTACAGCGTCGATGAGACGCGCGATGTCGCGGGCATCGTCGAGCGAACAGGCCCGCTGCGGTACCGGATCGTCATCCCCTGGCCGCGCGGCGGCGGGACGCTGGAGGTGATTGAGCTGGCCCCGATCGCGCCGGCGCTGGACTAGTCCTTGCGCTCGTCGTCCGCGCGGGCGCGATTGGCATAAAGAAGAGCGGCGACCAACGCAGCCGAACCTATTCCGATCGCGGCGCCGGTGACGATCTTGCGAGTGCGTTTGGGGTTCGCCGGCCGCTTTGTCGCCTTCGCCGCTTCCGCCTCGGCGAGGACGCTCGGCTGCGGTTCGTCGTCGTTCCGGTCTTCGGCCATAATCCTCACTCGCTCAAAGTCGCATCGCTTCACTGGCTCCGCCGCAGCAGAATGGCAAGCGACGGCGGCAAACAAAAACGGCGGCTTGCGCCGCCGTCTTCGCATCGATCGCCGGGAGGCAATTAGCGGCGCGGGCGGCCTCGCCCGCAGCCGGCGCGGTCGACATAGCGGCCGCTATCGCCGTCGGTGACGCCGGTGCAGGCCCGGTTCGGACGCCCGCGTCCGTTGCCGACCGGATCGGAGGTCGATCCCGAATCGCCATCGGTGATTCCGGTGCGACTGGTCCCGCGACCACGGCCCGGCGGATCGGCGTAGCGACCGCTGTCGCGATCAGTAATCCCGCTGCGATATCCGCGCCCGCGGCCGACCGGATCGGAGGGGTCGCGATCGGTGACGCCAACCCGGCCGCGTCCGCGCCCGACTGGATCCGCATAGCTGCCGGTATCGGAATCCGTGACCTGGGCCCGGGCGCCGGTCGCGACGGCGGTCAGCGCCGCGCCGCTGACCAGAGCGCCGCCGGCGACACGGCCGAGAAAGGATCGACGACTCAGCTGGCGTGTGGGTTTCATTCTCGCTCTCCCCGTCCCACGGTGCGCCGTCGACCAAGGCAGCCAGCCGGATGATCGACGCCCGCGGGGCACCGTTACCGTAGAGTAGGGCCATAGGCTGTCAAGCGGAGACGGCGGCGCTTCGATCCGCTAGACGAGGGCGATGAGCGAACGCGGATTCACCCTGTTCGAAACGGCGATCGGCCGCTGTATCGTGGGGTGGGCGGAGGCGGGCCTGACCGCAACCCAGCTGCCGGAAGCAAGCCGCGACAGGGCACTTGCCAGGATGGCGCGGCGCATGCCCGACGCGGATGAAGCGGAGCCGCCGCAATGGGTGCGCGGCGTCATCGGCCGAATCGCGTCGCATCTTGCGGGCGCGCGCGTCGATTATGCCGATGTGCCGCTGGACGAAAGAGGCCTCGGCGAATGGGAGCGCGCCGTCTATCGGGCCGCCGCCGCGATACCGGCCGGCGAGACACGGACCTATGGGGCACTTGCCGGGAGTCTCGGCCGGCCCGACGCGGCACAGGCGGTAGGACAGGCGCTGGGCCGCAATCCCTGGCCGATCGTCATTCCATGCCATAGGATTCTCGCCGCGGACGGACGGACCGGCGGCTTTTCGGCCCCCGGCGGCGTGGCGACGAAGCTCAAGCTGCTGGAGATCGAGGGCGCGCTGGCCCCCGCGACACTGCCGCTCTTCGCTTCGCGGGCGGACTGAGCGGCGAATGGCGCGCCGTCACACTTTGCTGAACGCGCTCAAGGAGGATCAGGCGCGAGCGGCCGATCCGCGCGACCATGCCGCGCTTTCGGCCTCGGCCGGCACTGGCAAGACGGAGGTGCTCACCGCCCGCGTGCTGCGGCTGCTGCTGCAGAAGCGCCCCGCGGTCGATCCGTCCTCGATCCTGTGCATCACCTTTACGAAGGCCGGCGCGGCGGAAATGGCCGGGCGACTTCATGCCCGGCTCGCCGCCTGGGTGCGGGCGAAGGACACTGCGCTCGCGAACGATCTCGCGGCGCTGGGAGAACCGGTCGACCCCGATACCCAGGCACGGGCGCGCACGCTGTTCGCCCGCGTCCTCGATGCGACTGGCGGCGGCCTCAGGATCCAGACGATTCACGCTTTCGCCCAAAGCCTGCTCGCCGCCTTTCCGGCCGAGGCGGGTCTCATCCCCGGATTTCGGCCGCTGGAAGGGCGCGAGCAGCAGCAGCTCGTTCGCGCCACGCTCGCCGAACTGCTGGTCGCCGCCGAGCGGGAAGGCGATCATGGCCTCATTCGCGACGTCCAGGAGCTCAGCCTGAGGATGGGAGAGGGCGGGGCCGAGGTTTTCCTGCTTGCCTGTGCCCGCGCACCCGACGCGATCGATGCCATCGGCAGCCGCGAGGGGATCGAGGCGCGACTGCGCCAGCTTTTCGATCTGCCGCTCGGCGACATCGAGACGGCGATCGCCGCCGCCTGTGCCGACGACCTGTTCGACGTCGCCGCCGCGCGGGCGGTGGCGGACGCCAACCGGGCCTGGGGCGCTGTGAGCGGCCTCGCAGCCAGCGACGTCATCGCCGCCTGGCTCGCCGGGTCGCCGGATATTCGCGCCGCGTCGCTCGTCGATCTTTCCCGCACCGTCCTCACCGCCAAGGATGAGCCGCGCAAGGCCTCCGCGGGTCTGCTGCGCGCCGCGCCCGATTATGAGGCGGCGGCGGCACGCCTCGCTGCTTGCTGCCAGCGGCTCATACGGATGCGTGCGCTGGCTCTCATGGTGACGACGCTCGCCGGCGGCCTGCGCGCCGGCCAAGCCTTCGCCCGCGATTATGCGGAGGCGAAGCGGGCCCAGGGCGTCGCCGATTTCGACGATCTCATCCGCTGGGCCGATCGGCTGCTGAGCGAGGAGGGGATGGGTGCGTGGGTGCGCTACAAGCTCGATCAGCGGACCGATCATATCCTGGTCGACGAGGCGCAGGACACCAATGCGCGGCAATGGGCGATCGTCGAAGCGCTTACGCAGGAATATTTCGCCGGCCAGGGCGCGCAGGGGCGCCACCGTACGATCTTCACCGTCGGCGACTTCAAGCAGGCGATTTTCGGCTTCCAGGGCACTGACCCGGCCGA
>JBFWUJ010000078.1:0-7857 GCA_050247295.1 Sphingomonas sp. | reverse complement strand
TTCGCCTAGGATGAGCGACAGGAATAGCGCGCGCGCGGGTTCGGATTGGCCCACACCGTTCGCCGGCCGAAAACACGCGCCTGGAGATAGCAGTTGAATTCGTCCGGGTCGGCGCGCCGGGCGAGGAAATGGAGCGCCATTGCCGAGGCCGTGATGACGTCGTCCGCCTCGGCATCGGCGCCGCAGGTCTGATCGAATTCGGGCTGGCTGTCCGCGGTGCCGTGCCCCGCCTGCCCCAGATAATTGTAGAAGGCGGTCGGCAGGCGGCAGACCACCCGCGGCCGGAACTGGGCCGAGATGCGACCGCGCGCCGCGTGGCCCTGCGAATAGCTGTCCTGGATGACGTGCAGCAGCGCGCCGCGCACCGCCGCCATCACTTCGTCCTCGCCGACCCGATCGCAATCCGTCGTGCTCGTCAGGCTGTCGCATTGCTGGCCGAACAGCACCGCGAACGTCCACTCCCGCTGATCGCCCGGGGTGCAGATCGCCTGATCGTCGAACGCGAAGGAAGCGGAAATGTCGGATGGATTGGCGCGAAAATAGGTGCATATATTGGTCGATAGCGGCACCTGGCCGAGCGCGATCCGATAGAGGAGATCGGACCAGTCGAGAATCCGGGCCCGGGTCTGTGCGGCGGTTTCGGCGTCGCTGGACGCCATGGCGTGGAAGAATTGCAGCGGCCCGAAATGCGAGGCGCAAACCAGGCTCATCCGGTCGACGTCTGCGCTTTCGCGAACCGCCCCGGGACAGGTGCTGGACATGCTGCGTCCGAAGCGGATGACGCCAAGAGCGGAGCGCGTCTGGCGCAGCGGATCGTCCGCCCAGCGTACCCCGATCTGCAGCGGATCATAAGTCGAATCCGGCCGCCGGCCGATCCATTGCCCCACTTCGTCCGCATAACGCAGGCAATCCCGCGGCTGCGCGGCCCCCGCTTCCGTCAGGCAGCGCGCGGCGAGCAGCGTGAAAGCCTCATGGACGCCGGAGACCGGCCGGATGTCGTAAGCGGTCGCGGGCCCGGCGAGGAGAGATGCCAGGGCGACGAACGTAAAGGCGAGAATGCGCATCATCGGCCCCTTCCCGGCACGAACGGTGGGCGCGGCGGCCGATGGGGTCAAGTCGTTACGGGTCCGGGCCTTGCGCAATGGCCTTGCCCGCACGGATCGCCCGGCCTATATGGCGGCTTCCTCCTCGACATCGTCAGAACATGTTGAGGCTGGTCCCGGGGTCGGGGCCGGCGCGAGGGGATTTGAGCTTTGAGGATTCGAATGGCCGATATCGCCGCGCTGACGAGGATCATCGAGCCCGAGGTGAAGGCCGAGGGTCTGGCGCTCGTGCGCGTGATGATGGTGGGCGGCAGGGACGATCCGACGCTGCAGGTCATGGCCGAACGGCCGGACACCCGCCAGCTCGATCTGACCGATTGCGAGCGGTTGTCGCGCCGGCTCTCCGACGCGCTCGATGCCGCCGATCCGATCGAGGAAGGCTATCGGCTGGAGGTCAGTTCACCCGGCATCGACCGGCCGCTGACCCGCCCCAGCGACTTCGAGGACTGGAAGGGCTTCGAGGCCCGCCTCAGCCTCAAGGAGAAGACCGAAGGGCGCAAGCAATATAGCGGCGCGCTGCTGGGCCTTTCCGGCGACGACGTCCTGATCGACGTCGACGGCCTCGGTCACCGCCAGGTGCCGCTCGCCAGCCTCCATTCCGCCAAGCTGCTTTTCACCGACCGGCTGCTCGCGGCGACCCAGCCGCTCAGCGCCGAGGGCGCCGACCAGATCGAAGAACTCACAGAGGAACAGGACTGAACATCATGGCCACCGAAGCTCCCAGCGCGAACCCTCCGGCTCCGGGCGCGGTTTCCGCCAACAAGGCCGAACTGATCGCGATCGCCGACGCCGTCGCGCGCGAGAAGCTGATCGACCGGATGATCGTCATCGAGGCGATGGAGGATGCGATCCAGCGCGCCGCCCGCGCCCGTTACGGCGCCGAGAACGATATTCGCGCCAAGCTCGATCCCACCAGCGGCGACCTGCGCCTGTGGCGGGTGGTCGAGGTGGTCGAGGAGGTCGAGGACTATTTCAAGCAGGTGAATCTGGAGGACGCGGCCAAGCTCCAGAAGGATGCGAAGCTGGGCGACTTCATTGTCGACCCGCTGCCGCCGATCGAGTTCGGCCGGATCGCCGCCCAGGCCGCCAAGCAGGTGATCTTCCAGAAGGTCCGCGACGCCGAGCGCGAGCGGCAGTATGAGGAGTTCAAGGACCGCGGCAACGAGATCATCACCGGGGTCGTGAAGAGGGTCGAGTTCGGCCATGTCGTCGTCGATCTCGGCCGGGCCGAGGGGGTGATCCGGCGCGACGCGCAGATCCCGCGCGAGCTGCTGCGGGTCGGCGATCGGGTCCGTTCGATCATCCTGCGCGTCGTGCGCGAGAATCGCGGTCCGCAGATTTTCCTGTCCCGCGCCCATCCCGACTTCATGAAGAAGCTGTTCGCGCAGGAAGTGCCGGAGATTTACGACGGCATCATCGAGATCAAGGCGGCCGCCCGCGATCCAGGCAGCCGCGCCAAGATCGGTGTGCTCAGCCACGACAGCTCGATCGATCCGGTCGGCGCCTGCGTCGGCATGAAGGGCAGCCGCGTTCAGGCGGTGGTCCAGGAGCTGCAGGGCGAGAAGATCGACATCATCCCCTGGTCAGAGGACCTCGCCACCTTCGTCGTCAATGCGCTGCAGCCGGCAACGGTCGCCCGCGTCGTCATCGACGAGGAGGAAGACCGCATCGAGGTGGTGGTGCCGGACGACCAGCTCAGCCTGGCGATCGGCCGCCGCGGCCAGAACGTGCGCCTCGCGAGCCAGCTTACCGCCAAGGGCATCGACATCATGACCGAGGCCGATTCCTCGGAGAAGCGGCAGCGCGAGTTCATGGAGAGATCCGAGCTGTTCCAGAACGAGCTCGACGTCGACGAGACATTGGCCCAGCTGCTGGTCGCCGAAGGCTTTGGCGCGCTGGAAGAGGTCGCCTATGTCGAGCCGGAGGAGATCGCCTCGATCGAAGGCTTTGACGACGAGCTGGCGGCGGAGTTGCAGAGCCGGGCCCAGGAAGCGCTGCAGCGGCAGGAAGAGGCGGCACGCGAGGAGCGCAAGGGCCTTGGTGTCGAGGATGCGCTCGCCGACATGCCCTATCTCACCGAGCAGATGCTCGTGACGCTGGGCAAGGCGGGGATCAAGACGCTGGACGATCTCGCCGATCTCGCCACCGACGAACTGGTCCAGAAGCGCCGGGTCGAGCCGCGCCGCCGTCCGGACGCGATCGCCAAGCGGCCGGAAGACAAGGGCGGCGTGCTCGCCGACTACGGGCTGACGGAAGAGCAGGGCAACGAGATCATCATGGCCGCCCGGGCGCACTGGTTCGAGGACGAGGACGCGAAAGCAGGGGAGGACGCGGATGCGGGAACTCCCCAATGAGCGCCTGAAGGTCGGCCACACGCCGGAACGCACCTGCATTCTCTCGCGGCGCACGGCACCGCGAGGCCAGTTGATCCGTCTCGCGCTGTCGCCCGATGGCGATGTGGCGCCCGATGTTCGCGCCCGGGCGCCGGGGCGCGGCGCCTGGATCGGGGTGGATCTGGCAGCGCTCAACGCGGCGCAGGCGAACGGCAAGCTGCGCGGCGCGCTGGCGCGCGCGTTCAAGACCAATGCGCTCACCCTTCCCGCCGATCTCGGCGATCGGATCGCGGCGGCGCTGCGCCAAGCGGCCCTCGACCGGCTGGGCCTCGAGGCCCGGGCGAGCAATCTCCTGACCGGCTCCGAGCGGATCGAGGCAGCCGCGCGAGCGGGGCAGGTCGTGCTGCTGATCCATGCCGCCGATGCCGGCGAGGAGGGTAACCGAAAGCTCGATCAGGCATGGCGGGTTGGCGGGGAAGCGGTGGGAAGCGGCCGCCAGGGGCTGGTTTTCCCAGAGGGAAGGACCATATTGTCGATGGCGCTTGGCCGCGAGAATGTGGTACATGTGGCGTTAGTCGATCGGGCTGCCGCGGCGCGTGTGCTCCACGCGATAGAGCGGTGGCGCGCTTTTATCGGACCGGATGTTGGGTTAAGTGCCGCGTCGGCGGAAACGCCGGGCGCTGCGTCATTGAGTGATCAGAGGGATTTTGCGTGAGCGAGACGACGGACAAGCCGAAACTGGGAGTGCGGGCGCCGCTCGGCATCAAGCGTACGGTCGAGGTCGGCAAGGTGAAGCAGAGCTTCAGCCATGGCCGCTCCAATACCGTCGTCGTCGAGACGAAGAAGCGCCGCGTTCTCGGCAAGCCCGGTGAAGCGGAAGCGCCGCAGGTCGAGGCTGCGCCGCCGCCACCGCCGGCCCCCGCCCCGCCGGCGCCCAAGCCAGCCGCGCGTCCGATCGACGATGCCGCGACCCGCAAGGAACGGCAGGAGCAATTGCTGCGAGAGGCCGAGGAGGCCCGGCTGTCGGCGCTCGAGGAAGCGCGCCGCCGCGACGATCGCGAGGCGAAGGAAGCGACCGAGGACGAGAAGCGTCGCGCCGAGGAAAATCGCAAGGCCGAGGAAGATGCCAAGGCTCAGGCCGAGGAGGAGGCGCGCCGGGCCGCCGAAGCACCGGCGCCCGCCGAGCCTGCGGAAATTCCGCTCGACGAAGGCGGAGGCGAGGAGCGCCGCCCCGGCCATGTCCGGCCCGCGCGGCAGCCCTTTACGCCGGTCAAGCGGCCGGAGCCGGCGCGTCCGGCGCGCGGGCGCGACGAACATCGCCGCGAGCGCGGCAAGCTCACCGTTACCCGGGCCCTCGACGACAGCGGCGATGCTCGCGCCCGCAGCCTCGCGGCGCTCAAGCGCTCGCGCGAGAAGGAGCGGCGGGCTCACATGCAGGCCGGTCCGGCGGCAAAGCAGGTCCGCGACGTCGTCGTGCCGGAAACCATTACCGTCGGCGAACTCGCCAACCGCATGGCGGAACGCGCCGCGGATCTGGTGAAATCGCTGTTCAAGATGGGCATGCCGGTCACCGTCAACGAGGTGATCGATCAGGACACCGCCGAACTGCTGGTCACCGAATTCGGCCACAATATCAAACGCGTCAGCGAAGCCGATATCGACATTCAAGCCACGGTCGATGTCGATCCGCCGGAAACGCTGCAGCCGCGTCCGCCGGTGGTCACGATCATGGGCCATGTCGATCACGGCAAGACGTCGCTGCTCGATGCGATCCGTGGCGCCAATGTCGTTTCAGGCGAGGCGGGCGGCATCACCCAGCATATCGGCGCCTATCAGGTGACGTTGAAGGACAAGGCCAAGGTCACCTTTCTCGATACGCCCGGCCACGAGGCGTTCACCGAAATGCGCGCTCGCGGCGCCAATGTGACCGACATCGTCATCCTGGTGGTCGCGGCCGATGACGGCCTGAAGCCACAGACGATCGAGGCGATCAATCACACCAAGGCGGCCGGCGTGACGATGATCGTTGCGATCAACAAGATCGACAAGCCGGGCGCCAATCCACAGAAGGTGCGCGAGGAACTGCTCCAGCACGAAATCATCGTCGAGGCGATGTCCGGCGAGGTGCAGGATGTCGAGGTCTCGGCGACCGAGAAAACCAACCTCGACGGCCTGCTCGACGCGATCGCGTTGCAGGCCGAACTGCTTGAGCTCAAGGCCAATCCGGAGCGCGCCGCCGAAGGCGCGGTGGTGGAGGCGAAGCTCGACAAGGGGCGCGGCCCGCTCGCCACCGTGCTGGTCCAGCGCGGGACGCTGCGCGTCGGCGACATTTTTGTCGCCGGTCCGATCGCCGGCAAGGTCCGGGCGATGATCGACGATCACGGCCGGCAGGTGAAGGAGGCCGGCCCCAGCTTCCCGGTCGAGGTGCTGGGCCTTTCCGGCGTTCCTTCGGCCGGCGACACGCTGACCGTGGTCGAGAACGAGGCGCGTGCCCGCGAGGTTGCGGCCTATCGCCAGTCGGTGCTCGACAAGCGGCGCACGACCTCGGCGCCGGCGAGCTTCGACACGATGTTCTCGGCCCTCAAGGAGAAGCAGGCGGTCGAATTCCCGCTGGTCATCAAGGGCGACGTGCAGGGATCGGTCGAGGCGATCGTCGCTTCGATCAACAAGATTTCGAACGAGGACATCCGCGCCCGGGTACTCCACGCCGGCGTGGGCGGGATCACCGAGAGCGATGTGACCCTGGCCGGCGCGTCCGGCGCGCCGATCATCGGCTTCAATGTCCGCGCCAACGCCAAGGCCCGCGAGATCGCCGAGCGGCAGGGCGTCGCGATGCAATATTATGACGTCATCTACGATCTCACCGACGCGGTGAAGGCGGCCATGGCGGGCGAGCTCGGCCCGCTGATCGTCGAGACGGTCGTCGGCCGGGCGGAAATTCGAGAGGTGTTCTCTGCCGGCAAGCACGGCAAGGCGGCCGGCCTGCTGGTCACCGAGGGTTTCATCCGCAAGGCGCTGAAGGCGCGCATCATGCGCGACGATGTGATCATCTACAACGGATCGATCGCCTCGCTGCGGCGCTTCAAGGACGACGTGCCGGAGGTGCGCGCCGGCCTGGAATGCGGCGTCACCTTCGAGAGCCACACCGACATCAAGCCCGGCGACATGCTCGAGACGTTCGAGGTCGAGGAGCGCGAGCGGACGCTATAAAAGTTTCGATTTTAGAAACTTTTTCTGGCCAAGAGTTTCCAGAATCGCTAAACTTTGGCGGTGGAAATCCGATTTTCTAAGTCGGCAGCGAGGACGCTTGTCCGTTCCAACAAGCGTGCGCTGATCCGGCAGAAGATCGGTGAGCTCGCGGATGACCCATTGTCGCTGAGCGCGAACGTGAAGCGCCTGCAGGGTAGGCCGGAATATCGCCTTCGCGTTCAGGACTGGCGGGTGATCTTCCGGATCCAAGACGGCGTGCTTTGGATCGATGATGTCGCTCCGCGTGGATCGGCTTATGAGGTGAACCCATGACCGCACAGATTGTCGAGATCGCTGGCCGCAAGATGGCAGTCCTGCCAGTGGAGGATTACGCGCGCCTGATCGACATCGTCGAGGACAAGGCGGATGTCGCGGCGGCGGAAGCGGCCGAGCAACGGCGGAATGAGGGTGAGGAATATCTGCCGGCTGAAATGGTCGACCGTATTCTGAACGGAGAGAGTGCGCTGCGTGTCTGGCGCAAGCATCGGGCAATGACGCTCGATCGGCTCGCGCAAATTACTGGCTCGCGCAAATCGAGCTTGTCCGAGATAGAGAACGGCAAGGCGCAGGGTAAACCGGTCCTTTGGCGGGCGCTCGCCGACGCCCTTAATGTGACGGTCGACGACATACTGCCGGACGCCTGACCATGGCCGCGCCGCTCTCGGTCTTCGACAATTTCCCGCTGCCGCCGGCGTCGAAGCTGCTCGGCTGGACGTTGCGCGGCGTCGATACGGCGGCGGGAACGATCGAGATCGGCTTTACCGTCGACGACCGCTTCACCAATCCGGCCGGCACGGTACAGGGCGGGTTTCTCGCCGCCATGCTGGACGACACCCAGGGTCCCGCTCTGTTCGCGATGACCGACGGCTCCGTTTATGCGCCGACGATCGATTTTTCGGTCTCCTTCATCAAGCCGGCCAGGCCGGGCCGCTTTGTCGGCAAGGGCCGGGTCGTCAGCCTGGGCAAGACGATCGTCTTCACCGAAGCGGAACTGTTCGACGAAGGCGGCGCCCTGATCGCCCGCGGCACCTTCAGCGCACGGGCAATGAAAGGCGACATGGCCGGGACGGGCGGCTGAACCTTTGGTCGCGATCACACGTTGTGATGGCGGAACGAAGCGAATAGGCTGCAGCGTTCCACAAGTAGGGAGAGTCGCGATGACGGACGACAAG
>JBFWUJ010000077.1:6376-7858 GCA_050247295.1 Sphingomonas sp. | reverse complement strand
CCCTCAAGCCATTGCCCGGCCCGCGCCGGGCCGTCCCATGGCGACGGCGAACAGGGCCGGCGTGCCCGCCCCTCGGGCTTGCTTTTTCCCGCCCGTTCCGTCAAAGGCCGCCCGTCCGGGGCGAAGGCTCACGCCTTCACGCCCCGGTTCATTTTTGAGACGACAGCCGGAGGGGCGTCCGCAACGGGCGGCGTCAGCGATCGGCCAAAAGAAGGAAAGCGCGAACATGCCGCTCTACGAGCATGTGTTTCTCGCGCGTCAGGATCTGGCCCAGGCCCAGGTCGACGCGCTGGCGGAAAACGCCACCAAGATCGTCGAGGACAATGGCGGCAAGGTCGTCCGCACGGAAACGTGGGGCCTGCGCAACATTGCCTATCGCATCGCCAAGAACCGCAAGGCCCATTATGTCGCGCTCGATTTCGAGGCGCCGGCGCCGGTCGTCGCGGAGCTGGAGCGGCAGACCCAGATCAACGAAGACGTGATCCGCTATATGACGATCAAGGTCGACGAGCATGAGACCGGCCCGTCGGCGATGATGCGGCGCGGCGATCGCGACAAGCGCGGCCGCGACGACGACCGCGGCGATCGCGGTTCGCGCGACCGTGACGATCGGCCCCGCCGTTCGCGCGACGAATACGATTCCTGAGGAGGCAAGACACGATGGCACGCCCATTTTTCCGCCGCCGCAAGTCCTGCCCCTTCTCGGGCAAGGATGCGCCGAAGATCGATTACAAGGACGTTCGCCTGCTGCAGGGCTTCGTGTCCGAGAGGGGCAAGATCGTTCCCAGCCGCATCACCGCGGTGTCCACCAAGAAGCAGCGTGAGCTGGCGCAGGCGATCAAGCGCGCCCGCCATATCGGCCTGCTTCCCTATGTCGTGAAATAAGGAGCCGGGAAGATGGACGTCATCCTGCTCGAAAGGATCGAGAAGCTCGGCGCGATCGGCGACGTGGTGAAGGTGAAGAACGGCTATGCCCGCAACTTCCTCCTTCCGCGCGGCAAGGCCCTTCGCGCCAATGACAGCAACCGCAAGGTCTTCGAAGCCAATCGCGAGAAGATCGAGGCGCAAAACGAGGAGCGTCGCGGCGAGGCCGAGAAGGACGCGAAGAAGGTCGATGGGCTGAAGCTGCTGCTCATCCGCCAGGCGTCCAATACCGGCCAGCTCTACGGCTCGGTGTCCGCCCGCGACCTGTCCGAGGCGCTGGAGGCCGAAGGCCACAAGATCGCCAGGAACCAGATCGTCCTTGATCGGCCGATCAAGGCGATCGGCGTGTCGGACGTGAAGATCGCGCTCCACCCGGAGGTCTCGGTGACGATCAGCGTCAACGTCGCCCGCTCGCCGGAAGAGGCGGAGCTGCAGGCGCAGGGCAAGGACGTGATGGCGGAAATGTTCGAAAAGGACGTTTCCGGCTTCGTCGAGGAGCGCCCCGCCGGCCTGGAGCCGGGCGAAGTGCTGGCCGAGCCGGAGGGCGAGGCTCCTGCG
>JBFWUJ010000077.1:0-6276 GCA_050247295.1 Sphingomonas sp. | reverse complement strand
CGCCGAGCCATATTCGCGGTAGAGCCAGACCGCGATGATCGGCGCCAGCGAACCGGCGAAGATCGCGGTCAGCTGGTAGGCGATCGAGGCGCCTGAATAGCGGATCCGGGTCGGGAACAATTCCGCGATCATCGCCGCCTGCGGCCCGTACATCATCCCGTGCAGCGCCAGCCCGACGACCAGCGCCAGCGTGATCAGGGCGGGGTCGCCGCTGGCGAGCAGCGGAAAGAGCGCGAAGCTCCAGGCGGCAAGGCCGAGACCGCCGAACGCATAGACCGCGCGTCGTCCGATCCGATCGGAAAGGCCCGCGGAGAGCGGAATGACGAAGAACTGCACCGCCGCCCCGATCAGCAATGCGTTGAGCGCCAGGCTGCGGCTCTCGGCCGCGACGTCGACGAGGAAGGTCAGCGAGAAAACGGTGAGAATGTAATAGGAGATATTCTCACCCACCCTCAGCCCGGCCCCGAGCACCACTGCTTTCGGCCGCTCGCGGAACACGTCGAGCGCCGGCAACCGTGGCGGCGTGCCCGCCTCGGCGATCGCGTTCTCGTAGGTCGCACTCTCCGACACCCGGTTGCGGATATACCAGCCGACCGCGACGAGAAGGACCGAGATCAGGAAGGGAATGCGCCAGCCCCAGGCGAGAAAATCGGCTTCGTCCTGCAGCGCCGCGAGCAGCGCGAGCACGCCGGCAGAAAGCAAGCTGCCAGCCGCCACGCCCGCCTGCGGCCAGCTCGCCCAGAAGCCGCGCCGGGCGGCATCGCCATGCTCGGCCGCCATCAGCACCGCCCCGCCCCATTCGCCGCCGACAGCGAAGCCCTGGACAAGGCGGAGGACGATGAGGGCGAGCGGCGCCGCGACGCCGATCTGTTCGTAAGTGGGCAGCAGACCGATCAGAACGGTGGCCACGCCCATGAGCACCAGGCTCAGCATCAGCAGCTTCTTGCGGCCGATCCGGTCGCCATAATGGCCGAAGACGATGCCGCCCACGGGCCGGGCGACGAAGCCCAGCGCATAGGTCGCAAAGGCAAGCAAAGTGCCGGTCAGCGGGTCGTAGGACGGAAAGAACAACCGGTTAAAAACCAGTGCGGCGGCCGAGCCGTAGAGGAAGAAATCGTACCATTCTATGGTCGTGCCGATCATGCTCGCGGCGACGACGCGGCGGAGCGGCGTTCGTGCTTCAGCCTGGCTTACGGTCGACACTGCCATTGTCCCACATGATCCTCCTGTGCCTCGGTCAATCGGTTGGTCACCCGCGCCCGCATTGCTCCTGCGGGCTCGCGGGCGATACTGATGGCCAACTCGCGATCGCGCCAAAAACCGCCGTCGCGGCCAACCGGTCCGGCCGCCCGGAAATCGCGGATCGCGCCCGCGATCCTCGCCCGCGCGGCGACGCCGCGGGCCGCGACCAGAATCCGCCCGTCGCGGAAGAAGGCACAGGCCGCGCCACCTGCCGGCACGCCGGTGGATGGCAGCGGTTCGAGCCGCGCCGACACCCCGGCATCGACCGTCTCGTTGCGCTGCACCGCGACACGCTCCAGCATCTGCGTGTTGACCTTGTCGTCATCGACGCCGGGACTGTTCCGGTCGCAGGCGCCGAGAAGCGCCATGCCGGCAAGGAGCGCCCGACGCATCAATAGCCCATCAAAGCGAGCACCTCGCGCCGGCTGCGCTCGTCCTCGCGGAAGACCCCCATCATCCGGCTGGTCGTCATCATCACATCCGGCGTCGAGACGCCGCGCGCCGTCATGCAGGCGTGCGTCGCCTCGATCACCACGGCGACGCCCTGCGGCTTCAGATGCTCGCAGATCGCGTCCGCGACCTGAGCGGTCAACCGCTCCTGCACCTGCAACCGCCGGGCATAGCCGTGCAGCACGCGGGCAAGCTTGGAGATGCCGACCACCCGGTCACCCGGCAAATATGCGATTGCCGCCTTGCCGATGATCGGTGCGAGGTGATGCTCGCAGTGCGACTGGAACGGAATGTCCTTCAGCAGCACGATCTCGTCATAGCCGCCCACCTCTTCAAAAGTGCGGCTGAGATGCTGGGCCGGATCTTCGGCATAGCCGCGCGCATATTCCTTCCAGGCCCGCGCCACGCGCTTCGGCGTATCGAGCAGCCCCTCGCGCCCCGGATCGTCACCGGCCCAGCGGATCAAGGTACGAACCGCGTCCTGCACATCGTCGGGCACCGGGATCTTGGCCGGTTCCCGGACCAGATCGCCGTCTTCCGGGTCTGAATCGCTCGGCGTCATGGATGTCCTTCTCGATCTGGCGACCCCGACAGGATTCGAACCTGTGGCCTACGGATTAGGAATCCGTCGCTCTATCCTGCTGAGCTACGGGGCCGTACCCGCCGCGCTTACGCTTGCCGCCGCGAGCCGGTCAATTCTCGGCTTCAGGATCGACGACCGGAAACGGCAAGGGCGCCACCGGGACGCCTTCGTCGGCTAGGTCCTTCGCCTCGGCAAGCGTCGCCCGGCCGTGGATCGCCCGCGCCTCGGTCTCGCCCAGGTGAATCGCCCGCGCCTCGTCGGGAAAACGGTCTCCCACATGTTCACTGTTCGCGAGCATGTGCTTCTGCGCCGAAGCCAGCCCCTCCATCATCGCCTTTACCTCAGCCGCAGAAGGCGCGGAATTGCCCTTGGCGGCGACCCGCGGCGCCATCGGCGCCTTGTCCGCCGCCGCGCCGCAAATCGGACACGAGACGAGCCCCCTCGCCCGCTGAGCCTCATAATCGGCCGACGAGCCGAACCAGGCCTCGAACACATGACCCTTATCTTCGCAGACGAGATCGAAGACGATCACGAGCCGACAACCTCCGGCGGCGGGATCGGCCTCCGGTGCCAGATCGCGGGAAGCCGCGCGCGCACCTCTTCGACCTGGGCCGGATCCAGATCCGCGAACCCGACGCCCTCGCCTTCGCCCATGTCCAGCAGCACGCGGCCCCAGGGATCGACGACGAGCGAATGGCCATAGGTCACACGACCGTCCTCATGCTGACCCCATTGGGCGGCGGCGATGACGAATACGCCCGCCTCGATCGCCCGCGCCCGCATCAGCACGTGCCAGTGCGCCTCGCCCGTCGGTACGGTGAAGGCGGCCGGAATGGCGAATGCGGTGGCGCCGTGATTGCTGAGGGCCGCGAACAGATCGGCAAAGCGCAGGTCGTAGCAGATCGAGAGGCCAAGCTGGCCGACCGGCGTCTCAACCACCGTCGATCCAGCACCGGGACGATAAACCGCGGATTCGCGCCAGCTCTCGCCGGTCGGCAGATCGACATCGAACAGGTGAATCTTGTCGTACCGCGCACGGACGTCGCCGCTGCCGTCGATCACGAAGCCGCGATTGACCAAGCGATCGCCGTCGTCGTCGAGCAAAGCCAGCGAACCGAGATGGACCCAGATTCGCGCCTCGCGCGCCGCCGCCCGAACCGCCGCGAGTACTGGATCGTCGCTTTCGAAATGCAGGTGCTTGGCCGCCCGTTGCCGGTCGCGATCGAGCAGACCGCTCATCTCCGGCGTGAACAATATGGCCGCCCCACCCGCTTTCGCCTCGCGAACGGCCTCGACCAACTTGTCCGCATTGGCGGCCGGATCGATCCCGGTCCGCGCCTGGAAAAGGGCGATCTTCAACTGGCGCCCAGCAGCGGATCGAGCGCGCCGCGCGCGTCGAGCGCCAGAAGATCGTCGCAACCACCGATATGTCGTCCGCCAATAAAGATCTGCGGCACCGTGGTGCGCCCATTGGCACGCTGGATCATCGTCGCGCGATCGGCACCGCCCATGGTAATGTCATATTCGTCGAACGTTATTCCCTTGCCGGCAAGCAGCGCCTTCGCGCGCGAGCAATAGGAACAGAACGCCTTGGTATAGATTTCGACCTGAGCCATCGTCGCGAAGTGATGGCGGCTCAAGCCCTTGTCAATGATCCTCGCCCCTGACCACCCGCGCCCAGCAGAGCACCTCGACACGCGCCGCGCCGGCCCGCTTCAACGCGCGGGCGCAGCCATTGGCGGTCGCGCCGCTGGTATAGACGTCATCGACCAGGATGATACGCCGCCCCGCCGCCTCGCCCTTGCGCTTCGGATCGATCCGGAACGCGCCGCGCAACGCATCACGGCGCGCCTTCGGTGTCATCGCCTTCAGCGGCGGCGTCGCTCTCACCCTTCGGATCAGGTCCAGATTGACCGCCAGGGACGCCGGCTTCGCCAGCGCGGTCGCGATCAGCGCCGACTGGTTATAGCCGCGTCGCCAGATCCGCCAGCGGTGCAGCGGCACCGGCACCAGCAGCGGATCGTCCTCCCGATCCAGATGCCGGGCCATGAAGCGGGCCATCGTTCCGGCGACACCGGGACGGCCGCCATATTTGAGCTTCAGCGCGACCTGGCGCGGAATGTCGCCATAAGCGACGGCCGCGCGCAATCGATCGAAGCGCGGCGGATGGGCGAGGCAGCCGGCGCATTGCCGCTCGGCCGCCTCGCCATATTCGAAGGGCAATGCGCAAATGGCGCAGCAGGGCTCACCGAGAAAATCGAGGTCGGACCAGCATGGCAGGCAGAAACGGTGCGGCGCCTCGACGATGACGCCGCACGCGGGACAGCGCGGCGGCAGCGCGAAATCGAGCACGCGGTGGGCCGTGCTCCGGGCGACCTGGATTGCCCGCTCCATCAGCCGATCCTGTCGCGGTTAATCTTCGCCGGCAAGAGTGGAAGGCGCGGTTGACAGGTCCGCCAATCCCGCCCATTTCGCGCCCGGCGGCCCGATGGCGGAGTGGTTACGCAGAGGACTGCAAATCCTTGCACGCCGGTTCGATTCCGGCTCGGGCCTCCACTCAGCACCCGGTTTACGACCCTCCGGCATCTCCGCGAAAGCTCACCGCCCGGCGCTCGCCAATTGTGCGGAGGTTGCGCGGATCACCGGTATCGTGCCGTCGCCGATCACGGCGAAGCCTGCCCAATAATAAGGATGGGAGGTATCGGCGGCGTCCATCAGCGTGCGCTCCGAACCGCGAAGGGCGGCCGCGACGCCGGTTCCGCGCGGCGCAACGAACAGGCCTGATATCAGTCGCTCGGTGGCATTGTAGGTATCGGGAACCGGCCAGTGGCTGGCGATGACCAGCCGGGCGCCCGCGCCGACGAAGGCCCGGACCAACCCGTCCAGGGCGAAATCGCCGCCGCCGGTCACGCCGGCCTCCCGCGTTGCGAACGCGCCGGCGCCCTCGGCGGTGTCGCAGGCGGAAAGAACGACGATATCGGCGTCGAGATTCAGATCGAAAATCTCGGCGAAGCTCAACAGACCGTCCGAATCCGCAGCACCGAAGCTGGTCAGCAAGGCAGGCCTTGCGGGGCATTCCGCGCGCGGCGCGTTGACGAGGCCGTGGGTGGCGAAATGAATGATCCGGAACTGGTCGAGATCCGATCGGGACGCGATCGCGCTGTCGGTAAACGCCGCTCCGGTGACGATTTCGCCGCCGCCGCCAACCTCCGCGGCGAGCCGATCGCGCGCCGTATAAAGCTCGGCCGGGGAGATCGGCCGGTTCCAGGCGGCCATCGGCCAGGCGCAATTGTCGCCGCCGGCCCGGCGGCTTGCTCCCGCGGCAAGCACCGCGCCAGCCGGCAACGCGTTCTGGCCGAAGCCGATATATTGCGCGCTGGCGCGTGACGGAGGCGCCTGCCGGACATCGCGGAAGGCGCGCGGCGACACCGCGGTACTGATATCGCGGTCGCGGCCGAGCCAACGCATCCCTCTGAAATCGAACTCGTTCCGGGTCGCGGCGGCAACCTCTGTGCGGTAGCTCTCGACGCCTGCCTCGTCCATCACCAGGATATTGGGTGGCAGCCGCAGCATCGCGCCATCCGGCTCGAAAATCAGGTGAGTGGCGGCCGCAAGCTCGGCGGCGACCGGGGCGAACAGCTCGTTGAACAGCTGGTGTGCCAGTGCGACATTGAACGGGTAGGTGACCTGGCGGCCGCGCTCCACCCGCGAAATCGTCGCCCGCAAGCCATCGACGCGGGTCGAGAGCTCGGCGGCGCTCAATGGAAGCTGGAAGGCGCGCGCAGAGGCCTGCGTCACGAAGATTGCGTAGAGCGCGTCTTCGACCTGGGCGAGCTTGTAATACGCTTCACCGGGCCGCAGCAATTGCTGCAGGTCCGCCAAGGTCAGGGCGGTTTCGGCGACGACGCGATAGCGCGGAAATTGCACCAGCCGCGCCTGGGTTGCGACCTGATCCTGCCGCATGCGCTGAAGCGCATCGCGCATTTCGGCCGCGCGTTCGG
>JBFWUJ010000076.1:0-7961 GCA_050247295.1 Sphingomonas sp. | reverse complement strand
CTGGCCGACGCCCGCGCGGCCCGAACGATTGCGGAACGGCGCTTGCATCTCGCGAAGGCCGACCAAATATTGTCGGTCCTGACGCCCTATATCCCGCTCGCGACCCCGGTTCGCTGGTCGCTCGTGGGGCAGAGGCTGACCGGGTTCAGGCCCAATTCGTTCGCGCGGCACGAACCGAGCGAACTGTTCGCGGAGAGGTTCTAGGTTTCAATGCCGACCGCCCGCCAGCGTTTCGACGATATCGCCGACCGGCTGCCTATCGGCCGCGATCCCGCCGCGGTCCGCCAACGGATCGAGGCGATGGAAACGTTGCTCGAGCGCGCGTTCGTCATTCCCGGCATCAACCGTCCGGTCGGCGTGGATGCGATCGTCGGCCTGGTACCGGTGCTCGGCGACGTCGTCACTACCGCGATGGGTGCCTGGCTGATCTGGGAGGCACGCAATCTCGGCATGTCGAAATTCCATCTCGCGCGGATGGCCGGCAATGTCGGCGTTGATGCGGTGGTGGGAATGATCCCGCTGGTCGGCGACCTCGCCGATTTCGTCTTCCGCTCCAACAGCCGCAACCTGCGTATCGTCAAGCGCTGGCTCGACAAGCACCATCCGGAAACGGGCACGATCGACGGCGAAGTGCTGGAGCGGCGTTAGCGGCCCCGCGGAGAAGCTCAAACCGGCCCGAAATCGAGTCCGACGTCCGCCGCCGGCGCCGACTGGGTGATCCGGCCGACCGAGACATAAGTGACGCCGGTTTCTGCCTTGGCGCGAATTGTTTCCAGCGTGACGCCGCCGCTCGCTTCGGTGGGGACCCGTCCCGCCACCACAGCCACAGCCTCACGCAAAACGGGCCCATCCATATTGTCGAGCAGCAAATGGGTTGCCCCGGCCTGCAGCGCCGGCTCGATCTGCGCGACGCGATCGACTTCGACGATGATCTCGGCGATGCCCGCCGCGACGGCGCGCCGCACCGCTTCGTCGACGGATCCGGCGACCGCGACATGATTGTCCTTGATCATCGCAGCGTCCCACAGGCCCATGCGATGGTTCTTCGCGCCGCCCATCCGGGTCGCATATTTCTCCAGTATCCGGAGGCCGGGCATGGTCTTGCGGGTATCGAGAAGCGTCGCCCCCGTGCCAGCCATCGCATCGACATAGCGGCGCGTCAGGGTCGCGATTCCCGAGAGATGCTGGACCGTGTTGAGCGCCGAGCGCTCCGCAGTGAGCATCGCTCGCGCGTTGCCGGCAAGGCGCATCAGATCGGCCCCGGCGCCAACCGCCTCACCTTCGCTCGCGAGCGTTTCGATCTCGATGTCCGGATCGAGACTGCGGAAAAAGGCTTCGGCGATCGGTAGCCCGGCGACGACGATCGCATCGCGGCTGTCCAGCACGCCCGCAAAACGCGCGTCGGCCGGGATCACGCTTTCGGACGTCACATCGCGTCCGCCCGTTCCCAGATCCTCGGCCAGCGTCGCCGCGACGAAGGCGTCGAGATCGAAGCCCGGAAGCGCGAAACTCACGGTCGGCCGCGCAGCTCGCGCTCGAGAAACGCCACCAACAGCGCCGCTCGCGTGGCATCCTCGGTCCGGTCGGCGCCCACTGAATGACCGCCCTCCCGATATTCGCGGAAATAGAATCGCTGGCCGAGTTCCTCGTGACGTGCAGCCATCTTGCGGGCGTGCCCGGGATGAACCCGATCATCGAGCGTCGAAAGATAATAGAAGGTCGCCGGATAGTTCGGGACGCGGCGCAGGTTCTGATAGGGTGAGTAAAGCCGCATGAACGCCCAGTCGCCCGGCACGTCCGGATCGCCATATTCGCCGACCCATGAGGCACCAGCGAGCAGCCGGTGATAACGGCGCATGTCGGTCAGCGGCGAGCCGGAGATCACGGCGCCGTAAAGGTCCGGTCGCTGGTTCGCCGCCGCGCCGACCAGCACGCCGCCATTGGAGCGGCCGGAAATCCCGATCCGCCCGGCCCGCGACACACCGGTGCGGATCAGATCCTCGGCCACCGCATGGAGATCGTCGAAGCTGCGCTGCCGGTTCTCGCGCAACGCTGCCTCATGCCAGGCCGGCCCATATTCGCCGCCACCGCGGATATTGGCGAGCACATAGGCGTTGCCCGCCTCGACCCAGAATAGGCCGAGCGGACCGGATCGATAAGGCTGTTCGGTGAGGTAGGTCGGCGTCTGAGCGGCCCGGAAGCCGCCATAAGCGTGGATCAAGGCCGGCACCGCGCCGCGCGTGCCGCGTCGCCGGACCAGGAAATAGGGAATGCGCGTGCCGTCGCGTGAGCGGGCGAAGCGCTGTTCCACCGTCATGTTCGAAGCGTCGAACTGGGCCGGCAGGCTCTGGACCATGCTCGTCACCCCGGCCGCGTTCACGGCATGCAAGGACGGCGGCGAGAGCATCGATTCGACGGTCACGAGCGCGAGATCGTCCCCCGTCGCGCGGATATCGAGGGTGCTGTTTCGGGGAAGATCGATCGCCGTGCCTGTCCAGCGGCCGTCATCGCCGCGCCGCAGGCGGAACAACCGCCCCGACACGTCATCGAGCGCCTTGATCCACAACACGCCGCCCGCAGCGGAGACCTCCTCGATCGCCTGGCTCGCGCTTGGTGCCATCACCAATTCGGGTGCGGCTGCCCGCCCGGCGGCGATGTCCTCGAGCGAATAAGCAACCACTGACCCGTTCGGAAATGTCTCCCCACCCGTCTCGAGCGCGCTGTTCAGCTTCACGATTAGCCGCCCGTCGAGCACGTCCTGTATACTGGCATTTTCGGGAATGGGGACCGGCCGTAATCCTTCATCGGTGACCAGCGAGGTCCGATTGGTCCAGAAGGTGAGCCCGCGCCCGAGGAAGTTCCAGCGCCGCTCACCGTCGGTGAATGAGAAGGGATTGAGACTGATGTCCGTCCGATCAGCCTCCGCGAGCGTCTGCGCTTCGCTCAGTGGGGTCCCGCGCCGCCAGATTTTGGCGATCCGGCCATAGCCCGATTCGGTCAGCGAATCCGGGCCGAAATTGGTGACGACGAGCAGCCGGTCCCGATCGAGCCACGTCACATTGGTCTTCGCCTCGGGCAGGGTGAAGCCGCCCTCCACGAACCGGCCGGTCCGGGTGTCGAACTCGCGTACGACATCGGCGTCGCCGCCGCCGGGGCTCAGGCTCACGAGGCAGAGACGATATTCGGGCGCCAGACAGTCGGCGCCGTGCCATACCCACGATCGATTCTCGGCCCTCCCCAGCGCGTCCACATCGATCAGCGTCCGCCATTGCGGGCGGCCGGCCAGATAGGCGGCGCGCGGGCTTATCCGCCACAGCCCACGCGGATTTTGCGCATCGCGCCAGAAGTTGGTGATGAACGGGCCCTGCACTTCTCCGGGCAGCGCGATCTGGCGCACGTCGTTGAGGATATTGAGCGCCCGCGTCCGCCGCTCGGCGAAGCCTGGCGTCTGGCTCAGATCGTCCTCGGTCGCCTTGTTCCAGCGCTCGACCTGGGCGATCGCCCTTTCCCCCTGGATTTCCTCCAGCCAGAGATAGGGGTCTTCATCCTGAAACGCTGCGAGCGCGGTGGGAGCCGCGACGGCGAGCGCGGCGATCAGCAATTTTCTCAGCAAACCGAACCTCCACGAGCCCGGCGCGACGCTAATATGCCCTTGCGGCGCTGTCACTCATTCCTTGGCGCCTTATTGCCGCGATGCAGGAACCTTGTTCTTTTTCAATCGCTTAAGCACAACGAGCGGGAAAGAGGAGAAATGTCATGAACAACGACAACCGCAATCAGCAGCAGGGTGGCCAGGGTGGTCAGAGCGGCAACGACCGCGAGCAGCAACAGCAGCAGCCGGATCGGGACCGTGACAATCAGCGCCAGCAGGGCGGCGGCCAGCAGGACCAGCAGCGCTAGGCGCCGGCCCGAATGCCAAAGCGGCGGGCCGCCCCTCGAAGGGCGGCCCGCTTCGTTGAGGGGAAGGAGCGCGACTAGGCTGCTTGCGGGTTGACCACCGCCGGTCGCGCAGGCGGGAGGCCGCTCCGTTCGGCCTCGGCCATCAACTCTTCCTTGCGCGCCAGCATCCTATCCCTGAGCGCGACCAGATCGACATCTGCGGCGCGACATTGCGCGAACATGCCCTCCCCCGGCTTTTCCTCTTCGCTCACATGATGATCGATCTCCTCGCAGAGCACGGTCACCTTGGCTTCGTAGAAATCATCACCCGGTCCGCCGGCGGCGATATCGTTCACCAGCACCTTGGCGCCGTCATGCTCGACATAGGCTTCCTTCAGCAGATCGTCGTCGATCTTGCCCTTGAACGCCGGATAGAAAATCTCCTCCTCAATGCTCGTGTGGATCTTCAATTCCTTGCAGATTTCCTCGGCCAGCTTCTTTTTGCGGCCGGAATCTCGCGCCTTCTGAAACGAGGCGAACAGCTCTTCCACCTTCCGGTGGTCGGCCTTCAATAGTGCGATTGCGTCCGTAAATTCTTGATCAGCCATGATTTCTCTCCCTTTCGCGGGAGCAAAAATGCCCGGCTTCGTTTCAGGTTCCCGGTAATGCCTGTTTCGCCTGATATGGACTCAATCGCCGCTGATCTTGGGCCTGCCAACATCGCCCCTGCCGACAGTATGACCGGCCATCTCCATCATCCGGTCGAGCGATCGCTTGGCCCGGACCCGCAGCCCTTCTTCGATCTCGATCCGGGGCTCGAGATCGCGCAATGAGACATAGAGCTTCTCCAGCGTGTTGAGCGCCATGTACGGACACATATTGCAGTTGCAGTTGCCGTCCGCCCCAGGCGCCCCGATGAAGGTCTTCGCCGGCGCAGCTTTCTCCATCTGGTGAATGATGTGCGGCTCGGTGGCGATGATGAATCTGTCCTTGCCGCTCTCCAGCACGTGGCGCAGGATACCGGAAGTCGCGCCGACATAATCCGCATGGTCGAGGATATGCGGCGGACATTCCGGATGGGCGAGTACCGGTGCATCCGGATGCTGCTGCTTGAGCTTCAAGAGCTCTGTTTCGGAAAACGCCTCGTGCACGATGCAGGCGCCTGGCCACAGCAGCATCTCGCGCCCGGTCTTGCGCGCCAGATAGCCCCCCAGATGCTTGTCCGGGCCGAAAATGATCTTCTGCTCCTTCGGAATCTGGGCGAGGATCGTTTCGGCCGACGAGGAGGTGACGATGATATCGGAGAGCGCCTTAACCTCGGCCGAGCTGTTGATGTAGGTGAGCGCGATATGGTCCGGATGGGCCTCGCGAAACGCCGCGAACTGCTCCGGCGGACAGCTGTCTTCCAGGCTGCAGCCGGCGTTCATGTCGGGAAGCACGACGATCTTGTCGGGGGACAGTATCTTCGCGGTCTCGGCCATGAAGCGGACTCCGCAAAAGGCGATCACCTTGGCGTCGGTGGCCTGCGCCTTTCGCGACAGATCGAGGCTGTCGCCGACAAAATCGGCGAGATCCTGAATTTCCGGCTTCTGATAATAATGCGCGAGCACCACCGCCTCGCGCTCCTTGCGCAGCCGGTCGATCTCGGCGCGCAGGTCCAGCCCTTTCAGGCTGATATTGGGGGCGTTCATCTCAGCGTCTCCTCACCGCATCCTCGATCGGATGCCGCCGGTCGAGATAGGCAGCCTGCTCGTTTCCGGCTGGGTCCACGAACCGCACGGCGACGCTGGCGTCAATCCCCGCCGCCCGCAACGGCATGGCGAAAGAACGCGCCACGGCGTGCATCGCTGCCTCGCGGGCGGTTCGCAACGGTGCGTCCGCGCGCGCCCGGCGAAGCAGGTCCGCCTGCGCCCGCCGCCGGTTGGCCTGATCCATCGCACCTTCGCCGCCGGTCAGCGCGACCAATATGCCATTGTCGCCTTGGACCCGCGCCTCGGCCCAGTCGATGCGCGGTCCGGTCACCTCGATCGGCGGCAGGGTCACGCTGAGAGTGGCGGTCGCGGCATCCCAGGCCATCCGGTTGCGATCGAGCCGCGCCAGGTTGACCTCATAGGTGACATCTCCGGGCACGACCAGGGTCCGCTCCGCATCGAGGCCGAAGCGGCTGCGGGTCTCGCTCACCATCGCGACGAAGCGCGCCGCATAGGGGGTGATCCGCCCCTGCTCACGCACCGAGAGCAAGGCGGTGGCGGCGATCGCCTGTGGATCGGGCGGCGGCGGCGGCGCGGAAGGCCGAAGCAGGGCGCCGAGGAGTATCCCGGCGAGCAAGGCGACGACCGGGATCGCCACCAGCAACGGACGCTTCAGGCGAGGGTCCATATCTCGCCTTCCCCCCGGACCAGCCCGCGCCGCTCCAGATCGCGCAGATGCGCCAGCACCGAACGTCCCGCCGCCCCATGCAACCGCGTATCGATATCGGCATACATCTCGGCCACCATCGACGGGATTTCGCCTTCCCCTTCGCCGAGCCGCTTCATGATCTGCCGTTCGCGCATCCGCCGATGGGCGATCAGCGCCCGGACATGGCTGGCGGGCTTTTCAATCGCCGGCCCGTGGGCGGGAAAATAGATGCGGTCGTCGCGCCCGAGCAATTTGTCGAGGCTGGCGAAATAGGCGGTCATGTCGCCGTCCGGCGGCGCGATCACGGTCGTCGACCAGCCCATCACATGATCGCCGGTGAACAACGCTCCTTCGCCCGCCAGCCCGAAGCACAGATGATTGGAGGTATGTCCCGGCGTCGCCACGGCTTCCAGCGCCCAGCCTTCGCCCTCGATCCGCTCGCCGTCCGCCAATACCCGGTCGGGCGCGTAGTCGAAATCGAATGCGGCATCGGCACGCGGCCCATCGTCGGAGATCGCCAGCGGCGCGCAGCCGATGATCGGCGCGCCGGTAACGGCCGCAAGCGCGCGGCTCGCCGGGCTGTGGTCCCGATGGGTGTGGGTACAGGCGATGGCGATGATCCGTTCGCCGGCCGTCGCGGCAAGGATCCCGTCGACATGTTCGGGAAGGTCGGGCCCGGGATCGATCACCGCGACGGCATCGCCGCTGCCGATCAGATAAGTCTGGGTGCCGGTATAGGTGAACGGCGAAGGATTGGCGGCGAGCACGCGTCGCGCCAGCGGGTGAACCCGCTCCGCCTCACCGGGAGATGATGCAGCCATGCGTGTCATGTGGCGGTCGCAGCAAGGAAATGAAAGGCCGCCCTCCCCTTCGCCTTCCGCGCCTGATAGGGCAAGCCATGCCCGCTACGCCCGCCTGGCCACCCGCGAGCCTGCCGCGCCTCTATGTGCCGGAAACGCTGGCGGCGGGGCTCAGAATCCCCCTGATCGGCGGCGGCGCCAATTATCTCGCCAATGTTCTGCGCTTGCGCGCCGGCGACCAAGTGAAATTGTTCGACGATCGGACCGGCGAGTGGCTCGCCACACTTGGCGACGTCGCGAAAAGGCGGGTGACGCTCACGATCGGGGCGCAACTGCGCGAGCGGGAAAGGGTTGCGGATCTCTGGCTGCTGTTCGCGCCGATCAAGCGCGGCCGGATCGACTGGCTGGTGGAAAAGGCGACCGAGCTCGGTGTCGACCGCCTCATGCCGGTCGTCACCGCCCGCACCGTCGTCGATCGTCTCAACCTCGATCGGCTCCGCGCCCATGCCATCGAAGCCGCGGAGCAATGCGAGCGCACCGCACTCCCCGCGCTGGCCGAACCGGTGAAGCTGAAGGCGGCGCTGGCGGCCTTGCCGGAAGGCCGCGCGCTTTATTTCGCCGATGAAGAAGGCGGCGCGCCCTTGCGCGACGCGGCCCGGCCCGGACCCGCCGCGATCCTGATCGGCCCCGAAGGCGGTTTCACGGACGAAGAGCGCGCGATGATCCGCGATCATCCCGCCGCTTGCGCGATCACGCTTGGTCCGCGCATCCTGCGTGCCGACACGGCCGCGCTCGCCGCAATTGCCATATGGCTGGCGATCGCCGGCGACGCCGCGATACAAGGGGAAAGCGCTTGATGAGCACGCCGAACGCCGAACGCCG
>JBFWUJ010000075.1:0-8639 GCA_050247295.1 Sphingomonas sp. | reverse complement strand
CGGCCCTGGCCGTCGGTGAGGCGGCCGTCGTCCAGCACCTGCAGCAGGATGTTGAAGACGTCGCCATGCGCCTTCTCGACCTCGTCGAACAGCACCACCTGATAGGGCCGCCGCCGCACCGCCTCGGTCAGCACCCCGCCTTCCTCATAGCCGACATAGCCCGGCGGCGCCCCGATCAGCCGGGCGACGCTATGCTTCTCCATGAATTCGGACATGTCGATGCGGACCATCGCATTGTCGTCGTCGAACAGGAATCCGGCCAGCGCGCGGGTGAGCTCGGTCTTGCCGACGCCGGTGGGGCCGAGGAACAGGAACGAGCCCATCGGCCGGTTCGGATCCTGCAGCCCGGCGCGGGCGCGGCGGATCGCGCGGCTCACGGCGTCGACCGCCTCGCGCTGGCCGATCACCCGCTTGCCGATCATCTCCTCCATCGCGAGCAGCTTCTCGCGCTCGCCTTCGAGCATCTTGTCGACCGGGATGCCGGTCCAGCGCGACACGACGGCGGCGATATCCTCGCTGCGCACCTCCTCGCGCAGCATCGCGCTGCCGGACGCGGCAGCAGCCTCCTCCAGCTGCTTCTCCAGAGCCGGGATGCGGCCATATTGCAGCTCGCCGGCCTTCGCGAGATCGCCGGAGCGCTGCGCCTGCTCCAGCTCCAGCCGGGCGGCGTCGAGCTGCTCCTTGACCTTCGCCTCGCCGGCGATCTTGTCCTTCTCCGCCCGCCAGCGGGTGGTCAGCGCGGCCGACTGCTCTTCCAGCCCCGCCAGCTCGCCTTCCAGCGCCTGCAGCCGTTCCTTGGAGGCGGCGTCCTTCTCCTTCTTCAGCGCCTCGCGCTCGATCTTGAGCTGGATGATCCGCCGGTCGAGCGTCTCGATCTCCTCCGGCTTGGACTCGACCTCCATGCGGATCCGGCTCGCCGCCTCGTCCATCAGGTCGATCGCCTTGTCGGGCAGGAAACGGTCGGTGATGTAGCGGTTGGACAAGGTCGCGGCGGAGACCAGAGCGGCGTCGGTGATCCGGACGCCGTGGTGAAGTTCATATTTCTCCTTGAGTCCGCGCAGGATCGAGATCGTGTCCTCGACCGTCGGCTCGCCGATGAACACCGGCTGGAAGCGCCGCTGCAGCGCCGGATCCTTTTCGACATGCTTGCGATATTCGTCGAGCGTCGTCGCGCCGATGCAATGCAGCTCGCCGCGGGCCAGAGCGGGCTTGAGCAGGTTCGAGGCGTCCATCGCGCCTTCGCCCTTCCCGGCCCCGATCAGGGTGTGCATCTCGTCGATGAACAGGATGATGTCGCCTTCGGCGCCCTTCACCTCGTCGAGTACACCCTTCAGCCGCTCCTCGAACTCGCCGCGATATTTCGCGCCGGCGATCAGGCTGCCCATGTCGAGCGCCATCAGCCGGCGGTCCTTCAGGCTGTCGGGCACGTCGCCATTCGCGATCCGGAGCGCCAGTCCCTCGGCGATCGCCGTCTTGCCGACGCCGGGATCGCCAATCAGCACCGGATTGTTCTTGGTCCGCCGGGCGAGGATCTGGACAGTGCGGCGAATTTCCTCGTCGCGGCCGATCACCGGATCGAGCTTGCCATCACGCGCGGCCTGGGTGAGATCCCGCGCGAATTTCTTCAGCGCGTCATATCGATCCTCCGCGCCGGCCGTGTCGGCAGTGCGGCCGCCGCGCAATTCGTTGATCGCCGTGTTGAGCGCGTCGGCCTTCAGGCCGGCGTCGGCAAGCGCCTTTTGCGCCTCGCTCTTGGCGATGACGAGCGCCAGCAGCAGCCGCTCGACGGTAACATAGCTGTCGCCCGCCTGGGTCGCGATCTGTTCGGCCTGGTCGAGGACGCGGATCGTTTCGCCGTCCAGAGCCGGTGCCGCCGTCGCGCCGGCGCCCGATACCACCGGCACTTTCGCGAGCAGCTCGTCGGTTTCGCGCCGCGCCGCCTCTGCGCTGCCGCCGGCGCGGGCGATGAGGCCGGCGGCCATCCCCTGTTCGTCCTCCAGCAATGCCTTCAGCACGTGCGACGGGGCGATCCGCTGGTGGTTCATCCGCGCCGCGACGGTCTGCGCCGCCTGCAGGAAGCCGCGCGCCCGATCGGTGAATTTCTCGAGGTTCATTCCGTCTTTGGCCCTGTTCGTTGCCCCGGAGAATGTAGTGACGCGCCGGGAAGGCACAATGGACGATGGCAAGACGCTTTTTTCGCAAGTGGATAGGGGCGGGCGTATTGCATCGCTCCCACACTCCTTTAGAGTCCGCCCCCTGCCATCAGACGGGGAATCGCATGCGCACGATCTTCACCTCCCTTCTTGCTGCCGCCGGCCTTGCGCTGGCCGCCGCGCCAGCCACCGCCCAGCAGGCCGGCCCGGCCGCCGCCACGCCGGAGGATGCGGTTCAGCAGCTGCTCGCCCGGGTGAATATCCCGCATGAGACGTTCACCCTGGACAACGGTCTCAGGGTCATCGTGCATGAAGATCGCAAGGCGCCGGTGGTTGCGGTCAGCGTCTGGTACAATGTCGGCTCGAAGGACGAGCCCGCCGGCCGGACCGGCTTCGCCCACCTGTTCGAACATATCATGTTCAATGGTTCGGAAAATGCACCGGGAGAATATTTCGAACATACCCGCGCGATGGGGGCGACCGATCTCAACGGCACCACCTGGTTCGATCGCACCAATTACTTCCAGACCGTGCCGCGTCCGGCGCTGGAACGGGCCTTGTTCCTCGAGAGCGACCGGATGGGGCATCTGCTCGGCGCGCTGACGCAGGAGAATCTGACCAACCAGATCGGCGTCGTCCAGAACGAGAAGCGTCAGGGCGACAACCAGCCCTACGGCATGGTCGAATATGCCCAGCTTGAGGGCCTGTTCCCCGAAGGCCATCCCTATCGCCATTCGACGATCGGCTCGATGGCCGATCTTTCGGCCGCGACGCTCGATACCGCGCGCGAATGGTTCCGCGGGAATTACGGCCCGAACAATGCCGTCCTCGTCCTCGCCGGCGACATCAATGCCGCCGAGGCGCGGCCGCTGGTCGAACGTTATTTCGGCCCGATCGCCCGCGGTCCGGTGAACGAGCCGGCACAGGCTCCGGTGCCCACGCTGCCGGCGCGGGTAGACCGGCTGATGCACGACCGGGTCGCCAATACCCGGCTCTATCGCACCTGGGTCACGCCCGGCATTGCCGGCGAGGATACGGTTGCGCTCGAGGTCGCGGCGGACATCCTGGGCGGCTTGAGCAGCTCGCGGCTCGACAACATGCTCGTGCGCGGCGAACAGACCGCCGTTCGCGTCACCGCCAACAATCAGGTCTTCCATCGGGTCAGCATGCTCGAGGTCACGGCAGACGTGCGCCCCGGTCAGGATGCCGATGCCGTGTCCCGCCGTCTCGATGCGATCATCGCCGATTATATCCGCACCGGTCCGACCGAGGACGAGGTCCGGCGCGCGGTGATGCGGGCCCTGTCGCAGCGGGTCCAGGGCCTTGAGCAGGTCGGCGGATTCGGCGGCAAGGCGGTCGCGCTCGCCGAGGGCATGCTCTACATGAACGACCCCGACCATTATCGCACGCGCTTGCAGCAGATGGCGCGGCTCACGCCGGCCCAGGTGCAGGCGGCGATGCAGCGCTGGCTCACCCGGCCGGTGCTCGCGATCCGCGTCGATCCGGGCGAGCGCGAGGCCTATGAGGAGGCGCCGGGCGTCACCGGCTCGCGGAGCGCCGGCGGCGCCGCGATAGCCCCCGTGACCGCCGCCAGCCAGCGGCCGCGTTACTATCGCCAGCCGGAAGAGGGGGAGCGGCCGATGGCGCCGCTGCCGTTCCAGCGCACGCCGCCGGAGATCGGCCCCGCACCGACGCTCGATTTCCCCGATGTCGAGCGCGCCCGGCTCTCGAACGGCATCCAAATCGTCTATGCCCGCCGCAACACCGTGCCGGTGACCCGGATGGCGGTCGAATTCGATGCCGGCATTGCCGCCGATCCGTCCAATCGGCTCGGCACGCAGGCGATGATGCTGAACATGCTGGAGGAGGGGACGACAACCCTCAACTCAACCCAGATCGCCGAGGCGCAGGAGCGGCTCGGCGCCACCATCAACACTGGCGCGACGCTGGATCGTACATCGGTGACGCTGACAGCGATGACGCCGGCGCTTGGCGCATCGCTCGATCTGCTTGCCGATGTCATCCGCAACCCGGCCTTCGCGCCGGCAGAAGTGGAGCGCATCCGCCAGCAGCGGCTGGCGCTGATCGCGGCGGAGATGACGCAACCCGTGGCCATGGGGCTGCGCGCCCTGCCGGTTGTGCTCTACGGGCCCAATCATCCCTATGGCAAGCCGGGTACGGGCACTGGCGATCCGGCGATCGTCCGCACGCTCACGCGCGACGATCTGATCCGCTTCCACCAGACCTGGATCAGGCCGGACAATGCGACGATCTTCGCGGTCGGCGATCTGCCGCTGAACGAATTCGTCGCTCAGCTGGAATCGCGGTTCGGCAATTGGCGGCCGCCGTCGGTTCCGCGTGGCCGGAAGAATTTCAACGTCGCCATCCCGCCGGCGCGGCCGCGCATCGTCCTGATCAACCGTCCGCAATCGCCGCAGAGCGTGATCCTCGCCGGTCAGGTGCTGAGCGTGCAGGGGACGCAGGATCTGCTCGATCTCACGGCCGCCAATCAGGTGCTTGGCGGCGATTTCCTCGCCCGGATCAACATGGAGCTCAGGGAACGGCGCGGCTGGTCCTACGGTGCGCGCGGTGGACCGAACCTGATCGAGCATCGGGTTCCCTATGTGATCACGGCTCCGGTTCAGGCGGACCGCACCGGCGATTCGATCACCGCGACGCGCGAGATGGTCAACGCCTTCCTGGGCAATCAGGGAGTCCAGCCGAACGAGCTGCAGCGGGTGATCGCGGGCAGCACCGGCGCCCTGCCGGGACAGTTCGAAACCTCGTCCGCAGTGCTCGGTGCCCTGCGTTCCAATGCGCTCTATCGGCGTCCCGACAATTATTGGGAGACGGTCGCGGCCCGCTACCGGGCCATGACCGCCCAGTCGATGGATCAGGTGGCGCGGCGGCTGATCAACCCCAACAATTTTGTCTGGGTGGTGGTCGGCGATGCGGCGCGCATCCGGCCGCAGCTGGAGGGGCTCGGCCTGCCGATCGAGGAGATGACGCTTCCCGGCGCGCCGCAACTGCCTGCGGCGGCGCCGGCCCGGGCGCAACCCTAAGATGATGCGACGATCGGGTCAGGCGCGTTCGCGCGCCGGCCCGATCAGCCGCGTCACATGGCCCATCTTGCGGCCCGGCCGGGCATTCCTCTTGCCGTAAAGGTGGAGATAGGCGTCCGGCTCGCGCAGCAGCTCCAGCCAATCGTCGACGTCGCGGCCGATCAGGTTCTTCATCTCCACCCTGGGCGCGGTGCGCGCGGTGTCGCCGAGCGGCAGGCCGCAGATCGCCCGGATGTGGTTCTCGAACTGCGAGGTGACGGCGCCCTCGATCGTCCAGTGGCCGCTATTGTGGACCCGCGGCGCCATCTCATTGAAAATCGCCTCCTCGCCGACAGCGAAAAATTCGATCGCCAGCATGCCGACATGATCGAGGGCGCCGGCGATCCGCCGTGCCAGCGTCTCCGCGGCGCGGATGGCCGGGTCCAGCGCCTCGCCGGCCGGTGCGATCGAACGGTCGAGAATGCCGCCGGCGTGGATGTTGCGGGGCGCGTCCCAGATCGCCATCTCGCCGTCCGCGGCGCGGCAGAGCAGGATCGAGAATTCGGCGTCGAAATTGACGAAGCCCTCGAGCACTGCGGGGGCCTTATTGATCGCGGCCCACGCCTTGTCGGCGTCCTCCGGCCGGCCGATCCGGGCCTGACCCTTGCCGTCATAGCCCAGCCGGCGAGTCTTCAGGATAGCCGGTGCGCCCAGCTCATCGAGCGCCCGTTCGAGGTCGGCGCGGTCGTCCACCGGCGCGAACGGAGCCGGCGTTCCGCGTTGATCGAGCACGAACGTCTTTTCGGCGAGCCGATCCTGCGCCACTTCCAATGCACGCAGCGGCGGATGGAGTACCGCCGTCTCGCCGAGCGCGGCCAGCGCCTCGACCGGAATATTCTCGAATTCATAGGTCGCGACGTCGATCTGGCCGCCGAACCGGCGCAGCGCCGCTGCGTCATCGAACGGGCCGCGCGTGAAGGCGGTCGCGACCTCCGCTGCCGGAGGCGTTTCGTCAGGCGCGTAGATGTGACTCTTATAACCGAGCCGCGCGGCGGCGACGCTCAGCATCCGGCCAAGTTGGCCGCCGCCGACGATGCCGATCGTGGCCCCCGGCGCGATTCTCATTCCGGCGTTTCGGCGACCGAGGCTGTCTGCTCCGAGCGCCAGGCATCGAGGCGGCCGGCGAGCGCCGGATCCTCGGTGGCCAGGATCGCGGCGGCAAGCAGCCCGGCATTGGTCGCTCCCGGGACCCCGATCGCCAGCGTTCCCACCGGAATTCCGGCCGGCATCTGGGCGATCGACAGCAGGCTGTCCATGCCCTTGAGCGCCTTCGATTCGACCGGCACGCCAAGCACCGGCAGCCGGGTCATCGATGCCGTCATGCCCGGCAGATGCGCCGCCCCGCCCGCTCCGGCGACGATCACCTTCAGGCCGCGACCGGCGGCATTGCGCGCATAATCGTAGAGCCGCTCCGGGGTACGGTGGGCGGACACCACCCGGCTTTCGTGCGGCACCCCAAGCGTCTCCAGAGCCTCGGCGGCATGGCGCATCGTCTCCCAGTCGGAGCGGCTGCCCATGATGATTCCGACGAGAGGCGCTTCGTCTGCCATTACATTTCCTAGCCCAGCGGCAAAGCGCGGGCAATCGCGCACGGCGTAAGCGATGGATTAACCTTGTCCGGCTACGAAAGCGCCATGGCAGACCGCAAGACCGACGTGGAAGCCGACAATGCGCGCGATGCGCTGGCCCGGCTCAAGGATGAGAACGCCTTGCTGCGTGCGGCGCTCTCCGAGGCGCGCGCCCAGTTGGGCGAGGCGGAGGAAAATGCCGGTCGCGATCCGCTGACCGCGCTCGTCGACCCGCGCCAGTTCCGGATCGAGCTGGAGCGGGTGCTCAGTCACGCGGCGCGGCATGGTACGGCCGCCGCCTTGCTCTCGGTCGACATCGACATGAAGACGATCAACGACGGCCACGGCCGGGTCGCAGGCGATGCGGCCTTGCGGCACGTCGCGCGGCTGCTGAAGGGCCTGGTGCGCTCGAGCGACATCGCGGCCCGGTCCGGCGGCAGCGCCTTCAGCCTGCTGCTCGATCATCTGGACGCCGATTCGGCGATCGACACGGCGGAGCGGATCGCCCGCTATATCGCCGCTCACCCCCTCGATCTCGGCCATACCGAGATCAGGGTCGAACCGGTGATCAGCGTCGCTTCGATCATGCCGGGCGACACCGTCGAGGAAGTGCTGCGCCGGGCGGCGCGCAATCGAGAGCGGATCAAGGAATTCTAGAACGCCTCAGCGGTCCTTGAGATAGTAGCGCTCGATCGCGGCCAGATTCTCGTCCAGTTCGTAGACGATCGGTTGCCCGGTCGGAATTTCCAGTCCGGTGATCTCGTCGTCCGCAATGCCGGACAAATGCTTCACCAATGCCCGCAATGAATTGCCATGCGCGGAAATCAGCACGCGCTCGCCGCGCCGCAGGGCCGGCGCGATCCGCTCCTCCCAATAAGGCAGGACGCGCATGATCGTGTCATGCAGACTTTCATGGGTCGGAATAGCGATGCCGGCATAACGCCGGTCGTTGGCGAGATCGAATTCGCCGCCTGATTCCATCGCCGGTGGCGGAATGTCGAAGGAGCGGCGCCATATGTGGACCTGATCCGCTCCATGACGGGCCCGTGTCTCATCCTTGTCGAGCCCGGTGAGGCCGCCATAATGCCGTTCGTTCAGCCGCCAGTGCTTCTCGACCGGCAGCCAGAGCCGGCCCATCGCCTCCAGCGCGATGTGCAGCGTCTTGATCGCTCTCGTCTGCAGCGAGGTGAAACACAGATCGAAGTCCAGTCCCTTGGCTGCCATCAACTCGCCGGCCAGCTTTGCCTCTTCCTCGCCCTTTGGCGTCAGGCCGACATCCCACCAACCGGTGAAGCGATTCTCGAGATTCCAGGCCGACTGGCCGTGACGGATCAGGACGAGCCGGGTCATTTGCCGCGATAGGCGCGCAAATCGGGCAGCACCGCGTAGAGCGCATCGAAACAGGCGCGGGCGAGCAGGCGGCAGCGCTCCGGCGACCAGCCATGAACCGGATCGGGTAGGTCGTCATTGTCCTTGAACGGCATTTCCAAGGTCATCGAGACGGCGCCGAAGCGCTCGGCGAGTTGCGCCGTGGACATGGAGAGATTGGCCTGGCCGGGCGGCGGAATCTCATAGCCCTTCGTCGTCTGGAAATCAGGGGTGGCGCGGACAAGGGCGCCGCCGAACGCGTCGAACACCGCCTGCTGTTCCGCCCTATGCGACGGGATCCCCTCGAAGCCGGCAAGGAAATTGGCTGCGATCGCCTCGTCTCCGTGCACGTCCATGGCGAAATCGACGCCGGTCTTGTCCATCTCGGCGAGGACGTGGAAGACCTCGGGGCTTCTTTCCCGGCTCGGCGCATGCCATTCGCGGTTGAG
>JBFWUJ010000074.1:0-8757 GCA_050247295.1 Sphingomonas sp. | reverse complement strand
CCGCCGCCGTCCGCGCCGCGTTGACGCAGCGGAAGGTGAGGCCTAACTCCCGCGCCGCATGCCCACCTATCTGGAATTCGAAAAGCCGCTGGCCGATCTCGAGGCGCGGATCGCGGAACTCAGGGACACGTCGTCCGCCGCCGAGCCGAATATCGAGGCCGAGATCAGACGGCTCGAGGAGCGCGCCGAACGGACGTTGCGCGACACCTATGCGAAGCTGACGCCCTGGCAGAAGGCGCAGGTGGCGCGTCATCCGGACCGTCCGCATTTCAAGGATTATGTCGCCCGGCTGGTGGAGGATTTCGTGCCGCTGGCCGGTGACCGCGCCTTTGGCGAGGACGAGGCGATCGTCGGCGGGTTCGGCAAGCTCAGCGGCCGCAAGGTGATGCTGATCGGCCATGAGAAAGGCGACGATACGGCAAGCCGCCTGAAGCACAATTTCGGCATGGCGAGGCCCGAGGGTTATCGAAAGGCGATCCGGCTGATGCAGCTCGCCGACCGTTTCCGCCTGCCGGTGGTGACTCTGGTCGATACGGCCGGCGCGTTTCCGGGCGTCCAAGCCGAGGAGCGCGGCCAGGCCGAGGCGATCGCCCGATCCACCGAACAATGCCTGGCCCTCGGCGTGCCGCTGGTGGCGGCGATCGTCGGGGAAGGCGGTTCCGGCGGCGCGATCGCGATCGCGGCGGCGAACCGGGTGCTGATGCTGGAGCACAGTGTCTATTCGGTGATTTCCCCCGAAGGCTGCGCATCGATCCTGTGGCGCACCGCCGACAAAGCGGCCGACGCGGCGGAGGCGATGCGGATCACCGCGGGCGATCTGGAGCGGCTGGGGGTGATCGAACGGATCGTGCCGGAGCCGGTGGGCGGAGCCCATCGCAATCGCGATGAGGCGATCGCGATGCTCGGCGTCGCGCTGGCAGAAGAGCTGGCGGCGCTCGAGGGCGCTACGGCGGATCAACTTCGCCGTGCGCGGCGCGAGAAGTTCCTGGCGATCGGCTGACGCACCAATGAAAACGGGCGGCAGGATTGCTCCCGCCGCCCGCTATCAAGTTCCGAAGCTTCGAAAAGCTTACGGGTTGCCCATCGCCGTCGAGACGTTGGTGAAGGTCGAGTTCAGGCTGGTGCCGAGGCCCTGCATCGCGGTGATGGCGGCAACGGCGATCAGAGCGGCGATCAGACCATATTCAATGGCGGTCGCGCCCTTCTTGTCCTTGATCAGCTTGCGAATGAACAGCATTTCCGGTCTCCTTGGTTCCACTTCGGAAGTCCACACTTCCTGCCGGCCGGTATTGGGATTCCGAGGTCGGCTGGATTCGATTTATGAGAACGAGGTTGCGAAAGGTTTAATGCGCCTCACGAACCTTGAACCTTGGTGGAAACATAGTTCCACATCCCGGCGTTCGAGCCGGACAGCATCGTCACCGCTCCGACCATGGCGAGGAAGACCATCGCCAGGATCAAGCCGTATTCGACGGCGGTCGCACCGCGCTCGTCTTTGAAAAGCTTGAATAAAGGTCGCATCGTCCAATAGTCCTCAAGCCGCCGGGGCAGATTGCCCCATTGGTTGGCGCAGTTACGCTGACGTCGTTAATGAAAGCCTACCGGGAGCGATCATTTTGCAAAAAAATCCGACAATGACCGTGGTCGCGGTCGCACTTGTCGACGGCGCGAACCGGATTTTGCTGCAGCAACGGTCTCCCGGACGCTCGATGGCCGGACTCTGGGAATTCCCCGGCGGCAAAGTCGAGGCGGGTGAAACGGCCGAGGCGGCACTGGTTCGCGAGATCGAGGAGGAGCTGGGGGTCGGGCTGGACATGTCCGAACTTCGGCCCGCCTGTTTCGCCAGCGCCGAAGTGGGAGGCCGGCGGATGATCCTGCTCCTTTACCTCTGCCATCGCTGGCCGGGCGAACCGCAGCCGCTCGACGCGGCGGCGCTGCGCTGGGCGACACTCGAGGAGATGCGCGGCCTGCCCATGCCGCCGGCGGATGCGCCGCTGATCCCGCTGCTCGAAGGGATACTCAGCCCCGTTTACTGAGCGTGTCCGCCAGCGAAGCGGTGCCGCTACCGCGCCGCGCGGGTCGCGGCTGGTCGGGCGAGGGGGACCAGCCGCTCAGGTGGATGATATCGAATCGTTCCGCCGTCCGGCCATCGGCATCGGCGCTGGCCGCGAAGGCCGCAGTCGCGGCGGCATAGCCGATGCGGCCGAACGGCCGCCGTGCCCGCGAGGCCAGGATGTTCGTCGCCGCCATGCCGCGCAGGTCGGCGATCAGGGCGCTCAGGCCGGGATAGCGCACCTCGACCCTATCGGTATCGGCAACAGGCAGTGCGAAGCCGGCGCGGGTCAGAAGATCGCCGGCGGCGCGCACGTCGATCTGCGGATGGAGCCGGGGCGATGCGCCAAGCCCTTCCGCCGCCTCGGCAGCGCGCAGCGATTCGCGCAGCCGCGGCAGCGAACCCGCACCGGCGAAGGCGGCGAGCAACAATCCATCCGGCCGCAGCGCCCGCCGGACTTGGACCAGCGCACCCGGCAGATCGTTGACGGTGTCGAATGCGCCGACCGAGACAGCGAGATCGAAAGACGATGCGGAAAAGGGCAGGCGATCCTCGTCTTCTTGTCGTCCCCCGGCCCGCTCTGCGAAACGCGCGCCGGCATCCACCGCCGTGACGGTCAGGCCGCGGGCGCGCAGCCGGTCCGCCAGATAGCTGTCGCCGCAGCCCAGATCGAGTGCGGCGCCGAACGGGCGCGCCACCAGGTCAAGCCGGGCCAGCAATTCGTCGGCGGCGCGACGAAGCAGGAAGCGGCTGTCGTCCGTAGCCAGGGCAGCCCGGTCCCGGCGCATTCGCCGCAGCGCGCGATCGAAAGGCGTATCTATTCCGTCGGACGACATCGGCGGCGCTATATCAGCCGGTCCCGGCACGCATAGCCACGCTGTCCGAAGACGGACAGATTGTCCGCATTCGGACATTGCATCGACGCATGTCGACCCCACGCCTCAGAGACGGGGCCATGGCACGACGCTTGCTGGTTCGGTTGTGATGATTGCCACACTCTCCGCTTGGCCTGTTCAAGGCTTGCCGATACAAGCCGCCGAAGCGATCAAGTGTATTGCATCAATAAAACAGTTATGCGAGTAGAGCCGGCGATGACTGAGCAGACCTATCAGGACATGCGTCGGGCGATGGTGGCGAGCCAGCTTCGCACCACCGGCGTCAACGATCCCAGGGTCCTCGCGGCGATGAGTGAGGTCGCGCGCGAGCGGTTCGTGCCGGAAGCGCGTCGCGCGACCGCTTATGCCGATGCGCCGATCCCGCTTCCCGGCGGCAGGGCGCTCAATCCGCCGATGGCGCTCGGCCTGTTGCTGACGGAGGCACGGCTCGATGGCGACGAGCGCACACTCGTGATCGGTGCCGGCACCGGCTACGCCGCTGCGGTCGTCTCGCGTCTCGTATCTTCCGTGGTCGCAGTCGAGGAAGATGCGGCGCTTGCCGCACTTGCCCGCGCAGCGCTCGAGGGAACGAGCGTCACCGTTGTCGAATCGCCCCTCGCCGCCGGCGGTCCGGACGGCCCATATGATTTCGTGCTGATCGACGGTGCGGTGCCCGAGGTGCCGCAATCGATCATCGATCAGGTCGCCGATGGCGGGCAAATCGCGACCGGCCTGATCGAACGCGGCGTGACCAGGCTCGCGATCGGTCGCGCCGTGAGCGGCGCTGCCGGCTTCATCACCTTCGCCGATGCGGCGATCGCACCCCTGCCGGGCTTTTCCGCCCCGCAAGGCTTCAGCTTTTGAGGAACGGCATGAACGGAGTGTATCGGGGACGATGGCTGGCCGCGGCGAGCGCCGCAGCTCTGGTCTGTTGCGGATCGGCGTTCGCTCAGGCGACGGGCGCGGGCGAACCCGCCGATGGCGTCGTCGACACTCTGCGCGAGGCGCTGGTCAAGACATACAGCACCAACCCGACGATCATGGCCCAGCGCGAGGCACTGCGCGTCACCGACGAGAATGTGTCCATCGCCAGGGCAGCCGGGAGGCCCGATGTCTCGGCCACCGCTTCCTTCAACCAGGATGTCGTGACCCGCAATCTCGGCGCCAACGGCCGTGATCTGACCATCGGCGCATCGATCAGCGTGCCGCTTTATTCGGGCGGCCGGGTTCGCAATGGCGTTCGTGCCGCCGACATCCGCGTCGAGGCCGGCCGCGCCGACCTGCGCGCGGTCGAGGGCGACATCTTCACCGAGGCGGTCGCCGCTTATATGGACGTGATCCGCGATCGCTCCATCGTCCAGCTCAACGAGAATCAGGTCCGCGTCCTGGATACCAATCTGCAGGCGACGCGCGACCGGTTCGAGGTCGGCGATCTGACGCGGACGGATGTCGCGCAGTCCGACGCGCGGCTGGCGCTGGCGCGCAGCAATCTGTCGCTGGCGCAGGGCCGGCTTGAGGCGAGCGAGGAGAATTACCGTCGGGTAATCGGCGACACACCGGGCGACCTGCAGCCGCCGCCGCCGCTCCCCGCCGCGCCCGCCACCGTCCAGCTTGCGACCGATAATGCGCTTGCCAACAATGCCGACCTCGCCTCGATAGCCGCGCGCGCGCGCGCCGCGGGATTTGACATTGCGGTCGCCCGCGGCTTCCGTTTGCCGACCCTGTCGGCGGTGAGCAGCACCCGCTATTCCAACCAGCTCGGCACCGCGAACGCAACGAGCGGCCTTCCGGACGGCACCTTCCCGAACAGCACCACATCGACCGGCGTCGGCCTGTCGCTCACGGTGCCGCTCTATCAGGGCGGTGAAGCCGGCGCCCGGGTTCGGCAGGCGCGAGCGCTGCAGGCGCAGCTGATCGAGCAGGCGATCGGTGTCGAGCGGGCCGTGGTATCGACGGTGCGAGCGGCCTTCGCCAACTATAATGCCGCCCTGCAGGCGATCGAATCGAACCAGATCGCGGTTGCCGCCAACCAGCTGGCGCTGGAGGGAACCCGCGCGGAACAGACGGTCGGTACCCGTAACGTCCTCGATGTGCTGAACGCTGAGCAGGAATTGCTGAACAGCCAGGTGCTGCTCGTGACCGCACGGCGCGACGCTTATGTTGCCGGCTTCCAGCTTCTGAACGCGATGGGCATGGCCGAGGCCGAGGATCTCAATCTCGACGGCGGCCCGCTCTACGATCCGCGAGTCTATTATGATCGCTACACGCGCAGCTGGTCGGATTGGAACGACGGGCCGATGATCAGGCCGGTCGCGACCCGGACCGCACCCGAGCAGGCGGAGAGCCCGCTGACACCGGTCGTAAATTCCGTGACACGGCCCCGGCAATAAGCAATAAACCCCGTCTTATGGGGGAAATGCAGACTGATCCTTCGATGGAGGAAATTCTCGCCTCCATCAAACGGGTGATCGCCGAGGACGGCCGCAGCGCAGCGGCGCGTCCACGTCGCGTCGCTTCGCCAGAGCCGGCCGAGCCCGAGACGGTCGAGGAAGATGTCCTGGAGCTCGACGACGCGGTGGCCGAGGATCCCGTCCTGCTGTCGAGTGACGCCGCCGCGGCGAGCCGGGCGCGACTGGCCGCTTTGTCTTCGCTGCGCGGCCAGCCGGATCCGTTGGCCACCGACGCCAGCCCGCTGGAGGCTTTGGTGCGCGAAATGCTGCGGCCGATGCTGAAGGAATGGCTCGACGAGAATCTGCCGGAGATCGTCGAATCGCTGGTGACCCGCGAGATTGCCCGGATCACCGGCCGCAAACTCTAGTCGCGCTTGCGACCCGGCCGGGGCTGGTCTAGCCCGCGGCCATGAAGAAGCTCCTCGTCCCGTTCGCACTCGCCGCCGCCTTCGTTTCTCCTCCAGTTGTCGCCCGACAGATGACGGCCACCGATCTCGCGACGATGCGGCGACTCGCGGCGCCAACGGTGTCGCCGGACGGCCGCTACATCGTGTTCCAGATGAGCGAAACCGATCTCGCGGCCAATCGTCGCCGTACCGATCTCTACATCGTCGACCGGCAGTCGGGAGACGCCACCCCGCAGCCGATCACCCGGACGCCCGAGCATAACGAACATGACGCAAGCTTCTCCGTCGATGGACGCTGGCTCTATTATCTGAGCAACGCCTCGGGCAGCGACCAGCTTTGGCGGATACCGGTTCCAGGCGGGACCCCGGAACGGGTCACCGACTTCAGGACTGATATCGCGGGCTATCTGATCGCGCCCTCCGGCGACCGGATCGCGGTCTGGGCCGATCGAGACATGCGTTGCACGGACATCAACTGCGCCAATATCTCAGCCGCCGCGACCGGGCAGGGCAGCGGCCGGGTCTATGATGAGACTTTCGTCCGCCACTGGGACGCCTGGACGACGCCTGGCGTTCGCTCGCGCGTCTTCGTGCTGCCACTGGTCGATGGGCGGCCGCAGGGGACCGGGACTCCCGCCTCGCCCGCCCTCGTAGGCGATTCGCCTTCCAAGCCGTTCGGCGGCGGTGAGGAGCTCGCCTGGGGCCGCGACGGGCGAACGCTTTACTTCGCCCTCCGTCAGGGCGGCAGGGGCGAGCCCAATTCGACCAATCTCGACATCTATGCAGCGCGCGAAGGCCGGCCGGCGGAGAATCTGACTGCGGCGAACGAGGCGACGGACACTGGCCCCGCCGTGTCGCCGGACGGCCATTGGCTTGCCTATACGGCGATGGCGCGGCCGACCTACGAGGCGGACCGCCTCGTGATCCAGCTTCGCAACCTGCGCACCGGCGAGACACGCGCGCTGACCCAGAATTGGGATCGCTCGGTCGGCTCGATCGCCTGGGCGCCCGACGGCCGCAGCCTCTATGTCACGGCCCAGGACACGCTCGATACGCCCCTGTTTCGGGTCGATGTCGCGAGCGGCCGGGTGACCCGCCTCACGGAGGGCGGCACGGTCGGCAATGTGATCCCGACCCGCACTGGCGTGCTCTACACGCTGAACAGCCTGCAGGCGCCAGACGATCTCTACTGGATGCCCCATGGCCAGCGCCCGGTGCAGATGACCCACGTCAACCGGGACCGGCTGCGCGATCTCGATCCGGTCAGCGTCCGTCGGTTCAGCTTTGCGGGCGCGAACGGCGACAGGGTCTGGGGCCAGATCGTTCGTCCGGCCGCGGCCGAAGGCCGGCTTCCGGTGGCGCTGCTCATTCACGGGGGTCCGCAGGGATCGTTCGGCAATTCGTGGTCCTATCGCTGGAACCCCTGGCTGTTCGCCGCGCCGGGCTATGGCGCGGTGACAATCGATTTCCACGGCTCGACAGGTTACGGCCAGGCCTTCACCGACGCGATCAACCGCGATTGGGGCGGGGCGCCGCTGCAGGATTTGCGGCTGGGCCTCGCCGCTGCCGGTCGCGAGGACAGCGGCATCGACGTATCGAACGCCTGCGCGCTCGGCGGTTCCTATGGCGGCTTCATGACCAACTGGATCGCCGGCAACTGGCCGGACGGCTTCCGCTGTCTGGTCAGTCATTCCGGCGTCTTCGACCAGCGCGCGATGGCCTATGAGACCGAGGAGCTATGGTTCACCGAATGGGAGTTCGGCGGCCCTTATTACGAGCCGGCGGCGCGAGAGGCCTACGAGCGCAACAATCCGGTCAACTTCGTGCAGAATTTCCGCACCCCGATGCTGATCCTGCACGGCGAGCGCGATTACCGGATTCCATACAGCCAGTCGCTCGGCCTGTTCAACGCGCTGCAGCGGCGCAACATTCCGTCGCGTCTGGTGGTCTATCCGGACGAGAATCACTGGATCCTGAAGCCGCAAAACTCGATCCAATGGTATCGCGAGGTGCACGGCTGGCTGGATCGCTGGCTCAGAAGGGGTGGCGGAGACGCGGCGGGGCGCTAAAGCGCCCGCATGAGCGAACTGCCCAAGACCTTCGACCCGGCCGAGATTGAAGCCCGCTGGTACGCGCATTGGGAAGGCGAGGGGCTGTTCCGCCCGTCGCGGCCCGAGGCCGAGCCTTTCACCATCGTCATTCCGCCGCCGAACGTCACGGGTTCGCTGCATATCGGCCATGCGCTCGACAATACGCTGCAGGACATATTGATCCGCCACGCGCGGATGCTCGGCAAGGACGCGCTCTGGGTGGTCGGGATGGACCATGCCGGCATCGCCACGCAGATGGTGGTCGAGCGGCAGCTCAACGAGCGGCAGCAGAAGCGCACGGATTTCACCCGCGACGAGTTCATCGCCAAGGTCTGGGAATGGAAGGCGGAAAGCGGCGGCGCGATCACCCGCCAGCTCCGCCGGCTTGGCGCGTCGTGCGACTGGGCGAACGAGCAGTTCACGATGGACCCGCATTTTGTGCAGGCAGTGCTGAAGGTCTTCGTCGAGCTCTACAATCGCGGGCTGCTGTACCGCGACAAGCGGCTGGTGAACTGGGATCCGGGCCTGAAGACCGCGATTTCCGATCTGGAGGTGGAGACGGTCGAGAAGCAGGGCGGCTTCTGGCACTTCCGCTATCCGCTGGACGATGGGTCGGGGGCGATCTCGGTGGCGACGACGAGGCCGGAGACGATGCTCGCCGACATGGCGGTGGCGGTGCATCCCGATAACCGGCGCTACGCCGCGATGGTCGGCAAGATGCTTCGGCATCCGATCACCGGCCGGCTGATCCCTGTGATCACCGACGAGCATGCCGATCCGGAACTGGGCTCGGGCGCCGTGAAGATCACCCCGGGGCACGACTTCAACGATTTCGAGGTGGGCAAGCGGGCAGGGTTCAAACCGGCCGAAATGCTCAACATG
>JBFWUJ010000073.1:6898-9284 GCA_050247295.1 Sphingomonas sp. | reverse complement strand
GGGCGCATTGGCGAGCACCGCGTCGCGGATGCCGCCGTCGGTGACCACATCCTCGCGCAGCCGCAAATGATTGGGGATCACCGCCGTCATCGGCTGCACGCCGGAGACGTCCACCTCGCCGAGCTGCTCGATCCAGCCCAGGATGTTGGAAAGCTCGGGCGCGAGCGCGCTCACCTCCTCATCGCTGACGGCGATGCGGGCGAGCTTGGCGATATGGCGCACGGTGGCGGCGTCGACGGACATGATTTCCTTGAGGTCAGGCGCCGGCAAGCTGCCGGCGATGCCCGCTAGCATTGGGGGTGCGGGGCTTGCAAGGCGTGCGGCAATGGGCTTCAGGCGCTCCATGCCACGCGCCCGCCGCAGCCCCGCAGGCTGCTTCCTGAAGATCGTCGCCGCCCTTATCGTGCTGCTGCTTGCCGGGGCGGTGCTCTATCGCCTGTTCGAACGCGATCTGATGCGCCTGGCTTTGGTGCCGGGCGCGCCGTTCAGCGAGGTCGCGATGCCGGCCGGCGCGAATTATTCGCAGGCGCGGCTGTGGATCGCCCGGCCGGACATTGCCGGCAATCCGGCCCTTTGGACACCGGAGGGCTTCGGGGCGACGACGAGCCCGCGCGCATCGGTGTTCTTCATCCATCCGACCAGTTTTCTCGAACGTACCGCGTGGAACGCGCCGGTCGACGATGCGGAGTCGCAGCACCGCGCCGCCTTGTTCGTCCGCAGTCAGGCAAGCGCCTTCAACAATATCGGCGCGGTCTGGGCGCCGCGCTACCGGCAGGCGACTTTCGGCGCCTTCCTCACCACCGAGGACAATGCCCGCCGGGCGCTCGACTTCGCCTATCGCGACGTTCTGGCGGCCTATGAGGCATTCCTCGCCCAGGCGCCGGCCGACCGGCCGATCATCCTTGCCGCCCACAGTCAGGGCAGCCTCCATCTGATGCGACTGCTGCAGCAGCGGGTGCGGGGTCGGCCGGAGGCAGGCCGGATCGTTGCCGCCTACGTAATCGGCTGGCCGGTGTCGGAGACGGCCGATCTTCCCGCCATGCCCCTTCCGGCTTGTGAACGGCCGGACCAGGCGCGCTGCCTGCTTTCCTGGCAGAGCTTCTCCGAGCCCGCAGACACCGCCCAGGTAACGGAAGTGTTCGATGTCAGCGCCGGCCCCGGCAATGTCCCGCGCGCCGGATCGGCGATGGTCTGCGTCAATCCGCTGACCGGGACCCGAGGCGGCGATGCAGCGGCGGACCGCAACCTCGGCACCCTGGTGCCGAGCAGCGATTTCACGACGGCGCAATTCCGGCGCGGCGCGGTTTCGGCCCGCTGCGGGACGCGCGGCTTCCTGCTGATCGGCGACAATGATGCGCTGCCGGAAATGGGTCGCTACGTGCTGCCCGGCAACAACTATCATGTTTACGATTATGCCCTGTTCTGGGCGAACATCCGCGCCGACGCCGAGCGGCGGCTGACGGCGTTCGAGGCGGCGCGATGATGGCATCCGACGTCGCCGGTTTTCGTCTCGCCCTGCCGACCGGGGGGCGGCTGCTCGGCCTCGATGTGGGCACCAGGACGATCGGCGCCGCGCTCTGCGATTCCGGCTGGACGATCGCCAGCCCGGCTTCGCTGATCCGGCGAACGAAATTCACGGCGGACAAGGCTGCGATCGAGGCGCTGGTTGCGGCCGAGCGCGTCCAAGGTGTCGTCATCGGCCTGCCGCTCAATCTCGACGGCACCGATAGCCCGCGCACGCAATCGATCCGCGCTTTCGCCCGCAATCTCATGCCTCTCGGCCTCCCGATCCTGCTCTGGGACGAACGCTGGTCCACGCAAGCGGTCGAGCGCGCGATGATCGGCGCCGACCTGTCGCGCGCCAAAAGAGCCGAGCGGGTCGACGCCGCCGCCGCCGCCTATATCCTTCAGGGTGCGATCGATGCCTTGGCGATACAGACTTGACGCGGGCCGGAATGGCAAGGGCAGGTCCAGTCCGGCACGGTCACGCTGACGACCGGCGGTCATTGACGCTTCGAGGGGGGCGCCCCGCCGCTCTTGAGCATGGAGACGGGCGCGGCTAGGGCCGGCTCTCGATGGCCGCCTCCTTCCCGCATCGCCACCTGCTCGGGGTCGAGGGGCTTTCAGCTTCCGATATCCTGACGATCCTCGATGAGGCCGAGCATTGGGTGGCGTTCAACCGCCGGCCGCGCAAGGCGGACGATCGCCTCTCCGGCCTTACCCAGATCAACGCCTTCTTCGAGAATTCGACCCGCACGCTCTTCTCGTTCGAGATCGCCGGCAAACGGCTCGGCGCGCAAGTCGCCAGCTTTCACCCGGCTGCTTCGAGCGTCCGCAAGGGCGAGAGCCTGATCGATACCGCGCTGACGCTAAACGCGATGCGGCC
>JBFWUJ010000073.1:3217-6798 GCA_050247295.1 Sphingomonas sp. | reverse complement strand
GGGGTCGCAATCCGGATGGCCTGCCTCGACCTCCTCACACGGGATCGCCGGGATTAGCATATGGAAAGGGCGGCGAGCCTTGGCCTGCTCGCCGCCCTCCAGAGGGGACCTTGGACGGGTCCCGTAAGCTCTTAGACGTTGCGCTGGCGCGGATTGGCGTAGCGGGCGGCCCAGCGGATCGAGGCGTCACCGGCCTGCGTTCGCACGAAGCAGACGCCGCCCTGAGCGCGGATCGAGCCGCACAGGCGCTGCGCGTCCCCCTGGCCGGCGAAGCCGGCGACCGCGACACGGTGAAGCGTGCGGCCGTCCATGTTCACGGTGGCGGTGAGCGGCGCCCTATTGGCGAGGCCGAAGCGACGCTGAGCGTTGACCCAGGCACGCTCGGCATTGGCCTCGCTGATGAAGGCGCCGATCTGGACGACATAGCGGCTGCTGCCGGAGCGGACGACCGGGCTGGCCGGCGTCGCACGGCGGAAGATCGGCGCCGGCGGCAGCGCGACCGCAGCCGTGCGGACAACCGCCGGCGCCGCGCGGACGAGACTGCGGGCGGCAACGGCCTGGCGGATTTCAACCTCGTCCGGAGCGTCCGGCGCTTCGGCGGCGGCCGGCATGGCCGGCGTAGCGGCATAATAAGCGGTGCGCTCCGGCGCGACTTCAGCCACGGTGGCCGGAACGGGAGCCGGCGCTGCGATGGCAGCCTGCTCGGCCCGCGGCGTGACCGGGGCGGCCTGCGGCAGTCCCCAATCGGAATCCTGCGCCACCGCCGCGACCTGCACGACGGGCGCCGGGACCGGAGCCGCCGGAGCCTCGGCCGCGGCGACCTGAATGGGGGCCTGCTGCGGCTGCGCCAGCGCCAGCGCGACCGGCTGACCCGGATCGGTCACTGGCGAGACGCCGAGCAGGCTGGCAACCTGCGTGGCGCCAGCATTGGGCCGCGCCATCGCGGCCCATTGCTCCATCCGCCCGTCGACATCGGCCGGCGAGAGATCCTGAGCGGCGATGGCGCGCGCACGGCGCCAATCGCCGGCCAGCGCATGCGACAGGGCGAGGTTCTGGCGCAGCCGCGCGGTCGCCGTATGTGAACGGGCGGCCGGTTCCAGAAGCTCGATGGCACGCTGCGGCCTGCCAGCCAGGGCAAGGGCGAGACCGACGTCGGCAGCCGAAGCATGGCCGGCCATGTTCTCGAGCTGGGCGACTGCGGCAGCCGGGCGGCCGAGTGCGATCTGGGTCAGAGCGAAGCTGAGGCCTGCGCGGGCATTGGACGGATCGAGCTCAAGCACGTCGGCGAACGTGGCGCGGGCCGATTCGAAACGGCCCTGGCGAAGGTAGATGTCGGCCAGCAACAACCGGTAGCCGGCGTCACGCGGACTGAGACCCACCGCCTGCTCCATCGTGCCACGAGCCTGTTCGAGTCGACCCTCGCGCAAGTCGCGAACCGCCTGTTCGTGCAGCCGGGAAGCCTGACGATCGGCATCGGTCGCGGCGCTGCGCGCAGCGGCCAGACCCTGGCGCATGGCGAGAGACTGAGTGGTCGAGCCAACCGTGGTCAGGCTGACGATCAGCGTCGAAGCCGCCACCTTGAACATCGTCTTGGTCATGTCCCTACCTCTCTTGAACCTTAGCGGTGCTTGGCCGGCACCCGCGCGGCCAGCGCATCGATTTCCGGAACAGTCGCCAGAAAGTCGTCGAGCGCACCGGCGACAAGCTGCTGCGCCGATCGTCCGGTGACCGCGCAGGCGAGCCGCAGCCGAAGGTGCCGCTCGGCATCCAGCCGCAGCGTGAAGGCCGCCTTCTTGCCGGGCGCGATCGAAGAGACGGCGACGGGCCGCTTCGGCAGCTTCACAACCTCGGCCGGTGCTCGCATCGGCGCGACCGATTCGGCCGGCTCAGGCGCCGCCTCGACCCATTCGGCGGTCGTCTCGACCTCGTCTTCGAAGCTCTCGGCGATCGCGCGCTGCTGCGCGGCGACCGGATTGCCATCGCCCTTCGGCAACGGCGTGAGGGCCGCGATCGAGCTCGGCACATGCTCGGCCGGCATCGGCGGCTCGGGCGCATGGTCGGCCGGCCCACCCATATCGTTCCAGCCGAGATCGTCGAAGCCGCCCGTATAGCCCTGCGGGCGCATGGCGGGCTTGGCCGCGCCCTTGCGGGCGAGCAGGCCAGATGAGAGCGAGGCGTAAGGACGCGCTTCGTGCATCACTGCGTCCTCCCTCACTGTCCGCTGACGCGGCGGCCGAAGCCGCCGGCGCTGATACGCGGCGCAAACGCCTGCTGGGCCGGCATGCCGGGGGCGGAAAAGACGGTGCGGCGGAAATTCTTCTCCAGCCGATCGGCGATATAATCCCACAACTCGACGACTTCGCGGGCCGACTTGCCGTTGGGATCGACCTCCATCACCGTGCGGCCATCGATCATGGATGCGGCGAAATCGGTGCGATGGTGCAGGGTAACCGGTGCGACTGTCCCGTGCTGCGACAGCGCGATCGCGGCCTCAAAAGTGATCTTCGCTTTCGGCGTCGCCGCGTTGACGACGAAGATGAGCGGTTTGCCGGCGCGCTCGCACAGATCGACGGTAGCGCCGACGGCGCGCAGATCGTGGGGGCTGGGCCGGGTCGGGATGACGACCAGTTCGGCAACCTGGATCACCGACTGGATCGCCATGGTGATCGCCGGCGGCGTATCGATGACGGCGAGCCGGAAGCCCTGCTGGCGCAGCACCTCCAGATCCGCGCCGAGCCGCGCGACGGTGGTCTGCGCAAACGCCGGCACTTCGTCCGCGCGCTCGTTCCACCAATCGGCCAGCGAGCCTTGAGGGTCGATGTCGATCAGGCAGACCGGGCCGTAACCGGCGCGCTCGGCCTGGACCGCGAGATGGCCGGACAAGGTTGTCTTGCCCGATCCGCCCTTCTGAGAGGACAATGCCAGAACGCGCATCAGATTTCCTTTGGGTTCCCCACGTGTGACGACGGGTTTCCCCCAGCGGCGCTAAAATTCGGTTAACGGTGTGGCAGGGCTCGGGCCCGGGCAGCGGCGCGGCGGCAATTATGCTAAGGCCGCATTAAGCAATCGCGACTAGACGATCGGCCAATGATTTCCGGTGGAAGGACCTCGACAATGATCAGCACGTCTTGGCGACTGACGCTATTCGCGGCGGTGGCGATGGCGACCGTACCCGCCCTCGCTCAGCAGACCAGCGTGCGCGCCGGCGTCGAAGCCTGGCAGGCCGAAAACTATGAAGAGGCGGTTCGGCAATGGCGGCCCCTCGCCGATCGCGGCGATGCCGATGCCCAATATAACCTCGCCCAGGCCTACAAGCTCGGCCGCGGGGTGCCGCTCAACATGACCCTGGCGGAACAATGGTATGAGCGTGCGGCGCGCCAAGGCCACGAGCAGGCCGGGGCCAATCTGGGCCTGATCCTGTTCCAGAATGGCCGGCGCCGCGAGGCCATGCCCTATATCGAACGCGCCGCAGCAGGCGGCGATCCGCGCGCCCAATATGTCCTTGGCACCGCCCTCTTCAACGGCGACGTGGTCGCCCGGGACTGGCCGCGGGCTTACGCGCTCATGAGCCGCGCTGCCGC
>JBFWUJ010000073.1:0-3117 GCA_050247295.1 Sphingomonas sp. | reverse complement strand
CATCGCGGCTGCCCGGGATGCGGCCCAGCATCACCCGCGCCGGGGCGATGTTCCGGCTGCAGACCGGTGGCTTCGCCAATCGCGAAGCGGCGCAGCGCGCCTGTACCGCGGCGCGCTCGGCCTGTTTCCCGGTCGCTCCGTAGCGTCGCTTAACCGATTTTTCGTCCTCGGCTGCTAGGCCGCACGTTCCAACGGGGGCGCTCGATGACGGCGGTGCGGGAATTCGTGCAGCGGAATGCCATGGCGTCGCGCTGGCGGCGAAGGCGGATGTGCTTGATCGTCGCCGATGCGCCCGCTCCCGCCGCGCTGCGCAGCATCAGCGCCGCCGGCGCGGTCATCGAAACCAGCCTCGCGCTTTCCATCGGTGCCTCCGTCATGCTGCGTCATCCCGACGCCGGCGAGATCAATGCCTGTGTCTCGGCAGTCGGGGCCGATGCCGTGACGATCGGCTTCGATCTCGACGAGCGCTCGGTCTCCTTCGCGCTGGCGGCGATCGCCGCCGACATGAGCTGTCCGCTTTAGCCCTGGATCCAGTCCGCGCGCGCGTAACCCTGGGCATAGAGCAGGGCCGTAAGATCGTTCGCTTCGATCCGCGCGTCGGCCGCCGCCGCCAGGGGCGGCTTTGCACGATAGGCGATGCCGAGACCCGCGACGCGAATCATCGGTATGTCGTTGGCGCCGTCGCCGACCGCCATCGTCTCGGCCAGCGGGATGCTGCGAGCCCCCGCAGCGTCGATCAGCGCCTGCCGCTTCACGTCGGCATCGACGATCGGCTTGGCGACGAGCCCGGTCAGTGCCCCATTCTCGATGCCGAGTACATTCGCCCGCATTTCGGCAAAGCCGACATCCGCTGCGACGGGCCCGGCGAAGCGGGTGAAGCCGCCGGAGACAAGCAACGTATGCGCGCCGTTCGCCGCCATCGTCCTCACCAGCGTCCGCGCGCCAGGCATCAGCGTCACACGCTCTTCGCGGCACCGGTCGATCGCCGAATCCTCAAGCCCCCTGAGCAGCGCCACCCGGGCATCGAGCGCTTCCGCGAAGTCGATCTCGCCGCGCATCGCCGCCTCGGTGACCGCGGCGACCTCCGCCTTACGGCCGAAATAGTCGGCAAGCTCGTCGATGCATTCCTGGTCGATCATCGTCGAATCCATGTCGGCGACGAGCAGGCGCTTGCGTCTCGTCGCGCGCGGCTGGACGACAATGTCGATGCCGGAAACCAGCCCTTCGAGCAGCGCCCGCGCGGCTACGGGATCGGGACCGAGGAGCAGGTCGCAGGCGCTCCCCTGCTCGATCCACGCGCGCCCCCCTGCCCCGCCCAGCGCATCCTCGGCAGCGGAAATATCGCCATGCGTGAGCCGATCGGCTGCTATCAGGGTCGCGATGAACAAAGGGAAGAAGCCTCCGCTGGCGCTTATCGCGGGGCCGACGGCGAGCGGCAAGTCGGCGCTGGCGCTGGCGCTCGCCACACGGTCGAACGGTGTCATCATCAACGCCGACAGCGCCCAGGTCTATCGCGACCTCAGGATCGTCAGCGCCCGGCCGACACCGGAAGATGAAGCGCAGGCACCGCATCGCCTTTACGGCTATCGCGATGGTGCAGATTCCTGCTCGGCTGCCCAGTGGGCGGCAGACGCCGAAGCAGCGATAGCCGAAACGCACACGGCGGGCAGGCTGCCGATCCTGGTCGGCGGCACGGGCCTTTACCTGCGCACCCTCCTGGAGGGCATCGCCCCAGTGCCGGAGATCGATCCGGCGATCCGCGAGGCCGTCCGCGCCCTGACCGTCGCCGCCGCGTACGAGGCGCTAGGCCGGGAAGACGCCGACGCGGCCGCGCGGCTGCGTCCCACCGACACGACCCGCATCGCGCGGGCGCTGGAGGTGGTGCGATCGACCGGGCGGCCACTCGCCTCGTGGCATGTGGAAAAGGCAGGCGGGATCGGTGCCCGCGTCCAGCTCCATCCGCTCATCCTGCTGCCGCCGCGCGATTGGCTTCACGCCCGCACCGATGCGCGGTTCGAGGCGATCTTCTCGGAAGGGGGAAGCGCGGAAGTCCGGGCCCTCGTCGAAAGACGACTGCCGGTGGCGGCGCCGGTCATGCGGGCGATCGGCGTGACGGAGATCGCCGCCTTTCTGCGCGGCGCGCTGACGCGCGACGCGGCGATGGCGGCGGGAAAGGTCGCAACCCGGCGATATGCGAAGCGCCAATATACCTGGTTCCGCCACCAGCCTCCGGCCGACTGGCCGCGATATGAAGCGGCACTCGATTGCGGCCAGCAAGCGGATGCCCTAGCCCGGCTGTCGCCATGAAGGTCTATCGCGACGAGGATTGCGATCTTTCGCTGATCCGCGCCCGCCGGGTGGGGATCATCGGCTATGGCAATCAGGGCCGGGCACAGGCGCTGAACCTGCGCGACAGCGGCGTTTCCGTCCTCATCGGCTTGCGGCCGGATTCGACGTCGCGTCAGCGTGCCAGAAAGGATGGCTTTGAAATAGCGACGGCGGCAGGGGCGGCGGCCGAAGCGGATCTTTGCGTGCTGCTCGCCGCCGACGAAGATCATGGCCGCATCTATGCGGAGGAAATCGCGCCCAAGCTGCGCGACGGCGCCGCTCTCAGCTTTGCCCACGGCCTGTCGATCCGTTTCGGCCTCATCGCACCACGCCCCGATCTCGACATCTTTCTCGTCGCTCCCAAGGGCCCCGGTACGGCGCTGCGCGCCGATTTTGAGCGTGGCTCCGGGCTGATTTCTCTGTTCGCGGTAGACCAGGACGCGAGCGGGGGCGCGGCGGCGCTTTCCCTTTCCTATGCCGCCGCCATCGGCAGCGGGCGGGTCGGCATCCTGCCGACCAGCTTCGCCGAGGAATGCGAGGCGGACCTGTTCAACGAACAGGCGGTATTGTGGGGTGCGATCCCCGAGTTGATCCATGCCGGCTTCGAGACTTTGGTCGAGGCGGGCTTCTCTCCAGAGATCGCCTATTTCGAATGCCTGACGGAGGTGAAGCTTCTCGCGGATCTCATCTACGAGCGCGGCATTGCCGGCATGCGCGAAGCGATCAGCAATACGGCCGAGTTCGGCGCGCTGGAGGGTGGCACCCGAATCGTTACCAGCGAGACGCGGA
>JBFWUJ010000072.1:6026-9656 GCA_050247295.1 Sphingomonas sp. | reverse complement strand
GATGCAAATCCGGATCGTAGCCCGGGACGTTCCTTCCGGACACCCTTGATCGCGGTCCCGAATTCCCGATGGGCTTGAAGTTCATCCGGGGGATTGATTCGAAGACCAGCCGCCGGTCTGCCTGAGCGCCTCGGCCAGCGCGATGCCCGCCGAGACCGCGAGATTCAACGAGCGCGCACCCGTTGCCAGCGGGATCCGGACACGCAACGCGGCGCGCGCATGGACGTGAGGCGGGCTGCCGCCACTTTCCGATCCCATCAGCAGCGTATCGGCCGGTTCGAACCGGGCCGCCGTGAGGGTCGTGTCGCCTTTCGTGGTCAACAACACCAGGCGTCCGGGAAGGAGGGCAAGGAATGCATCCCAATCCACATGCCGCGTCACGTTGGCGATTTCGGCATAATCCATGCCGGCCCGCCGCATCGCCTTCTCGCCCCATGGGAAGCCGCAAGGCTCGACGATGTCGAGCGGCACGCCGAGGCAGGCGGCCAGCCGCATTGCGGCGCCGACATTGCCGGCCTGGTCGGGCTGGAACAGGGCAAGGCGCATGGCGCCTCTCTAGCGCCACCCTCCGCACTTCAAAATGACGGTTGGCAAACCCGCGCCCCGGCGTCTATCAGGCCCGCGGACCGCGACCGGCCGCCCGGCCGATCATGGGGGCGCAACCGTGGCGCGGTTCGGTGAAACAGGCTGAAGGTTTATGGCTGCGGTGGAAGCGAACGAGGGAATGGCCTCGCTGGACGGCGAGGGTGTGCGCCGGCGGGATTTCATCAATATCGCCGCGGTCAGCTTCGCCGGTGTGGGCGGCGCTGCCTTGCTCTATCCGCTGGTCAACCAGATGAATCCGTCGGCCGACGTGCTGGCGCTGGCCCAGATCGATGTCGATCTTTCGGCGATCCAGCCGGGGCAGGCGATCAAGGCAAGCTGGCGGCGGCAGCCGATCTTCATCCGCAACCTCACTCCGGCGGAGCAGCAGGCGGCGAACGCGGTGGATGCGTCCAGCCTGCGCGATCCGCAGACCCTCGCCGAGCGGACCAAGGAAGGCCACCCCAACTGGCTGATCACGCTCGGCGTCTGCACCCATCTCGGCTGCGTGCCGCTCGGCGTTGCGGCGGGCGAGAACAAGGGCGAATATGGCGGCTATTTCTGCCCCTGCCACGGCTCGCACTACGATACCGCCGCCCGCATCCGCAAAGGTCCGGCGCCGCGCAATCTCGAAGTGCCGGAATATGAATTCACCACCGACACCGCTGTCCGGATCGGCTGAGGACCAAGGCATGAGCTTCCCCTGGGCTGAGCAATATACGCCGAAGCATCCGTTCATGCGCTGGATGGACGAAAGGCTGCCGCTGCCGCGCCTCGTCTACAACAGCGTCGGCAGCGGTTATCCGGTGCCGCGCAACCTCAATTATTTCTGGAATTTCGGCGTTCTCGCCGGCCTCGCATTGGTGATCCAGATCGTCAGCGGCATCGTGCTGGCGATGCATTACGAGGCGTCCGCCGCCGGCGCGTTCAACTCGGTCGAACATATCATGCGCGATGTGAACCAGGGATGGTTCCTGCGCTATCTGCACGCCAATGGCGCCAGCTTCTTCTTCATCGTCGTCTACATCCACATCTTCCGCGGCCTCTATTACGGCTCCTACAAGGCGCCGCGCGAGATGGTGTGGATGCTCGGCCTCGTCATCTTCCTGCTGATGATGGCGACGGGCTTCATGGGCTATGTCCTCCCCTGGGGACAGATGAGCTTCTGGGGCGCCAAGGTGATCACCGGCCTGTTCGGCGCGATCCCGGTGGTTGGTGAGCCGGTCCAGGTCTGGCTGCTCGGCGGCTATGCGCCGGATCAGGCCACCCTGACCCGCTTCTTCTCCCTCCATTATCTGCTGCCCTTCGTGATCGCCGGCGTCGTCATCCTGCACATCTGGGCCCTGCACATTCCGGGTTCGAGCAACCCGACCGGTGTCGATGTGAAAGGGCCGCAGGACACGGTTCCCTTCCACCCTTATTATACGGCCAAGGATGGCTTCGGCGCCGGCATCGCGATGATCTTCCTCGCGACGCTCGTCTTCTTCGCGCCCAACTATCTCGGCCATGCCGACAATTACATCCCGGCCAACCCGCTCTCGACGCCGGCGCACATCGTCCCCGAATGGTATTTCTGGCCCTTCTACGCGATCCTGCGCGCCTTCACGGTCGATTTCATCCTCGAAGCGAAGCTTTGGGGCGTGCTGGCGATGTTCTCGTCGATCCTGCTGCTCTTCTTCCTGCCCTGGCTCGACAAATCGCCGGTCCGCTCCGGCAATTACCGGCCGACCTTCCGGATCTTCTTCTGGGTGCTGATTGCCGACATTGTGGTGCTGGGCTTCTGCGGCGGCATGCCGGCCGAGGAGCCTTATGTGATCATCAGCCAGGTGGCGACCATGTATTATTTCGCCCACTTCCTGATCATCCTGCCGCTGCTCTCGATGGTGGAGAAGACGCGGCCGCTGCCCAATTCCATTTCCGAAAGCGTGCTGCACGGCGAGACGGCGGAAGCCGCCCCGGCCGGTGTCCAGCCGGCGCCGGCTGCGTAAGGAGCGAGAGGCAATATGGTCCGCATTCTCGGCTTCCTTGTCGGTCTCGGCTTCGTCGGCGTCGCCGCCTGGTCCCTTCTCTGGGGCGTCATCGCGGTCTCGCGGGACGGCCTGCCGCATACGGTGGAGCACGAATTCCATCAGGAGCCGCGCGAGATCGCGTTCAGCTTCTCCGGGCCGCTGGGCCGCTTCGACCGGCAGCAGCTGCAGCGCGGCTTCCGCGTCTATCGCGAGGTCTGTGCCGCCTGCCACGGTCTTGGCCTGCTGGCGTTCCGCAACCTGCACGACCTTGGCTACAGCGAGGCGGAGGTGCGGGCGATCGCCGATCAATGGCCGATCCAGGTGCCGACGATCAATCCGGACACCGGCGAGGCCGCGACCCGCCGCGCCATTCCGTCCGATCGCTTCCCGGCCCCTTATGCGAATGAGGTCGCGGCACGGGCGGCGAACAACAACGCGCTGCCGCCGGATCTGTCTCTGATCACCAAGGCGCGCGAGGGCGGGCCGGCTTATATCGCCTCGCTGCTGACCGGCTATCAGAACCCGCCGGCCAACCTGCCGGCCGAAAACCGCCCCGGCACCGGGCTGCATTTCAATCCCTATTTCGCGAACCTCAACATCGCGATGCCGCCGCCGATCACCGCCGACGGGCAGGTCACCTATGCCGATGGCACGCCGCCGACCCGCGAGCAGATGGCGACCGACGTCTCCGCCTTCCTCCACTGGGCGGCCGAGCCGAATCTCGAATCGCGGCATCGGATGGGCATCGCGGTGATGATCTTCCTGCTCGTCGCGACGATCCTCGCCTATTTCGCCTATCGCAACGTCTGGGCGTCGGCGAAGGGCAGGGCGTCCGCCGACCCGGCCTGAATGGTTAGCCCGCGGGCCGCCGCCGGATCAGCACGATCGAAGTGAATCGCATCACCGGGACGTCGTTCTGGTTGCTGACCGTCGTCTCGGTGCGAAAGGTGCCGATCTCCGGCTTGGAGCGCGACGGGGTCTTGTCGACGATCTTGCCGCGAACGGTGATCGTGTCGCCCGGATAGACCGGCTTCAGCCA
>JBFWUJ010000072.1:1294-5926 GCA_050247295.1 Sphingomonas sp. | reverse complement strand
CGGGCCACGCAGCCGAACAGCGTCGTCGTGGCGGCCGGCGATCTGATCAGCGCCTCGCCGCTGGTCTCGGCCCAGTTCCTCGATGAGCCGACGATCCTGGCGATGAACATGATCGGGCTCGATTTCAACGCCGTGGGCAATCACGAATTCGATCGCGGCCAGGCCGAATTGCGGCGGATGCAGGACGGCGGCTGCGCGCGGCATACGCCGCGCGATCCCTGCGTGCTCGATCGGGATTTCCCCGGCGCCCGCTTTCGCTTCCTCGCCGCCAATGTCGGGACGGCGGCCGGCGGCACGCTGTTTCCGGCGAGCGGGACGCGTGAGTTCGGCGAAGGCGCGCGGCGGGTGCGGGTCGGATTCATCGGCCTGACGCTGCGCGAGACGCCGGTCTATGTGACGCCGGCGGGGGTCGCGGGCCTGACCTTCGGCGATGAAGCGGAGGCGATCAACCGCGAGGCGTTGCGGCTGCGGGCCGCGGGCGCCGCGGCGGTGGTCGTCATGATCCATCAGGGGCTGTCGATCTCCGGCCATTATGACGATCGCACCTGCCCCGGGCTTGCCGGCGATCTGCTGCCGATCCTCGCCCAGCTCGATCCTGCTGTCGACGTCGTCGTCTCCGGCCACACCCATAACGCCTATGTCTGCGATTATGGCCGGGCCGATCCGGCGCGGCCGCTGCTGGTCACCAGCGCCGGCCGCAACGGCACCCTGCTGACCGATATCATGCTGTCGATCGATCCCGTCGGCCGGCGGGTGGTCGCGCGCCGCGCCAATCAGCTGATCGTCCAGAGCGAGGCGTATCAGGGTGCGTCAGGCCCGGTGCTGCAGACCGATCTCTTTCCCCGCTTCCCGGCCGAGCCGCGGGTTGCCGCGCTGGTTGCGCGCTACGCCGCCGCGGCGGCGCCGATCACCGCCCGCGTCGTCGGCCGCCTCACCGGCCCGGCGTTGCGCGAAGAAACGCCGTCGGGCGAATCGGTGCTCGGCGATCTCGTCGCCGACGCCCATCTGGCCGCGACCCGTCCGGCCGAGGCCGGCGGCGCCCGGATCGCCTTCACCAACCAGACCGGCGTGCGGGCCGATATCGTTCCCGCGGCGGACGGCGGCGTCACCTTCGGCCAGCTCTTCACCGCCCAGCCGTTCGGCAACAATCTGGTCGTTCAGAGCCTGACCGGCCGGCAGATCAGGGCGCTGCTCGAGCAGCAGTTCGAAAGCGGCACCAACACGCCGGACGACCCGATCATGCTGCTGCCGTCGCGCGGCTTCACCTATAGCTACGATCTCACCCGGCCGGCCGGGCAGCGGATCCTCGATCCCCGGCTCGACGGCCAGCCGCTGCAGGACGAGGCCGTCTACCGGGTGGCGACCAACAGCTTCCTCGCCACCGGGGGCGACAATTTCACGGTGCTGCGCGAGGGGCGCAACACCACCGGCGGCATGCTCGATATCGAGGCGCTGGAGCGTTACATCGCCGCCACGCCGCAACTCGCGCCGCCGGAGGCGAACCGGATCAGCCGCCGGGACGCGCCGCCCGCTACACGTTGAAGCGGAACAGCATCACGTCGCCGTCCTGGGTGACATAGTCCTTTCCCTCGGCCCGCATCTTGCCGGCCTCCTTGGCGCCGCTCTCGCCGCCGCAGGCGATGAAATCCTCATAGGCGATGGTCTCGGCACGGATGAAGCCGCGCTCGAAATCGGTGTGGATCGCGCCGGCCGCCTGCGGCGCCTTCGCGCCCTGTTCGACCGTCCAGGCGCGCGATTCCTTCGGGCCGGCGGTGAAGAAGGTGATCAGGTGGAGCAGGTCGTAGCCGGCACGGATGATCCGGGCGAGGCCGGTCTCGGCGAGGCCGAGATCAGACAGGAACTCGGCCCTGTCCTGCTGCGGCATGGTCGCGATCTCGGCCTCGATCGCGGCCGAGATGATCACCGCCTTGGCGCCCTCCGCCGCCGCCTTCTCGAACACCCGGGCGCTGTGCGCGTTGCCGCTCGCGGCGTCGCCCTCGTCGACATTGCAGACGTAGAGGACCGGCTTGGCGGTGAGCAATTGCGCCCGCTCCAGCGCCAGTTTCTCCTCGGCATCCTTGGGCTCGGTGAGGCGGGCCGGCTTCGAATCCCGGAGCAGGTCCAGCGCCTGCCCCAGCACGCTCGCCTGGACCTTCGCTTCCTTGTCGCCCTGCTGCGCCTTCTTGACGAGGTTCGGGACGCGCTTCTCGAGGCTCTCGAGGTCGGCGAGCATCAGCTCGGTCTCGACGGTTTCCGCGTCCGCGACCGGATCGACCCGGCCCTCGACATGGGTGACGTCGCCGCCTTCGAAGCAGCGCAGCACATGGACGATCGCGTCGACCTCGCGGATATTGCCGAGGAACTGGTTGCCCAGCCCCTCGCCGGTCGAGGCGCCGCGCACCAGCCCGGCGATATCGACGAACTCCAGCTGCGTCTCGATCACCTGCGCCGATTTCGCGATCGCCGCGATCCGCTGCAGCCGTTCGTCGGGCACCGCGACGCGGCCGACATTGGGCTCGATCGTGCAGAACGGATAATTGGCCGCCTGCGCCGCCGCCGTCTCGGTCAGCGCGTTGAACAGGGTGGACTTGCCGACATTCGGCAGCCCGACGATTCCACAGCGAAAACCCATCGCGACCTACATGCTCCGTTTGGGGCCCAACCTGCCGAAGCCCATTCGGGCTGGTTCAGAAATCAAGCCCTTCGGCAAGCTCCGGGCGAACGGGCTGCTAGCGAGTTCGGGCCGGAATCGCCAGCGCGAACCTCAGCGCCGACGCGGCAGCCGGCGGTCGGCGCGACATTGGCGCAGCGGCACGGGACGGGCGGATTGGATGCGGGTGATCCGCATCTGCCGCCGGTTCGTCGTCACCTCCATGCAGGCGCAGCCATAGCCGTAGGAGCGGTTGGTCCGGACCCATCCGTTGGTCGTCATGTCCGGCATCTCGTCCATGCCGGGCGCCTGATAGCCGCCCTGGGTGCCGATCTCCCATTCGCCGTCGCGGTCGGTGAACCACCAATTGGCGGGCGTCGGGTTGTCGAGCCAGCCGCACCGGCGCTCGGCCAGAGCGGGTGCTGCGGCGACGAGCGCAAGCGTGGCGACGGCCATGGCGATTTTCATCCTGTCCTCCTTTGCGACTAACCCAGCACGGCTTCCATCCACGGAGCATAGGGGCCCCGCCCCAGCACCAGCCGCTGCACCCTTGCACTTACGTCGTTGATCGCCTCGTGCGGCCGCGGACCGGGATGGACGGCGCGGCGCAGCGGCCGGCTGCCGGCCGGCATGGCGATGATCTCGGCGATCGCCCGCGGCACATCGGCCGGGTCGGTGCTGCCGCCGCCGCCCGAGGCCGGGTCGCGCAGCCGGAATTCGGGATAGGCGGCCTCAAGCGCGTCGGGGGTGCGGTCCAGCAGCTGGCGGGTCAACCGGATGCGGTTCGGCCAGATATTGGTCGGATAGCCGCCCGGCTGGATGATCGTCACCTCGACGCCGCGCGGCGCCAGTTCATAGGCCATCTGTTCGGCCCAGCCCTCGACCGCATATTTGGTCGCGCAATACATGCCGCCGAAGGGCACCACCATCCGGCCGAGCTGGGACGAGACGTTGACGATCAGGCCGGCGCGCCGCGATCGCATCGCCGGCAGCACCGCCCGCGCCATCCGCTGGTAGCCGATCAAATTGGTGTCGAACATCGCCTGGGTCGCGGCGATGTCCTGCAGCTCGACCGGGCCGGAATAAGGCAGGCCGGCATTGTTGACGAGGACGTCGAGCGCGCCGCCGGCGATCCGCTCGGCCTCGGCGACACCGCGCGCCACCTGCGCGTCATTGGTGACGTCGATCTCGATCACATGCAGGTCCAGCCGCTCCTCGCGCGCCGCGCGGCGCAGCGTCTCCGCCTCCGGCCGCGGCAGGTTGCGCATCGATGCGATCACCTTCGCCCCGGCACGCGCATAGAGCAGGGCGCCGATATGGCCGAAGCCGGTCGAGGTGCCGGTGATCAGGATCGACTTGCCGGCCAGGCTCGGTGTCGCGGCTGGCTGGGCAGCGGCCGTCTGGGCGGCGGCGGGCAATCCGGCCGTTGCCACGATGGCGGCGGTCCCGGTCAGCAGCTGGCGGCGGTCGAACTCGGTCATGGCGTCCTCCTCGCCGCCTTCTAGCAGCAACGCCGCGCGCCGCTACAGCCGGTAATTGAAGCTGATGCTGATCCGCTCGCCCTTGCCGCTGCCCGCCGCCACCTCATGCCTCAGCCAGCTCTCCCACAGGAAGACCGCGCCCGGGCTCGGCTCGGCATAGACGAAGCTGCGCATCTCCTCCGGCGCATCGGCCCGGCGCGGCGGCGCCGCCATCAGCATCGGCAGGCGCGGGTCCTCCAGCTTCAGCGCTCCCGCGCCTTTCGGCACGGCGACATAGACGGTGCCGGAGACCACGCCGTGCGGATGGATATGCCCGCTATGCGTGCCGCCGGGCTTCAGGACGTTCACCCACAGGCTGTCCAGCTTCAGCCGCTTGCCGCCCAGCTCGAAGGCGCATTGCTCCGCGAACGCCGCGACATGCCGGTTGAGCAGCTTGACGAGCTCCGCAAAACGCGGATCGCGCAGCGGCAGATCGTTCAGCGACGCGTAGGAGGTATAGCC
>JBFWUJ010000072.1:0-1194 GCA_050247295.1 Sphingomonas sp. | reverse complement strand
GGATGGCCGATGCCGATCCTGACCCGGCGGAACTCCTTGCCGATGTGGGAATCGAGCGAACGCAGGCCATTGTGCCCGGCGGTGCCGCCGCCGGTCTTCACCTTCACCTTGAACGGGGCGAGGTCGAGCTCGTCATGGAAGGCGGTGACCGCGCCGGGCTCCAGCTTGAAGAAGTCCATCGCCGCGCGCGCCGCACGGCCGCTGTCGTTCATGAAGGTGGCGGGCTTCAGCAGCAGGATCCGCTGGCCGCCGATACGGCCCTGCCGGGTCCAGCCGCTGAACGCCTTCCTGGGCGGATCGAAGCCGTGCACCTCGGCGATCGTATCGATCGCCATGAAGCCGACATTGTGCCGGTGCATCGCATATTGCGCGCCGGGATTGCCGAGGCCGACCCAGATCTGCACCGGTTCGAAATCCCCCCAATGCTCGGCCGCCGGGGCGTCGGCCGGCTGGCCGGGCACCTCGACCCGCCGGGGCGTGAAGAGGGAGGCCAGCCAGCGAAAGGGCAAGGATTATTCCTCGCCGCTCTCTTCCGCCTCGGTCTCGCCGACCGTCGGCACCTCGCCGGCGCCCGTCTCTTCGTCCTCGGCCGCTTCCGCTGCCGCTTCCGCCGCCTCGGATTTGACGCCCGACGGCGCGACGATGGTCGCGATCGTGAAGTCGCGATCGGTGATCGCGCTGGACGCGCCCTGCGGCAGCGTGACCTGGCTGATGTGGATCGAATCGCCGATGTCGGTGCCGGCCAGATCGACGATCACGTCATTCGGAATCTCGGCCGCGTCGCAGACCAGCTCCAGTTCGTGACGGACGGCGTTCAGCACGCCGCCGCGCTTGATGCCGGGCGACTTCTCTTCGTTGATGAAGTTGATCGGGACCCCGACCGTCACCTTGGCGTGCTCGGAAATGCGCAGGAAATCGACATGGATCGGCCGGTCGGTGACCGGATGGAACTGGACGTCCTTGGGCAGCGTGCGGGTGGCCGTGCCGCCGGCGTCGATCATCACGATCGAGTTCATGAAATGCCCGGTGTGGAGCATCTTCATCAGCGCCTTTTCCTCCAGGTGGACGGCAAGGGGCGCTTCATTGTTGCCGTAAAGCACGGCGGGCACGCGGCCTTCGCGACGCAGTGCACGGGAGGCTCCCTTGCCAGCCCGTTCGCGCGTCTCGGCCGACAGCGTCAGCTGTTCGCTCATC
>JBFWUJ010000071.1:0-10015 GCA_050247295.1 Sphingomonas sp. | reverse complement strand
GGTTTTCGGCGGCGCTCATCGTGTTCGCGGCCATGTTCTCGATCGCGTCCGCCTGATTTTCGGCTTCCATGCGTGCGTTGGCCGCCGCATTCTCGGCCGGCGTGTTGGTGCCGCAGGCAGCCAAGGCCATAAGCCCCGCAGCGGCTATGCCGATGTGGAACAGTTTCATCCGAAACACTCCTCCCTGTTGTCGCAAGCCGAGCGCGTCGCCAAGGCGCGCGCCCGCAATCGCCGCCGGACGGCAATCGCGCCTTCAATCCGCGGCGATGCGTTCGGTTCCCTCAACGCCGCCTTTGACTGGCACGCCAGCGGCGCACCGCGGCGAGGGTATTGTTGACATGCTCGCGCCAATCGAGGTCGCTATGCGCGTAGATGATCCGGCCGTTGGGCGCGATGACGTAGGACGTGCGGTTGGTCATCGTGGCACCGGATCGCAACAGCACATCATAGGCGCGGATCGTCTCCGGCGTCGCGGTCGCGACCGGGAAGGCGTTGCGGCATTCCTCGACCGAGAAGCGGCGCAGCGTCTCATAGTCGTCGGCCGACATGCCGATCACCCGCGCACCGGCGCGGCGAAACTGCGCTGCCGCCTGCGAAAAGGCCCGCGCTTCCAGGGTACAACCCTGCGTGAAGGCGCGCGGGTAAAAATAGAGCACCACCGGACCCTGGCGGAGCAGAGCGCTCAGCCGCACGCTGAACGGTCGTCCGGCGAGCGCGCCACTTGCAGTGAAATCGGGGGCTCTGGCCCCGGTCGGCAGCGCCGGAACGGCGGCGGTGGGGCTGAGCGCCAGCGCGGCGGCGAGGATGAGGGCGGGCAGGCGCATCGGCTGAATCTCCTTCGGAAACGCCGCATCACGTTAGTCGGTCCCGGCCGCTTCCGCCAGCGCCGCCCCATTGACAACCGGTCAACCCACCGCTGAAAAGTAACAAGGAACGCTTTTGTCGCTCCTGGTCTGGCGGAGAGAAAGAATGGACCATCCTGTCGTCAGGCCACGGGCGCCCGATGATCATGATCGGTCGGTCGGACGTCCGCCGACGATGTTGGCCGTTCCGACAATTAATCGCTCCAGATCGGATTTAACTTCATCGGTTTTGGAGGGATAATGGACCTCACAAATCTCTTCGTCGAAATGCTGCGGTTCGTCGCACACGAAGCGTGTCTGTTCGCGGCGACAGGATTTCTGATCCTTGGCGTCAGCGATCTGGGTGTGGACCTCCTTTGGCTCATGCTTTCGCTGCGACGGCGTTTGCACGGCGGACCCGAGCCGAGCTCGTTGACGGATATCCCCCCACCCTCGGTTCCAGGTCGGCTGGCGGTCTTCATACCCGCCTGGGACGAGGGCGCGGTGATCGGCGAGATGCTCCGCCATGCCGCCGGTGCTTTCGGCGGTGCCGACTACCGGCTCTATGTGGGCTGCTACCCCAACGATCCCGAAACGATCGCCGCCGTGCGCGCGGTGCATGAAGCCCATGTCACTCTTGTCGTGGGGCCGGAGCCCGGCCCCACGAGCAAAGCCGATTGCCTCAATCGGCTGTGGGACCGGATGATCGCCGACGAAGCGGCGGAAGGGCGGCGCTTCAAGGCCGTCGTCCTTCACGATGCGGAGGATGTCGTTCATTCCGCCGAGTTGCCGCTCTTTGACAGCCTGATCGAGCGGTTCGATCTGGTGCAGCTGCCGGTTACGCCGATCGCCGATGTTCGCTCGCGCTGGGTTGCCGGGCATTATCTTGACGAGTTTGCGGAGGCGCATGGCAAGGAGATGGTGGTCCGCGCCGCGCTTGGCGCGGCGCTGCCCTCCGCCGGCGTCGGCTGCGCCATTTCGCGCGCCGCGCTCGGCGCCATCGCGGCGGCGCGCGGCGCGCCGTTCGATGTCGGCAGCCTGACTGAAGATTATGAACTCGGCCTGCGGCTCAAGGAAGCAGGACGGAGCGCGACGTTCGTCCGTCTGCGCGCCTCCGCTGGCCGACCGGTGATCGCGACGCGGGAACATTTCCCGAGCAGTCTCGAGGGCGCTGTCGCGCAAAAGGCGCGCTGGGTGGCCGGGATCGCGCTTCATGGCTGGGATCGGCTCGGCTGGGGCAGCGGCATCGCCGAACGCTGGATGCGCCTGCGCGATCGGCAATCGCTGATTTCCGCTCTGCTCATCGCCACTGCCTATCTTGGCGTGTTGGCCACCGGGGCGCTTGCCCTGACGTCACATTTCACAGGCCAGGCGGTCACGCCCTCGTCGGACATGTTCCTGCTGCTGGTGACGCTGACGACCGTTCTGCTCGCATGGCGCCTGGTCGTCCGCTTCATGTTCGTTGCCCGGGAACATGGGCCAGTCGAGGCGATGCGGTCTCCTTTCCGGGCGCTCCTGGGCAATGCCGTCGCTATCCTCGCCGCCCAACGTGCCATCGCCCGATACCGATCGCACCGGCACGTCGGCCGGCCCATCTGGGACAAGACCGCCCACATCTTCCCGGCCCAAGTGCCGGCGGAATGAGGCGCGGCGCACCGATCCGCTTTCTGGTGTTGCTGGTCGGCGGCTGGGCCTGCATCCGGATCGCGATGGTCACGCCGCTGCCGTGGGAGAGCGGCCGCTTTGCCGATGAACCGCGGGAGAGCGCGGCGATCACCACCCGAACGCAGTCTTCCACGACTGTGTCCGGCGACGGGGCACCTCCGGACTCGGGGCCGGCGGAAGCCGGCCATGCTAGCGATCCAATACCGCGGGCTTTTGATTTCCGTGCCCACTCTCCCTTACATATTGAGCGGCCGCGCTTGACCTTCACGGCCCGCAGCGGAATCCCGCCAACGCATTCCAGCCCGCCGCCATTGGCGCGACGCGCTATCCCGCAACCGGAAATCGCCGCTTCCGACCCGGCCCACATTTCGGCCGTCGAGACGGCCCCCTCCCCTGTCTCCCCGCCGGTCCGCCGCTGGTCGGGGTCGGCGTGGCTGCTGTTGCGCCGCGACGCCGGCGCGAGCCTGGCCCCAGGCGGCGCGCTGGGCGGCAGCCAGGCCGGTGGCCGATTCCTCTATCGGCTGAACGACAGCGCGGATCGTGCGCTCGCGCTGAGCGGCCGGATCTATGCGCCGCTGCGGCGGCCAGCGGGCGCCGAGGCGGCGATTGGCCTGGACTGGCAGCCGATCGCCAACGTGCCGGTCCGGTTGCTCATCGAACGCCGGCAAGGCCTCGGCAGCGAGGGACGCTCCGCCTTCGCCGTCGCGGCTTATGGCGGCGACTCCGTCGCGCTGGGCCGCGGATGGCGGCTGGACGGCTATGCACAGGCGGGCGTGGTCGGCGCGCGTTCGCGCGACGCCTTCATCGACGGGGCGGTCCGGATTGTCCGCGCCGCCGGCCCGCTCGAATTCGGCGGCGCGGCCTGGGGCGCGGCCCAGCCAGGCGGCGCGAGATTCGATGCCGGCCCGCAGATCGCCCTGCCTTTTCGCGCCGGCGATGCCTCTCTGCGGCTCTCCGGCGAATACCGCTTCCGCATTGCCGGCGGCGTCCGGCCCGCCTCCGGCCCAACGCTGACCCTCGGCGTGGATTTCTGATCCCCGCGCGATTAGGATCGCGGGCCCATGGACATCTATCTGCCGATCGCCGGCCTCTCGGTAAATGCGCTGGTGATCGTCGGTCTCGGCGGGCTGGTCGGCCTGCTCACCGGCATGGTCGGCGTCGGCGGCGGATTCCTGACCACGCCCATCCTGATCTTCTATGGTATCCCGCCGGCGGTGGCGGTCGCTTCCGCCACCACCCAGATCACCGGCACCAGCATCTCGGGCGTCCTCGCCCACCGCCGCCGCCGCGGCGTCGACATGCAGATGGGCGTCGTGGTGATCGTCGGCGGCGTGCTCGGATCGCTGTTCGGCGGCTTCCTGTTTCGGCTGCTGCAGCAGGGCGGCCAGATCGATACGGTGATTTCGATCCTCTACGTGGTCCTGCTGGGAACGGTCGGCTTCATGATGGCGAAGGAAGCCGCAACCGCGCTCGGCATCTTCAAGCCACGGGTGACGGAGCGGCCCACGCGGCGCCACAACCCGTTGATAGCCGCGCTGCCGCTGCGCTGGCGATTCTACCGCTCCGGCCTCTACATCTCCCCGCTGGCGCCGCTCGCACTCGGATTCGCCTCGGGGCTGCTTACCGTCCTGCTCGGGATCGGCGGCGGCTTCATCATGGTTCCGGCGATGATCTACCTGCTCGGCATGTCGGCGCAGGTGGTGGTTGGCACGTCGTTGCTGCAGATCCTGTTCGTTACTGCGGCGACGACGATCGTCCATGCGACGACCACCCGGTCGGTCGACATCGTGCTCGCGGTGCTGTTGCTGCTCGGCTCGGTGATCGGGGCTCAGTATGGCGCGTTGCTGGCGCAACGGATGAAGCCCGAACTGCTGCGGATGATCCTCGCGATCGTCGTCCTCGGCGTCGCCTTCCGGATGGCCCTGCAGCTCGGCTGGCGGCCCGAGGAGATCTATACGGTGCAGCAGCTGTGAAGGTTGTCCGGCTCGCCGCCCTGGCCCTGTTCGCGCCGCTGCTGCTCGGCCAGGCGCAGCCGCGGCTGGTGCCTGACGTCTCGCAGCGCCAGGTCGAGATCCGCTACAGCTTCACCGGCGCCGAGCTGCTGCTGTTCGGCGCCATCGTCTACCCCGGCGGCCGCGGGCCTCAGCCGGGCACCGAGGTCGCGGTGATCGTCAAAGGCCCGGCCCAGCCGATCGTGGTGCGCGAAAAGCAACAGGTCGCGGGCATCTGGATGAACGTGGAGCGGGCACGATTGCGTTCCGCGCCTTCCTTCTATGCCGTCGCATCGTCCCGGCCGCTCTCGCAGCTCGTCGATGAGCGCATCGCGGCGATCTATGAACTCGGCCTCGGCAATCTCCAGCTCTCGCCCGGCGGCGGCGCGGATGCGGAAACGCTGCAACGTTTCGAGCGCGGCTTCATCGATCTGCGACGGCGCCAGCAGCTCTATTCCGAGGATCCCCGCGGTGTGGAGATCAGCGAAGGCGTACTCTACCGGGCGCGAATCAACATCCCTGCGCAGGTCCCTACGGGCACCTATACGGCCGAGACCTTCCTGATCCGCGACGGCCGCATCATCGCCAGCGCGGTGCGCGAGATCAACATCGAGAAGTTCGGCTTCGAGCGCTATATCGCCGATGCGGCGGAGCGCTGGTCGCTCGCCTACGGCCTGGCGGCGGTCGCCATTTCCCTGCTGCTCGGCTGGACCGCCAGCGCGCTCTTCCGCCGCCGTTACGCCTGAACTGTTGCAAACGGCTTGTTTACCGAAGGCCGGTAGAGACGGGCTGTTGCGCTGTGCGCCAGCCATGAGGCCAAATATGAGTGATGCCATGAACGTCCACGGCTTTCCGCCTCGCGGTGAGGCGGATGTCGTCCCGTCGTCGAGCCAGCAGCGGCTGACATCGGCGCACGAGGCGATCGGTCAAGTCGTCGAGATCGCTGGCAGCGGCGCCCGGGTGGAGATCATTGGCCGGCGGCTGGCGGAACTCGCCGGCGACCCCGATCCCTCGGTCGCGATGTCCGGCCAGGTGGGCAGCCAGATCAAGATCGATTCCGGCCGCCGCTGGCTGCTCGCCAACGTCCGCAACCTGAAAGTCACCGATGCCGAGGCCGGCCACGTCATGGCCGAGATCGACTTCCTGGGCGAAGGCGACGAGGACGGATCGACCGGCAAGCTGATCAACTTCAAGCGCGGCATCACCGCTTATCCGATTCCCGGCAGCCGTGCCTATCCGGTGGCGGGGACCGATCTGAAGCAGATGTTCGCTGCCGACGAGCGGCCCCATATCGAGATCGGCACCGTCTATCCGACCAAGGACGTGCGTGCCGCGCTTTATGTTGATTCTCTGCTGGGCAAGCATTTCGCGTTGCTGGGATCGACCGGCACCGGCAAATCGACCTCGGTCTCGCTGATCATGCACCGGATTTGCGACATGAGCCCGGAAGGCCATGTCGTGATGATCGACCCGCATGGCGAATATAGCGCCGCCTTCAAGGGCCATGGCGAGCTGTTCAACGTCGATAACCTCGCCATGCCCTATTGGCTGATGAACTTCGAGGAGCATTGCGAGGTTTTCGTCACGTCGCAGGGCGCCGACCGGCAGCAGGACATGGACATCCTTGCCAAGTGCCTGCTGCAGGCGCGGGCGAAGAACCGCACCGCCGAGGGGCTGACCAAGCTCACCGTCGATTCCCCCATTCCCTATGCGCTGTCGGATCTGACGGCCGCGATCGCCAACGAGATGGGGCTTTTGAACAAGGCGACGGATACCGCTCCCTTCATGCGATTGCGGACGAAGATCGACGAGCTGAAGTCTGATCCCCGCTACCAGTTCATGTTCTCGGGCATGCTCGTCGCCGATTCGATGGGCGCGTTCATCTCGAAGATCTTCCGGCTACCGGCCCGCGGCAAGCCGATCTCGATCATCGACGTTTCCGGCGTGCCGTCGGATATCGTTTCCGTCGTCGTCGCGGTCCTTTCCCGGCTGGTCTTCGACTATGCCATCTGGTCGCGCAGCGAAGTCCAGCGGCCGATCCTGCTGATCTGCGAGGAGGCGCATCGCTACGTGCCCTCCGACAAGAATTCGGCCGGCCAGGCGGTACGCAAGATCCTCGAGCGGATCGCCAAGGAAGGCCGTAAATATGGCGTGTCGCTGGGGCTGATCACGCAGCGCCCGTCCGACCTTGCAGAGGGCGTGCTTTCGCAGTGCGGGACGATCATCGCGATGCGCCTGAACAACGATCGCGACCAGGCATTCGTGAAATCGGCGATGCCCGAAGGCTCGCGCGGCTTCCTCGACGTCATCCCGGCCCTGCGCAACCGTGAGTGCATCGTCTGCGGCGAGGGCGTCTCGATCCCGATCCGGGTCGCGTTCGACGATCTTGAGCGCGATCGGCGGCCGGCTTCGTCCGACCCGCTCTTCTCCGAGCTGTGGAAGCATAGCGGCGAGGAGGATGCGATGGTCGCCCGGGTCGTCAAACGCTGGCGCGCACAGGGCCGCTAGCCCGAACGTTCAAGCCGTTCCCGATTTTTGATCAGGGCGCAGTGCGCGTCGCAGGCGCCGCCTGTCGTGCGGTACCGAGCGGGGTCGCAAGCAGGGTCCGCAAGCGAGCCCGGAAGGCGGCGAGATCGGCACCTTCGAGCAGCGAACGGCTGGCGAACCGCACCGAGCGCGGATCGATCACCTGGCCGTTGCGATACATCTCATAATGAAGATGGGGTCCGGTCGAGAGGCCGGTGGACCCGACATAGCCGATCACCTGCCCCTGCCGCACCCGGGCGCCGGGCGCGACCGCGATCCGGCTCATATGCGAATAAGAGGTGCCCAGCCCGCCATTGTGGCTCAGCCGGACCTGGTTGCCATAGCCCCCGGCCCAGCCGGCGCGGGCGACGGTGCCGTCGATCGCGGCGACGATCGGCGTGCCGGAGGGCGCGCCCATGTCGAGACCTCGATGGAAGCGCGGATAACGCAGGATCGGATGCATGCGGAGGCCGAAACCCGAAGTGATACGGCCGCGCACCGGTTGCTGGATGCCGCCCATCTGACGGCCGACGCCTGAGGCTTCGAACCATTGGGTCTGACCGCCGGCGCTCCAGGGCATCATCTGGAGCGAGCGGCCGCCGCCGGCCCGATCCAGCCCGGCATAGAGAATCTGGCCGACTTCCGTCTCGCCGGTGGCGGCGCGGCGATGCTCGATCACGATGTCGAACCGATCGTCGGCACCGATACCTTCGGGAATCGGGATCTGGGTCGTCATCGCGCGCAGATAGGCTTCGATAATCCGCGCCGGCACGCCTGCGGCCCGGGCCGAGCGATAGAGGCTCTGGCCGGCACGACCCTGAATGCGCAGCGGCGTCGCATCGACGGCGATCGGCGTCTGAACCAGCTGTAGCTGGCCGTTGGCGCGAACAATCTCGAGACGCAGATCGAAACGGGCACGGAGGGCGACCCGGTCCAATGGCCGCGCCACCGTCCGATCGGCGCGGCGGCCGAGCGTCACGTCCAGCATCGTCCCCGAACGAAGATCGGCGAGCGGCATGACGGCGGCGACCAGGGAAGCGACAGTCGCCGCTTCGTTGCGCGCGACTCCCGCCCGCTCCAGGGCGCCTGCGAGGCCGTCGCCGGTGCCGAGGGTCGTACGAAGGTCCAGCGTCGGCCGTTCCGGAATGTCGGCGAGCGGCTGCACCGCATCGGTCGGCGCCATCCGCCGGCCGGTGTCGGCGCCATAGGCCAGCGGCCCGATTGCAAGCGCGCTCGCCTGTTCGGCCTGGGCGTCCGGATAAGGAAGCGGGGCCGGGCCGGCGATTGGCCCGAGTCCGGGGCCCAGGGACCAGGCGGCGTAGCAAAGGGCGGTGCAGGTGAGCAGGCCGCGGAACCAGCGGACGGAGCCTATGTCGCGGCCGAGATCGACGAGCAGGTCGGGGCCGCGCGAAGGGGCGAACCCCCTGCTGCCGAAGATCGGTGTGTCCGCGACGAGCGCGCCGCGGGTCAGCCGCAGCGCCACCGCGCCGCCCGCACCTCCGCCAATCTCCTGGACTTGATACAAGGCTGATCAGCCCCCGCGCACCGCGATGATTTCCCCCGCCGCGCACCCCGCCCGGCAGGCCTGCAGGACTGTGAAGAAAAGAGGTTAAAGTCAAATTACATGGAGCCGACGCCGGTTCGCGTTGCGACGGGGCGAAAGCGTTGCCGGACAATCGGTTTGCGGGTTGGCGGAAGGTTGCGTTCTGATCGCCGACCGCCGATCTTGCGGTCATGAGTCAGGTTGCCCGCGCGCCGGTCAAGGCCATTCTCGGCCCGACCAATACCGGCAAGACTTTCCTCGCGGTCGAGCGGATGGCCGCCCACAGTTCCGGGATGATCGGCTTCCCGCTGCGCTTGCTGGCGCGCGAGGTCTATGACCGGGTGGTGGCGATGAAGGGCGCCCACCAGGTGGCGCTGATCACCGGCGAAGAGAAGATCGTCCCGCCGCAGGCCCGCTGGTTCCTGTGCACCGCGGAATCGATGCCGCTGCGCGGAAGCCGGCAGCCCGGGGGCGCCGGGGGGAATGAGCGCGATTTCGCTTTCGTCGCTCTGGACGAGGGACAGCTCGGCGCCGATCCCGAACGCGGTCACATCTTCACCGACCGCATGCTGCATGCGCGCGGCCGTGAGGAGACGATGATCCTCGGCTCCGAAAGCCTCCGCCCGATGATCCGCGCGCTGCTGCCGGAAGCCGAAATCACGACCCGGCCGCGTTTCTCGACCCTCTCATATGCAGGCCCGGCCAAGCTTTCCCGCCTGCCGCCGCGATCGGCAATCGTCGCCTTCTCGGCCGAGCAGGTCTATGCGGTTGCCGAAATGCTGCGAAGGATGCGCGGCGGCGCGGCAGTGGTGATGGGCGTCCTTTCGCCCCGGACCCGCAACGCCCAGGTGGCGATGTACGAGGCCGGTGAGGTGGACTATCTGGTCGCCACCGATGCGATCGGCATGGGCCTCAACATGGATGTGACCCATGTTGCCTTCGCCGGCCTCTCCAAATTCGATGGCGCGCGGCGGCGACGGCTGACGATCGCCGAAATGGCGCAGATCGCCGGCCGCGCCGGTCGCCATCAGCGGGACGGCACGTTCGGTTCGCTCACTCTTGCCGGCGAGGCGATGCCCGAATTTCGCGACGAAGAGATCGCCGCGATCGAGGAGCATCGCTTTGCTCCGCTCGATTTCCTGTTCTGGCGGGAAAGCGAACTGGATCTTGGCGGCGTCGAGCCGCTGATCGCCTCGCTCGAACGCCGCCCGGCCCGGCGCGAGCTGCGGCTGGCGCCGGAAGCGGTCGATCTGGCCGTCCTGAAGCTGCTGGCGGGCGATCCGGTGGCGGCCCGCGCGCGCGGAACTGAAATGGTTCGGCGGCTCTGGACCGCCTGCGGCCTGCCCGATTTCCGCAAGACCGGGCCCGAGCATCACGCGCGGCTGGTCGCGCGCATCTTCGGTCACCTTTCCGACGGAGAGGGCCATGTCCCGAAGGACTGGTTCGCC
>JBFWUJ010000070.1:5491-10930 GCA_050247295.1 Sphingomonas sp. | reverse complement strand
TCTCGCATTTGTCGTCAGCATCTCGGCAGATGCAGTCAGCTATGGTGAGCAGGCCTTCCATGAAATGGCCAACATGGCGCGTGAAGGCGGGATGCCGGAGCCGATCATCGCCGGCGGTATCGGCCTTGCGCGCGCCGCGGCACGCTATGCAATCAATGGCGATTGGGCCGCCTATCAGGCAGTGCGCAACGACGCGCTGACGCAGCCCTGGGCGCCGCTGGCCGCCGCCTTCCCTGCGACCGCCGAAGATCCGAAATGGCACTTCTGGCGCGCCACCGGCCGGTTCGATCCCATGGTCTATTGGCCGATCGTCAACCCGCCCGCCCTGATCATGCTCGGCGAGAATGACGAGCAGAACAATGTCGCGGTCGCCGAAACCGTGCACCGGCTTCGGTTCGGCTTCGCGCAGGCGCGCAAGACGAACTTCACCATCGCCGTCATTCCCGGCGCCGGGCATGACGCAGGGATCAATTCGACCCCCGGCCAGGCCGCGGCGACGATCGACCGCTTCCTGCGCGCGCATCGGCTGTGCGCCTGCACAGAATCTGATTGACGGGCGGGCAACCCGCTCGAAGGCTGGCGCCGACCGAGCGCGACAACGATCTGTCGCGCTGTCTTGGATCGACAGACGGCAAATGCTGGGAGGGCCGGAATGAGCCATGTGCTGGGGATTGGCGGATTCTTTTTCCGCTCCAGGGATCCGGATGCGCTCGGGCGCTGGTACCACGAACGGCTCGGCATCAGCTTGCCGGCCGCGACCTATGACGAGAAGCCGTGGCGGCAGGAGGCCGGAACCACGGTCTTCCACGCGTTTGACGCGGATACGAGCTATTTCGGCGCCGCGGACAAACAGTGGATGATCAATTTCCGGGTCCGAGACCTTGACGAACTGGTCGCGGCGCTGCGAGCCGCGGGCGAAGAGGTCGATGCCGACGCGCACGTCTACCCCAATGGCCGCTTCGCCCGGCTGAACGACCCCGAGGGCAATCCGATTCAGCTCTGGGAGCCAGGCGGCGCGGATCCGGGCTGACTGAGAACGGAGCGCATCAACACTGCGCTCCGTCCATCAGGTAGGCTCAACCTTCAGCGGTTTCCGGCTCTGGCGCCGCTTCGGCGGCCGCCTTGGGCGTGCGCACGTCGCGGCGCTCAGCGATCCGGGCCGCCTTGCCGGTGCGGCCGCGCAGATAATAGAGCTTGGCGCGGCGGACATCGCCGCGGCGGACGACCTCGATCGAATCGACGTTCGGCGAATAAAGCGGGAAGACGCGCTCGACACCCTCGCCAAAGCTGATCTTGCGAACGGTAAATGAACTGCCCAGCCCACGATTGGCGCGGGCGATGCAGACGCCTTCGAAATTCTGGACGCGGGTGCGTTCGCCTTCGACGACGCGGACGCCGACCCGCAGCGTGTCGCCCGGGCGAAATTCCGGGATCGCCTTGTTCGACTTGAACTGGTCGATCGCCTCGGCCTCGATCTGCTGGATGAGGTTCATCTCACTTGCCTTCTTCTTCGCGCCGCGCGCCAGAGGGCGATGGCCTTCGTGCGCCCCCGTGGCGCTCGATCAGGTCCGGCCGCCTTAGCCGTGTCTCTTTCTCGGCCATCTGCTTGCGCCAGGCCGCGATCTTTGCATGATCCCCCGATCGCAGCACTTCGGGGATCGTGCGCCCTTCCCAGTCAACGGGGCGGGTATAATGCGGATATTCGAGGAGGCCGCTTTCGAAGCTTTCCTCGTCCCCGCTGGAAGCCGCGCCCATTACGCCGGGAAGCAGCCGAACGCAAGCGTCGAGCAGCACCAGAGCTGCCGGTTCGCCACCGGAGAGGACGTAGTCGCCGATCGAGACAAGACGAAGAGGGCGGGCCTCGTAAAGGCGTTCGTCTATACCCTCGAACCGGCCGCATAGAATCGTAACGCCGTGACCGCCGGCCAGCTCCCTCACCAACTGCTGCGTCAGCGGCTCACCGCGCGGCGACATGACCAGCTTCGGCCGGTCGTCGTCGATGCTGTCCAGCGCCGCCGCGAGCACGTCCGCCCGCATCACCATCCCGGCCCCGCCGCCGGCCGGAGTATCGTCGACCGATTTATGTCTGTCGGAGGCGAAATCGCGGATCTGCACCGTACCGAGCGACCACAGCCCCTCCGCCAACGCCCGCCCGGCGAGGCTGGCGCCCAACGGTCCGGGAAACATCTCCGGATAGAGCGTCAAAGCTGTGGCCGCCCACGTCATTGGACCGGTGCAAGGCGCAAGGCCTGGATCGTCGGCGGATTGGTCGGTGCGAGGAGGAGCTGGCCGTTGAGCCGGCCACGTTCGCAGCTCCAGCTGAAGGTGCCGGACAGGGCGCCGGTCGGTGTGATCGGGCTGTCAGTCCGGCAGCTACCCGTCAAGCCACGCAGCCGCGCCAGCTCGCGACTCCAGTTTTCCGCCGAGCGGTCCATCAGGACATTGATCGCCAGCGCATTTCGCTGGCCGTCGATGCGACCGGCCCGCCAGATCGCACCGGCGGCGGCATAATTGCGCGCCAGTGCGTCGCTGATCGGCGGCGGAAAGCGCGTGAGGTAATTCATGCGATGCAGCGCCATCGCGGCTTCCCACACCGGCGCCGACGGCCCGGCGTAGGTGCGGTTGGCGAACGCGAACAGGCCGATGCCATGCTCAGGGAGCAGCAGGAGATAGGATCCATAGCCCGGATAGCCGCCGCCATGCGCAAGGGTCAGACCAAGCTCGCAGTCCTGAGCGATGCGAAACCCCATCGCATAAGCCGCCGCCTGAGCGCAGGCGCCCTCCGCCGCCGGACCGGGTCGCCGACCGATGGCCACGAAATTCAGTCCCTGCGCCAGCTCGCGCACCGTCGAACGGCGCACCGGTCCGGCTTCCGGCCCATCCCGCGCCGGCCAGGCGGAAAGCAGGAAGGCGACCCAGCGGGCATAGTCGCGGGCGCTGGTTTCCACGCCGCCCATCGCCCCGAACGCGCCGTCGCGCATGTCCGGCTCGCGCGCATAAGCGTCATTTTCCCAACGCCAGCCGATCGCCCGTCGCTCGGGCGGAGATCGGGAGATGTCGTAGCCGGAGGCCTCCATCCCGAGCGGCCGCATGATCTCTTCTCGGATATAGTCCTGATAAGGCCGGCCGGAGACGTTGCTGATGATCCGGCCGAGCAACGCATAGCCGAGATTGGAATATTCGAACGCGGTCTGCGGGGCGCGCGTGAAAGGCACCCCAGCGGCCAGCATTCGCGTGAAATCGGCATCGGCGAGCACTTGTTGCCGGTCTCCCCATGGATCGTCGGTGACGAAGCCGGAGACGTGGCTGAGCAGGTCGCGGACCCGGATTCTGGGGCTGTCGCTGGTCGGATAGCGCCAGCTTCGCATCTCCGGCACATAGTCCTCCGCCAGCGCGTCAAGCCGCAACCGGCCCTCGTCGCGCAGTTTCAGGATCGCCAGCGCGGTAAACGCCTTGGACATCGATGCGATGCGGAACAGCGTATCGGTCGTGACCTCATCGGCCGGATTTTGCGTCCGGCTGCCCATCGTCCGGACATAGGCAAGCCGCCCCTCGGCGACGACACCGAAGACCAGGCCAGGCACATGCGCTTGCTCACGGTAGCGCACGAAGAAGCTGTCCAGCGACTGGCCGGTGGCTTCGATCAGGTCGGCAAGCGACTGCTCCGCGGTTCGCGGCGGCGAGATGCTCTGCGAAACCGCCGGCGACGCCAGCGCCAGCAGCCCGATGATCAGCAGTTTCCGCATCGAGACCCCTTCCGAACTTGCGCTGGCGGGCATAGGCCTGAGTGCGAAGCGGAACAACGGTCCGCGCCCGGCACTATAAGCGGATGAGCGACACACCCTTCGATTGCCTGATCATTGGCGGTGGGCCGGCGGGGCTGACCGCTGCGATATATCTCGCGCGCTTTCATCTCTCGCTCACGGTCGTCGACGCGGGTGACAGCCGCGCCGCGCTCATTCCGTGCACGCGCAACCATGCCGGCTTCCCCGGCGGCATTTCCGGCCCGGATTTGCTGGCGCGCATGAAGGAGCAGGCGCAGCTTTACGGCGCAGCAATCGAAAGCGGCCATGTCACCAGGATCGATCGCGATAATGGCGGCTTCTCGGTCGAGTGGGGCTCCGGCCCCGTGCGCGCGCAAACCGTTCTGCTCGCCACCGGGGTGCGCAATCGTCGCCCGCCGATGGACGAAGCCGAGCATGACGCCGCCTTACAGGCGGGGCTTATCCGTTACTGCCCGATCTGTGACGGCTATGAGGTCACCGACAAGAAGGTCGGCGTGATCGGTGACGACAGCCACGGCGTCGCCGAAGCGGTATTCCTGCGCGGCTACACCCAAGAGGTCACCTTGATCGCGCCGGACATGGCGCACCATCTCTCCGGCGCAGACAGGACACGGCTGCGCGAACTCCGGATCAGGAGCGTCGATGGCCCCTGCCGAACCATCAGGATCGAAGGGGATCAGATCGCGGTCGAGACGGCGGCCGGCCGGTTCGCCTTCGACAGTCTCTATCCCGCGCTTGGCTCGGACGTGCGTAACAAGCTTGCCGCGCAGCTCGGCGCGGCGCTCAACGACAGTGGCTGCGTCCTCGTCGATTCCCATCAGCGCACCAACGTGCCGGGACTCTACGCCGCTGGAGACGTGGTGATCGGCCTCGACCAGATCAGCCATGCGATGGGCGAAGGCGGGGTGGCCGCCACGACGATCCGCAACGATCTGGCCCGCAAGCGGCCGCTGCGGCGTTAGGCGAGAAAGCCGGGGTCGGCGACGATCCGGCCGTCGACGAGATCGGCGATGCCGAGGCGGAACGGGATCAGGGCGCGCTTGCCGTCGGTGGTCTCTATCTCGAGCAGGTCGCCAGCGCCGAAATTTTCGACTGCTGTCACCGAGCCCAGCGGCACACCGGCAGCATCCACGCATGCGAGGCCGATGAGGTCCGCATGATAATATTCGCCCTCGCCCAGCGGCGGCAATGCATCGCGCGACACGCCAAGCAGAGATCCGCGCAGCGCTTCGGCCGCGCCGCGGTCGGCGATTTCAGCGAAGCGGGCGATCGCACCGCTGCCGCCCGGCCGGACCGCCTTCAGCGTAAGGAGCCTATCGCCGACAAGAAATGCCTTGTGCCGCTTCAGGCTTTCCAGCCCTTCGGCAAAGAGCTTGAGGCGCACCTCGCCACCGACGCCATGCGCTCCGGCGACGGCGGCGAGGATAACCTGATCAGCCAATCACTCGGCCTTTTCTGCCTTTTCGGCGCCTTCCTCGGGCGCAGTCTCGTCGCTGCCCTCGGCCGGAGCCTCGGCGGACTCACCTTCATTGGTCGCCTCGTCGGCAGCAGCGGCTTCCTCAGCCGCAGCTTCCGGCGTCGCTTCGGAGGCATCGTCCTCAACCGACGATTCGGTCTCTTCAGCCGGCGCCTCGGCGGCCGCTTCTTCGGCCGG
>JBFWUJ010000070.1:0-5391 GCA_050247295.1 Sphingomonas sp. | reverse complement strand
AGACCCGGCATCATGCCGGCAAGCGCGCCGAGGCCGCCCATCCGCTGCATCTGCTGCAGCTGGGCGCGCAGGTCATTGAGGTCGAACTGGCCCTTGGCAAGCTTCGCCGCCATCGCCTCGGCCTCTTCAGCCTTGATCGTCTCCTGGGCGCGCTCGACGAGGCCGACGACATCACCCATGCCGAGGATACGTCCCGCCACCCGTTCGGGATGGAAGGCCTCCAGCTTGTCGATCCCCTCGCCGACACCGGCGAACTTGATCGGCCTGCCGGTAACGGCGCGCATCGACAGCGCGGCGCCGCCGCGCGCGTCGCCGTCCATCCGGGTCAGCACGACGCCGGTGAGATCGATCTGGTCAACGAAGCTCTTGGCGACATTGACCGCGTCCTGGCCCGTCATCGCGTCGGCGACGAGCAACACCTCCTGCGGCGTCGCGACTTCGGCGACCGCTTTCATCTCGTCCATCAGCGCCTGATCGACGTGGAGGCGACCGGCCGTGTCGAGCATCAACACGTCGAAGGCCTGCAGCCGCGCGGCGTTGAGCGCGCGGCGGGCAATTTCGACCGGCGGCTGGCCGGCAACGATGGGGAGCGTCGCGACCTCGGCCTGCCGGCCGAGCACCGCCAGTTGCTCCTGCGCTGCCGGCCGCGCCACGTCGAGCGACGCCATCAGGACTTTCTTGCGGTCCTTCTGCGTGAGCCGCCTCGCGAGCTTCGCGGTGGAGGTCGTCTTACCAGAGCCTTGCAGCCCCACCATCATGATGACCGCAGGCGGCGTTACCGCCAGCTCAAGCTCCGCCTCCTCGCTGCCCAGCATCTCGACCAGCGCGTCGTTGACGATCTTGACCACCTGCTGGCCCGGCGTGACCGAGCGCAGCACCTGTTGGCCGACCGCCTGCTCGGTCGCCTTGTCGACGAAGCTCCGCACGACGGGAAGCGCGACATCCGCCTCGAGCAGCGCGATCCGGACCTCGCGCATCGCCGCGCGCACGTCCGCCTCGCTGAGCGCGCCACGCCCGCGCAGCCGGTCGAACACTCCGGAAAGGCGATCGCCAAGGCTTTCGAACATCAACCGCTCCAAACGAAGCCCAAACGCAAAATACGCCGGCGGGCGAAACCTCGCCGGCCAGCGTGCGCGCGTGGCGCTTCAATGCTCACCCCTGATCGGGATGGCGGGCAGATAGCGACAAGCCGAAGGAATCGCAAGCCGCGGCTATTGCGCGCGGTCGAGCACCTGTCGGACCTTGCGGGCAAGCTGATCTACGGTGAACGGCTTGGGCAACAGGTCCACCCCCTCTTCGAGCCGACCGTCGTGGACGATCGCGTCCTTCGTGTAGCCAGTCGTGTAGAGCACCTTGAGTTCGGGCCGGGTGGCGCGAGCACGGTCCGCAAGTTCGCGCCCGTTGACATCCGGCATCACCACGTCGGTGAACAATAAATCGATCGGGGATGGCGTCGCGAGCATCGCCAGAGCGTGATGCGCATCCGGCGCTTGCATCACCGTGTAACCGAGATCGCGCAGCGCATCGGTCGAAACGTGGCGGACCCGGTCGTCGTCCTCGACCACCAGCACGACTTCGCCCTCGGCACGCGGCAACTCGTCCTCATTCCTGTCCGTCGCCGCGGCATCGGCACCCAGCGGTCCATCGTGGCGCGGCAGGAAAAGCCTGATGCAGGTGCCGCGGCCAGGCTCCGATTCGATCTGAAGATGGCCGCCGGATTGACGAATGAAGCCGTGGACCTGGCTAAGGCCGAGGCCCGTCCCCTTGCCCGCGCCCTTGGTCGTGAAAAAGGGATCGATGGCGCGCCCCATCACTTCGGGGCTCATTCCCACGCCGTTGTCGCTGACCGCGATCATGACATAATCGCCCACCGCGCATTCCGGCTGCGCCGCCACATCGTCCTCACCGAGACGGCGATTGGCGGTCTCGACCACCAGGCGGCCGCCTTCCGGCATCGCATCGCGGCCATTGATGCAAAGGTTCAGGATCGCATTTTCGAGTTGGCCAGGATCGACGAGGATCGGCCACAGGCCGCCGGCCAGCGCCGTTTCAACGCGGACGTCATCGCCAATCGTCCGCCGCAGGATCTCCGACATGCCGCCGACAAGCTGGTTGCAGTCGACCGGCTGCGGATCCAGCGGCTGCTGGCGGGAGAAGGCAAGCAGCCGCGAGGTGAGGCGCGCCGCCCGTTGCGCCCCTTCCATCGCATTGCCGATCAGCCGCCCGGCGCGCGCGCCCTCCCCCTTGTCCAGCCGCTGCTTCGCGAGATCGAGCGAACCGATGACGACCGCGAGCATATTATTGAAATCATGAGCAATACCGCCGGTAAGCTGGCCGATCGCCTCAACCTTCTGCATCTGCCTGAGCGTTGCCTCGGCAGCCTCGCGATTCTCGGCCTCCTGAGTGAGCCGTCGATTGGCCTCGGCCAAGGCGTCGCGTGCCGTGATCGCCTCTGCAAGCCGCCGCCGGTCGTAGCGGATCGCAAGCAGGAAAAGGAGAATCACAAGCGCCGCGCTGACGCCCAGCGCCACCGCCGCCCAACGCGCCTGCCGGTTGGCAGCCCGGCTGCGAAGCGCGAGCAGCCGGTCTTCTTCGGACTTCATCTCGTCGGCGAGATCGCGAAACTGATCCATCAGCGCCTGCCCGCGCAGGAAATTCTGCGGCGGGTTCGGGACGCCGCGCCAATAATGTTCGATCGCGAATCGCAGGAACTGCATTCGCTGGATCGCCAGCGCCCGCAAGCGATCCACCGAGTCCGCCTGGTGCGCATTGTCGGCAACGAGGGCACGCAAGCGATCGAGATCGGTGGTGAGGCTGCGCCGGGCCTCCTCATAGGGTTCCAGAAAGTCGCTGCGGCCGCTGAGCAGGAAGCCACGGCTGCCCGCCTCTGCCCGCTGCAGCCGCTCCGCCACCTGAGCCAGTTCGCTCTCCACCTCCAGCGTGTGGCGAACGCCTTCGAACGAATCCTGCTGACGCAGCGTGAACCAGATGGAGGCAAGAACGGCGGCGACGAGAAGGAAGAAGCCGGCGAACAGCGCAAGCGCGCGGAAGCGCGGCGGGGGCGGGATGCGCCGTTTTTGCTCGGACCCGGTCACATCCGCCTCACCGGCCGAGGCATAGCAGCGGCGGGGCGCGAATCAACCGAGCGACGCCGTGCCGCAGGTAGACTTGGCGCAGAGCAACACCTAGATCGCGCCCGGCATGATCCGCTTTCGCAAGATGCACGGCCTTGGCAACGATTTCGTCATTCTCGACGCCCGCGACGTGCCCATCGCGATGGATGCCGCGCGGGCGCGCAAGATCGCCGACCGACGGACGGGTATCGGCTGTGACCAGGTCATCCTGCTTGAACCGTCCGCGATCGCTGACGTGAGGATGCGAATCTGGAATGCCGACGGCGGCGAGGTCGAATCCTGCGGCAATGCGAGCCGCTGCGTCGCAATGCTGGGTGCGGCCACCATCGAGACTCTGGGCGGGGTGCTGACTGCGTCGGCGAACGGCAATGACGCCAGTGTCGATATGGGGCAGCCGCGCTTCGGCTGGGCGGAAATCCCGCTGGCCTATGCGATGGACACGACGATGATGCCGGTCGGCTGGGAGGATCTGCGACAGCCCTTCGCGGTCAATGTCGGCAACCCGCACGTCGTTTTCTTCGTCGACGATGCCGAGACCGTAGATCTGGCGCGGCTGGGTCCGGTCATTGAAAGCGATCCACTCTTCCCCGAGCGGGTGAACGTCAACGTGGCCAGCCTCGCGGACGGCGTGATCCGCCTGCGCGTGTGGGAGCGGGGCGCTGGCCTGACCCAGGCCTGCGGCACCGGCGCATGCGCGACGGCAGTGGCAGCGATCTCGCGCGGCGTGGCGACGAGCCCGGTCGAGGTTCACTTGCCCGGCGGCGCGCTGGCCATTGGCTGGGGACCCGGCGCCACGATCCGGATGACCGGCCCCGCCACCCATGTTTTCGATGGGGAAATGGCGGCATGAGCGGACCGGAACTCATCACTCTCGGCTGCCGTCTCAACGCTGCGGAGAGCGAGGCGATGCGCGCGCTCGCCGGCGACCAGGCCGACCTGATCGTCGTCAACAGCTGCGCCGTCACCAATGAGGCCGTGCGGCAAACCCGGCAGGCGATCCGCAGGGCGAAGCGGGCCCGGCCCGAAGCGCGGCTGTTCGTGACCGGTTGCGCGGCGCAAGTGGAGCCGCAGACCTTCGCGGCTATGCCGGAAGTTAGCAAAGTGCTCGGAAACCGCGAAAAATTCGATCCCCGTGCGTTTCTGCCGGATCGGGAGCGGGTCCGGGTGTCCGACATCATGACGGTGCGGGACACGGCACCGCATCTCGTCACCGGCTTTGCCGAGCGGGCCCGCGCGTTTGTCGAGGTGCAGAACGGCTGTGACCACCGCTGCACCTTCTGCATCATACCCTATGGCCGCGGAAACAGCCGTTCGGTGCCGGCCGGGCTGGTGGTCGAGCGGATCAGGGCGCTTGCCGGCGAAGGCTTTCGCGAAGTGGTGCTGACCGGCGTCGATGTGACCAGCTACGGCCCCGACCTGCCCGGATCGCCGACGCTGGGGCGACTGGTCGAGCGGATTTTGAAGCATGTCCCCGATTTACCGCGACTCCGGCTCTCTTCCATCGACTGCATCGAGCTGGACGAACGGCTGTTCGAGCTGGCGACGAGCGAGCCGCGCTTCATGCCGCATCTCCATATGAGCTTTCAGGCTGGCGACGATTTGGTGCTGAAGCGGATGAAGCGGCGGCACAATCGGATCCAGGCCGTTGAAACGGTGGCGCGGCTGAAGGCAGCGCGGCCGGAAATTGCGATCGGCGCCGACCTGATCGCCGGCTTTCCGACCGAAAGTGAGAAAGCGCATGAAAATTCGCTTCGCCTGATCGATGAATGCGACATCGTCATGGGCCATATCTTCCCCTTTTCACCGAAGCGCGGCACGCCCGCTGCCAGGATGCCGCAGATGCCGCCACCTCTCGTCAGGGAACGGGCGCGGCGACTGCGCGAGGCGACCACCGGACGCAAAGCGGCGTGGCTGGAAGCATTGATCGGCACGAAGCAGCAAGTGCTGATCGAACGCGAGGACGGCCTCGGCCATGCCGAGAATTTCGCGCCGGTGAGAACGAGCGGCGCGGTTGGAACGATCGTGGAGACCAAGGTGACGGCGCTCGCCGGCGATGTGTTGATCGGAACGCCGCTTTGACCGACAGCTCCTGGCTTGATCGCATGCGGCTCGGCTTTTCGAAGACCTCGGACCGCCTAGGCGACAATCTCTCCGGCCTGTTCTCCAGGGCCGCGCTGGACGAAAACACGCTGGACGAGATCGAGGAAGCGCTGGTTGCTTCGGACCTCGGCCCGACGACGGCGGCCAAGGTCCGTGC